>JANMVT010000028.1:0-15014 GCA_031392945.1 Rhodoferax sp. | reverse complement strand
GGCATAAAACGGCGCCGTGTCGATCGGCCGGGCCCAATGGGTTTTGGCCGGGCTGATGCCCACGGTCGCACAATCGTCCAGCACCGTGTGGTCAAAACTGCCCGCGCCACAGGCGGCGTTGTAGTCGTTCAGGGTTTGCATGAAGGTCGGACCATCCAGTCCGAGTTGTTGCGCCAGTTCAGGCAAAGTATCTGCCCTGACACCAGGAAACACCGGCGGCATGAAGCGTCCGCTGGCCTTGGCATCGATGATCGAATAAGCCACCTGCCCCGGCTGTTGCGCCACCAGACGGCCCCAGATGGCGTAACGCTTGGGCCAGAAGTCTTCGCCTTCGTCGTAAAACCGTTTGGCTTGCCGGTTGACAACGACGCCCAGCGACACGCAGTCAATGCGGGTGCAGATGCCGCCGTCGTACAGCGGCGCGCGCGCGTCAATCGCCACCATGTGGGCCTGTGTGGCGTCGCCCACGGGGTCGGCCCCGGCGTCCAGCAAGGCCTTGAGCAACACACCCTGGTTGAAGCGGGTGCCGCGGATCAAAAAGTTGTCGGCGGGCCATTCGCCCAGCGCGTTCTGGCCCCAGGCTTCGCGCAGCCAGGCCAGGTTGGACTCAAACCCGCCAGCGGCCAGCACGCAGGTTTTGGCGCTGATGCGCTCGCCGTTTTTCAGCAACGCAGCTTTGAATTCGCGCTGTCCAGATTCGGCCGATGCCTCCAATTCGATGCCCTCAACCGGCGCGTTGTAGCGGACCTGAACGCCCAGTTTTTCCGCGCTACGGTAATAGGCGTTGACCAGCGCTTTGCCGCCGCCCATGAAGAAACCATTGGTGCGCGACAGGTGCAGCGTGCCGGTGAGCGAGGGCTGGAAAAAAACACCGTGGCGGCGCATCCAGTCGCGGCAGGTGGATGATTCCCGGATGGCCAGGCGCGCCAGCTTTTCATCCGTTTTCCCGCCAGTGACCTTGAGCAGGTCTTGCCAGAACTCTTCTTCCGGGTACGCGCCGGTCAAGACATCCTGCGGCGCGTCGTGCATGCAGCGCAAATTGCGCGTGTGCATGGAATTGCCGCCACGCCACTCGCGCGGCGCGGCTTCCAGCAGCAATACGCTGGCACCCGCCTCACGCGCCATCAAGGCCGCGCACAGGGCTGCGTTGCCACCGCCGACGACCAATACATCCACGTTCACGCTTGACCCTCCACCGGTTTGAATTTGTCCATGCTGGGATAATCGCACACCTATGGCCGATAAAAAGCGAGTGGTGGTTGGATTGAGTGGTGGGGTTGACTCCGCAGTGACTGCACACCTGCTGAAAAAGGCCGGCCACGAGGTCATTGGCATCTTCATGAAGAACTGGGAGGGCGATGACCACGACGAGTTCTGCTCGTCCAACATCGACTTTGTCGACGCCGCCGCCGTGGCCGATGTGATCGGCATTGAGATCGAACACGTCAATTTCGCCGCCGAGTACAAAGACCGCGTGTTTGCCGAGTTCCTGCGTGAATACAAGGCCGGGCGCACGCCCAACCCGGACATTCTGTGCAACGCCGAAATCAAGTTCAAGGCCTTTCTCGACCATGCCGTGCGCCTGGGGGCTTCCAGCATTGCTACGGGCCACTACGCGCGGGTTCGCTTGAACGAAGCGACTGGGCGGCACGAGTTGCTCAAGGGGCTTGACCCCGGCAAGGACCAGAGCTACTTTTTGCACCGCCTGAACCAGGCCCAGCTCTCAAAAACGCTGTTTCCTGTGGGCGAGTTGCACAAGACCGAAGTGCGACGGATTGCCGAAGAAATTGGCCTGCCCAACGCGAAGAAGAAAGACTCCACCGGCATCTGCTTCATCGGCGAACGCCCGTTTCGGGAATTTCTGAACCAGTACATCGCCAAAGAGCCAGGGCCGATCAGGGACGACCGCGGGCGCGTGCTGGGCCAGCATGTGGGTTTGAGTTTTTACACCCTGGGCCAGCGCCAGGGCATCGGCATCGGTGGCGTCAAGGCCAAGGGCAAGGAGCTGAAAGCTGCTCAGGCGCGCGGGCAACGTGGTGTGGGAGAGCATCAACCCTGGTTTGTGGCCCGCAAGGACATCCAGAACAATACGCTGTGGGTGGTGCAGGGGCATGACCATCCCTGGCTGCTGTCCAGCGCCCTGACCGCACAGGATGCCAGCTGGATATCAGGCAGCGCGCCGGCGGTTGGCGACTACGCCTCCAAATGCCGCTATCGCCAGGCCGACGCAGCCACCGAGCTCACGTCCGTGTCGGCCGACGCCTTCAACCTGAAGTTTCCCGATCCGCAATGGGCGGTCACACCAGGCCAGTCAGCCGTGCTTTATGCGGGAGAAGTCTGCCTGGGTGGCGGTGTGATCGCCACGCCTGCGGAGGCCTGAAATACCCAAGTTGGGTACGATGGTTGTCCACAACCTGGCTTCACACTGGATTTTTGGAAAATAGAGGCGCTAGCCCTCGTTGTATATGAAAAGTTTGCTATTAAAACAAAAGCAAATCATTTTGCGAACAATGAATCCAGGTCGGCAAAAGACTTGAATTCGAGCGCGTTGCCGCTGGGGTCGAGCAAAAACATCGTCGCCTGCTCGCCCACTTCGCCCTTGAAGCGGATGTAGGGCTTGATGATGAATTCGGTGCCCGCCGCCGTCAGCTTGTCGGCCAGCGCCTGCCACTGGGCGATGGGCAGCACGGCACCAAAGTGCGGCACGGGCACGTCGTGGCCGTCAACCGCATTGGACGGGCGCTCCGTGGTTTTCTGGCCGACCAGGTGGGTGACGATCTGGTGCCCATAAAAATTGAAATCAATCCATTCGTCGGAACTGCGCCCCTCGGGGCAGCCCAGCAAGTCGCCGTAGAAGTGGCGTGCAGCAGCCAGGTCATGGACTGGAAAAGCCAGGTGGAATGGCGGCAGAGAGGTGGTGGCAATGCTCATCGGCGTCAACAATCAAAAAAATTTGTTCAATTAAGTATGCAAACGACACGGCGTGATTGCGTGAAGTCGGCACAGAAGTACGATTTTATGGGCATCCGCCGTCAAGAACGCATGGGTTTTCCCCGTTCTTGCCGAACCAAATCCGCCGGTTAGACTTCTATGGCTGCGAGGGTTTTTCCTCGCTTGGCGACAAGGGCCGAGCTTGAACAAGAAAAATTTATCTGAAAGCGACATCAGCGACAAATATATCCGCCCTTCCATCGTGCAGGCGGGGTGGCACACCCTCGACCAGATTTACGCGCAATACCCTTTGCGCGCGGGCCGTGTGGTGGTGCGCGGCAAGACGGCCCGGCGCGACCAGTCCACGGTGTTGTTCGCCGACTTCGCACTGTTCCTCAAGCCCAATATCCCGCTGGCTGTGGTCGAAGCCAAAAAGTCCCGCCTCTCCGTGCAAGCGGGCATGCAGCAGGCCATCAACTACGCGCAACTGCTCGACGTGCCCTTCAGCTTTGCCAGCAATGGCGAAGGCTTTGTGTTCCGCGACGCCACCTTGGCCACCGGCGTGCTGGAGCAAAACCTCACTCTGGACCAGTTCCCGTCTCCACAAGAGCTCTGGGCACGCTACTGCAAGTGGAAGGGCTGGAACTCTGAGGTGCAAAGCGTGGCCGCGTTTGACTACGCCCCCGCCACCACCGCCAAGACTCCGCGCTACTACCAGCTCAATGCCATCAACCGGACTGTAGAAGCCATCGCCAACGGCCAAAACCGGGTGTTGCTGGTCATGGCGACCGGCACGGGCAAGACTTACACCGCGTTCCAGATCATCCACCGCCTGTGGAAGTCGCCCTGGCGTGCCGATAAACCCAGTGGCCAAAAGCGCATCCTGTTCCTGGCCGACCGCAACATCCTGATCGACCAGACCATGGTCAATGACTTCCGCCCGTTCAAGGGTGCGATGGCCAAGCTCAGCCCCAACGCGAAGGGCATTGAGCGCATCAATGATCAGGGCCAAGTCACCGTGGAAGATGTGGATCTGGCCGTCAACAAAACGACCAAGCTGGTGGACAAGAGCTACGAGATTTACCTCTCGCTCTACCAGGCCGTCAGCGGAACGGAAGAAGCGCAGAACATCTACAAGCAGTTCAGCCCCGACTTTTTCGACCTCATCGTGGTGGACGAGTGCCACCGTGGCAGCGCCGATGAAGACTCGGCCTGGCGCGAAATCCTGACCTACTTTGCCAGTGCCACCCAGATTGGCCTGACCGCCACGCCCAAAGAAACCAAGGATATTATTGGCCGCAAGCTGTGGCTGGTGCTGCGCAATTTGAAGTAATCTGGCCGAGGTGCTGGTGCAGAAGGTTATTTAATATTATTTACCTGATAGGTAAATAAATGTTAGAATTGCCTTCAACTAAACGGAGGTGTTCTTGGAGATTCGATTCAAGGACAAGCAGCTGCGAGATCTCTGCGAAAAGAGGGCCGTAGCTGTAAAGAGGCTTGGGGATATCAGTGCGCGCAAGCTGCAAACGCGATTGGCGGATATCGCGGCTGCGTCACGGGTGTCTGATTTGATGGCGGGAAACCCGCATCCACTCAAAGGAGATCGCCTTGGTCAATTCGCTCTGGATTTGGCGGGTGGCTGGCGTTTGGTTTTTGCGCCTGCCAACGAACCTATACCGCGTCGGGACGACGCTTCTGTCGACTGGTCCGCTGTGAGCATCGTGTGCATTGAATACATCGGGGACTACCATGACTGAATTGCCTGTGCAGGGTGCGGACGCGCCGTTCGCGCCGGATTGGGTGTCACCTCCCGGGGACACCATTCTCGACTTGCTGGAGGAGCGTGGTTGGACGCAGCAGCAATTGGCAGACAGGTTGGGGTACTCGCTCAAACACGTCAACCAATTGATCAAAGCCAAAGTGCCTTTGACCGAAGACGCGGCCATCCGCTTGCAGAATGTTTTGGGTGCCTCGGTGGGTTTCTGGCTCACGCGGGAGGCGCAATACCGTGAGCGTGTGGCGGTGCTCGACGCCTCGGAACGCCAAGCAGCGATGGTGCCCTGGCTTGAACGTTTTCCCGTCAAGGAAATGATGGACGCTGGCGTTCTGGCCAAGCGACGGACAGATGCCAGGGCCAAGCCTGGATTGGTGGGCGAGTTGCTGAGTTTTTTTGGCGTTGCTGCTTCCGACCAATGGGAAAGCCAATACGGCTGTATGGAGTTGGCCTTTCGCCGCAGCCGGGAAGATCAGGCGGATGTGGCGGCAATTTCTGTCTGGCTACGCATGGGTGAGCGTAGCGCTGAAAAGTTGGACGGCCCACCCTATGACGAGGCTCGTTTTAAGGTGGCCTTGAAGGAAGTGCGCGGGCTCAGCTGCCAGTCACCTCAAGAGTTTCAACCACGGATGCAGCAGCTATTGCAGGAAGCTGGTGTCGCGTTTGTCCTGGTTCCTGCGCTGCCCAGGACGCACGTGTCAGGGGTCGCGCGTTGGCTGAATGCGCGTCGGCCCTTGATTCAGCTATCGCTGTATGGCAAGCAGAATGACCGTTTCTGGTTTAGTTTCTTTCATGAAGCGGCGCACATACTGCTGCATAGCCAGCAAAAGAAGTCGGTGTTTCTCGATGACCCCTCAAAGGCGGGCTCTTCATCCAAAGAAGAGCAGCAAGCCAATGCATGGGCCAGGGATTTCCTGATTGCGCCCAGTCAAGCAAAAGCACTTGCGGATTTACCAAAGACGAAAACTGCTGTCATCAGCTTCGCTCAAGCCATCGGTGTACACCCAGGCATCGTCGTCGGGCGCATGCAGCATGATGGACTTCTTGATGTGCGGTGGCTGAACGACCTGAAGGTGAGCTTCGCATTCATCGCCAAGTCGTAGCCTTGACGTCGAGGCAGGCGCGGCCTTTCACCCCAATTCGACTGTTGTCGAATACCTACCGATCAGAACGGAATATCGTCATCCATGTCATCAAACCCGCTGGTCGATTTGGCGGGCGCGGCCTTGGGGGCCTGCGGTGCGGGGCGCGATGCCGGCGCGGGGCGTGAATAACCGCCACCACCACCTTCATCATCGCCGGACGGCCCACCGGCGCCCTGGCGGCTGCCCAGCATGGTCATTTCATTGACGCTGATTTCGGTGATGGACTTCTCGGCGCCATCCTTGTCGGTGTATTTGCGGGTGCGGATCGAACCTTCGACGTAAATTTGCGAGCCTTTGCGCAGGTACTGCTCCACGATGCCCGCCAGGCCGCCGCGAAACACCAGGCGGTGCCACTCGGTCAGCTCCTTGCGCTCGCCGGTGTTCTTGTCTTTCCAGCTTTCGGTGGTGGCCATGGTGCAATTGGCCACGCGGTCGCCGCTGGGAAAGGTGCGCACCTCGGGGTCGCGGCCCAGATTGCCCACAAGGATGACTTTATTGACAGATGCCATGGTGTTTTCCTGAATTTTTTGGAATGCCCCAGATTATGCTTCCAGTCGCCAAGGGTGCTGGCGCCATGCCGGATTGGCCGCAGTTTGCCCAGAGTGGCCAACATTCACTATCATTGTGGGTTTCCCTGAATCCACGACATTTTGAACTCCCCCAAAGACGCCGCCCACCTCGAAGCTGAACTTGAGGGCAAAACCTTTGCCCCGGCTTTGCAGCAGCAGACCATCAGCATCCGCGGCGCACGCACGCACAACCTCAAAAACATCGACCTCGACATCCCGCGCAACCGCCTGGTGGTGATCACCGGCCTGAGCGGCTCGGGCAAATCCTCACTCGCCTTCGACACGCTCTACGCCGAGGGCCAGCGCCGTTATGTAGAGAGCCTGTCGACCTACGCGCGCCAGTTTTTGCAGTTGATGGACAAGCCCGATGTGGACGTGATCGAAGGGCTGTCGCCAGCCATTTCGATCGAGCAAAAAGCCACCAGCCACAACCCGCGCTCCACCGTGGGCACGGTGACCGAGATCCATGACTACCTGCGCCTGCTGTTCGCCCGCGCCGGCACGCCGCATTGCCCGGACCATGATCTGCCCTTGCAGGCCCAGACCGTGAGCCAGATGGTCGATGCCGTGCTGGCCTTGCCGGAGGACACACGCCTGATGATTCTGGCGCCGCTGGCGCGCGAGAAGAAGGGCGAGTTTCTGGATGTGTTTGCCGAGATGCAGGCGCAGGGGTATGTGCGGTTCCGGGTAGATGGTGAATCGTATGAGTTTGACCAATTGCCCAAGCTCAAAAAGACCGAAAAACACGACGTTGACGTGGTGGTGGACCGGATCCGGGTGCGCTCGGACGCAGCCGAGCCCAAGTCGGCAACTGCGCCGGCGCAGCCTGGGGCCCAATTGCGCCAGCGCCTGGCCGAGAGTTTCGAGGCCGCGCTGCGCCTGGCCGATGGCCGCGCCATAGCGCTGGCGCTGACTCACAATATTGATAGCAAACTATCCAATGCCGACGAGGGAAAAGGCCCAAAAGAACACCTGTTTAACGCCAAATTCGCCTGTCCCGTGTGCAGCTACTCGATTCAGGAGCTGGAGCCGCGCCTGTTCTCGTTCAACTCGCCGGTGGGTGCCTGCCCGGCCTGTGACGGCCTGGGACACCAGGAGTTCTTCGACCCGGCGCGGGTGGTGGCCTTTCCCGGCTTGAGCCTGGCCAGCGGTGCGATCAAGGGCTGGGACCGGCGCAACGGTTATTATTTTTCGATGCTGGAGAGCCTGGCCAAACATTACAAGTTTGACCTGGATCTGCCGTTTGAGGCCCTGCCTGCCCCCGTGCAACAGGCCGTGTTGCAGGGTTCGGGCGAGGAGGAAATCAAGTTCAGTTATGTGATGGACTCCGGGGCCTCCGAGGGCAAAAAGCTCAGCAAAAAACACCCTTTCGAGGGCATCCTGCCCAACATGCAGCGGCGTTACCGCGAGACCGATTCGGCCCTGGTGCGCGAAGACCTGTCGCGTTACCGCAGCACCCAGGCCTGCGCCGATTGCAGGGGCTCGCGCTTGCGCCGCGAAGCGCGGCACGTGAAGCTGGGGGTGGGCCACGACGCCAGGGCGATTTTCGAAGTCAGCCATTTGACCTTGAAGGAGTGTTTCAACTATTTCAGCAGCCTGAGCATCCGCGGCGCCAAGGGTGACATTGCCGCCAAAGTGGTGCGCGAGATCGGCCTGCGCCTGAAGTTTCTGAACGACGTGGGCCTGAATTATTTGAGCCTGGACCGCAGCGCAGAGACCCTGAGCGGCGGCGAATCCCAGCGCATCCGCCTGGCCTCACAGATCGGCTCGGGCCTGACCGGCGTCATGTATGTGCTGGACGAACCCAGCATCGGCCTGCACCAGCGCGACAACGACCGCCTGATCGCCACGCTGAAACACCTGCGCGACATCGGCAACAGCGTGATCGTGGTCGAGCACGACGAGGACATGATCCGCGCCGCCGACCACGTGATCGACATGGGCCCCGGCGCCGGCCTGCACGGCGGGCGCGTGATGGCGCAGGGCACGGTGCAAGAGGTCGTGGCCAGCCCCGATTCGCTCACCGGCAAGTACCTTGCCCAGGTGTTGAAAATTGCCGTGCCGCGCAACCGCACGCCCTGGCAGCCGACCCTGATCAGCAACACCTCGCCCGAGCGCATCAAGTCACGTTTTGCGCCCAGTCCGGCGGCTGAGCGGCGCGCCGCCCGCGAGCTCGCCCACCTGGCCACCCAGGGCAGCATGCAGGCCCTGCGCGTGATTGGGGCGACCGGCAACAACCTGAAAAAGGTCAGTGTTGAAATCCCGGTGGGGTTGTTGACCTGCGTCACCGGCGTGTCCGGCTCGGGCAAATCCACCTTGGTCAACGACACGCTGTACACCGCCGTGGCGCGCACCCTGTACCGCGCGCATGAGGAACCCGCCGCGCATGAGGCGATTGAGGGCATCGAGCACTTCGACAAGGTCATCAACGTCGACCAGTCGCCCATCGGCCGCACGCCGCGCAGCAACCCGGCCACCTACACCGGCCTGTTCACGCCCATCCGCGAACTGATGGCCGAAGTGCCCGCCGCGCGCGAACGCGGTTATGGGTCCGGGCGCTTCAGCTTCAACGTAGCCGGCGGGCGCTGCGAGGCCTGCCAGGGCGACGGGGTGAAAAAGGTCGAGATGCATTTTCTGCCCGACGTCTACGTGCCCTGCGACGTGTGCAAGGGCATGCGGTACAACCGCGAGACGCTCGAAGTGCAGTACAAGGGCAAGAACATCGCCCAGATCCTGGATCTCACGGTTGAGGCCGCCTATGCCTTCCTGAGCGCGGTGCCCACCATCGCACGCAAGCTGCACACTTTGCTGGATGTGGGCCTGTCGTATATCCGCCTGGGCCAATCGGCCACCACCCTGTCGGGCGGCGAGGCGCAACGCGTCAAGCTGGCGCTGGAATTGTCCAAACGCGACACCGGACGCACGCTCTACATTCTGGATGAACCCACCACGGGCCTGCACTTCGCCGACATCGACCTGCTGCTCAAAGTCTTGCACCAGCTACGCGACGCCGGCAACACCATTGTGGTGATCGAGCACAACCTGGATGTGATCAAGACTGCCGACTGGGTGATCGACATGGGGCCCGAAGGCGGATCGGGCGGCGGCGAGGTGGTGGCGGTGGGCACGCCGGAGGACATCGCGCAAAGCCCGGCCAGCCACACCGGGCGGTATCTGGCCCGGTTACTGCATTAAAAGTGCCATTGGCCCTCGTGGAATATGCGTAGTTAGCTTCTATTTTTATAGCAATCACCTTTCCGATGCACCAAGCCAACACCGAGCCGCTGCGCTCGATCTATTTTGACTACCAGGTTTACCCGGCCACACCCCGCCCTGCGTCGCCGCAAACGGCCAAGGTGGTCGTCGCCGGCGCCGGATTGATCGGCCGCGCCACGGCGCTGGAACTGGCGCGCTTGGGTGTGCCCTGCGTGTTGCTGGAGGCCGAGCAGCAGATGTGCGAGGGCAGCCGCGCCGTCGTTTTCACGCGCCGCTCAATGGAAATCCTGCAGCAGATCGGGGCCGACAAGGCCGTGACTGCCTTGGGGCTGCCCTGGCGCCACGGCAACTCCTTTTACCGGGGGCAACGCGTGTTTCGCATGGAAGCGCCGCACAGCGGGGACGAGCGATTTGCGCCAATGACCAACCTGCAGCAGCAGTTTCTGGAACAGGCCCTGGCCGGGCGGGTGCAGGCGCAGCCCCTGATCGAGATGCGCTGGGGGCACAAAGTCACGCGCGTGGTCAACGCCGGGCTGGATGGCGCTGCCGCGCAGCTTGAAGTCGACACGCCGCAGGGCAGTTATTTGCAGACGGCGGACCATGTGGTGGCGTCTGACGGCGCGCGCTCCAGCATCCGCAGCCTGCTCGGCCTGAAGCTGGAAGGCAGTTCCTACGAGGGGCGTTTTGTGATCGCCGACATCCGCATCGACCTGCCCCTGCCGACCGAGCGCCTAGCTTTCTTCGACCCGCCCTGGAACCCGCGCAACACCGTGCTGATGCACCGCGAGCCGCTGGGCATCTGGCGCATCGATTACCAGCTGCCCGCTGACGAAACGCCCGAACAGGCGCTGGCGCCGGACTCGCTGCGCACACGCATCGACGCCCAGCTTGCGATGATCGGCCATGGCGGCCTGGCCTGGGAGCTGGACTGGTCGTCGGTCTATTCCGCCCGCGCGTTGACCTTGCCGGACTACCAGCATGGCCGTTTTCTGTTTGCCGGCGACGCCGCCCATTTGCTGCCGATATTTGGCGTGCGCGGCGCCAACACCGGTTTTCAGGACGGGCAAAACCTGGCCTGGAAATTGGCCTGCGTGGCGCGCGGCCTGGCGCCGGACGGGTTGTTGCGCTCCTATTCGCAAGAACGTGTCGCTGCGGCCCGTGAGATCATCGAAGAGGCGGGCAAGAGCACACGTTTCATGACGCCGCCCACGCGCGGCTTTCGGGCGCTGCGCGACGCCGTTTTGTCTCTCTCGCTGACGCAGGAATTCGTGCGCCCGCTTTACCATTGGCGTACCTCCAGGCCCCACGTCTACACCGATTCCAGCCTCAACAGCGCCGACGACGACAACACCATGTTTCAAACCGGCCCGGCGCAAGGTGAACCGATGGCCAATGTGGCGCTGGGCCCTGACGGGTATTTGATGGACGATTTCCCGGCGGGTTTTATGCTGATGCTGTTTGGCCATGCCGACAGCCCGGCCACGGCGCCGATGGCCGACATTCTTCAAACTGCCCAAGCCATACGGACCAGCGGCGTCCCCCTGGGCCTGACCCTGGTCTGCCCGAAAGCGCCGCAGGAGCCGGGCGAGTTGGGCAAAGGGCAGGCCACAGCAGGAATCGACCGGCTCGTGCAGGACACCCACGGGCGCATCGCGCTCAAGTACGGGGTATTGAAAGACGGTGCCGCCTACCTGTTTCGCCCCGACCAGCATGTGTGCGCGCGCTGGCAAGGCCTGAGCGCGCCGCAGCTTGAGAGCGCACTGGCACAAGCGCTGGGCCAACCCGCGCCGACTGGGAAAAGATGATGGCCGAGCCCATGAATTCAGCGACAAAACAACTCAGCCTGGCCGAACTCGAACAGGTTTATGACACCCTGGCCCAAGCCATCGACGAGGCCGGCCCCGGCCACACGGAATTGTTTTTGAGCAAGCTCAGCCTGTTGATGGCCAACGCGCTGGGCGACGCGGCGCAGGTGCTGCAACTGGTGCAGACGGCCCTGCGAGATCTGTCGGCGCCGGGCGCGCCGCTCGCGTCAGAAATAGCGCCGCTGGACAAATTGCCAAACCCGCCGGGGTAGCGAGCTTGACAGCGACCTTGGGCCCCAGGCCCGCAGTGTGCGCCAGGTTTTCCAGACCACCAGGCCGCGACGCAGCAGGCGCACCACGCGCCCTGGCTTGAAGGCTACCAGGCTGGACAGCAGCAGCGTCACCGCCAGGGGATGGGCTTTCAGGAAATGCAGGCCATTTCGGGCCGCGCCCAGCGCCTGATCCGCCGTGTTCAGCGTCGACCGGACCGGCGCCAGATCGCGCGCCAGTGCGGCACGCTGGTGGCCGATGCGCTCCACTAGCTGGCCGCGCCGGTAAAGCAGCTCGGCCGCAGTCAGGCTCACGGCCGGCCCCCCGGCTCAGCCACCGCGCGCTTAAGCTCGGCCAAGTCCTTCTGCAACTCGGCCAGGCTGGCGTCGAACAGCGTTTCATTGGCGCCCGCACTGGCCTTGAAGGCGCGGTAACAAAACACGGCCAGCAGCAAAAACAGCGCCGCAAAACCACCCACCACCCAGACGCGCTGCTCCCACCACACCAGGGCCGCCAGCAACACGATCAGCAGGGCGCCGAACGCTACACAAACCAGGGTGCCGAACAGCCAGGCCAGTTGCTGCATCACCTGTAGCCGGGCCAGCTCCAGCTCGTTGGCTACCAGGGCCAGGCGCGTGCGCACCATGCCCACAAGGGTGGCGCCACTGTTTTTCAGCGCACCAAACAAACCGGTGGACCCGGCCGGCTCGCCGGCGCCTGAAGACCCGCGCACGCCCACGCCCTAGCGCCGGCCGATGATCAGGCCCACCAGCAAACCCACCCCGGCGGCAACGCCCACCGCCGTCCAGGGGGACTCGTGCACATATTCATCGGTGGCGCGGGCGGCCGCCTTGGTTTTGGCCACCAGCAGTTCCTCCGCATCCATCAGGCGCACTTTGGCATCGGCCAGGCGCGCCTTGATGCGCTCGCGCAGCCGGGCTACTTTGTCGCCCGCCTGGTCGGCGGTGGCGCTGAGCATCTCCTCGGCTTCGGAGATCGCCGATTTGATGTCGCTCACAACTTGTTCCTGGAATGACACACTGGCTTGATTGTCTTTTGACATGATGACCCTTTCAAAAAATAGACAGGCAAGCAAAGCGTAGCAGATTCAAGGCCAGGCGTGGGCGAAAAATCCAGATCCTTGAATTCGCGGCCTGCCCTTGCCGCAGCGTCTGCCTAGGCTCTGGCGCCGTGCAGCAAGTCCCGCGTCTTGAGCGCTTCGCGGCGCGCGGCTGCGGCGAAGCCGTCGCCTGACGACGCATAGAGAATGGCCCGCGACGAGCTCACCACGATGTGCGCGGTGGTTTTGTCCGCCGTGCCGCGCCAGCCGGCCTTGACTGTGGCTGCCGCATCACCACCCTGCGCCCCCACGCCCGGAATCAGCAGCGGGAGGGTGGGGGCCAGCGCGCGCACCCGCTCAATTTCGGCCGGGTAAGTGGCGCCCACCACCAGACCCAATTGGCCATTCAGGTTCCATGTCCCCTGCGCGAGCCGGGCAATGTGTTCGTACAAAAGCGGTTCGCCTGTCACCGACGAAAGCCGCTGGTTTTGCAGATCGTCCCCGCCCGGATTGGACGTGCGGCACAGCAAAAAAGCCCCCTTGCCGTCGAACTGGAGGTAAGGCGCCACCGAATCGAAACCCATGAAGGGTGACAGCGTGACGGCATCCGCGCCATAACGCTCAAAGGCCTCGATGGCGTATTGCACGGCCGTGCTGCCGATGTCGCCACGTTTGGCATCCAGAATGACCGGAATCTGCGGCGCGGCGCGGCGCATGTGGGCGATCAGGCGCTCGAGCTGGCCTTCGGCGCGGTGCGCGGCAAAGTAGGCAATTTGGGGTTTGAAGGCGATCACCAGATCGGCCGTGGCGTCCACGATGGCGGCGCAAAAGTCAAAAATCTTGCTGGCGTCGCCCTTGAAACTGGCCGGAAAAAGCTTGGGCTCGGGGTCCAGCCCGACACACAACATGGATTGGTTTTGACGCTCTGCCGCGCCCAGCATGTCGATGAAGTTCATGCCCACATTGTAAGAAGGCCCCCGTTTGGCCCGGTTTCAAAACACTGACAATGAAGCCATGCACAAGCTCTCGCCGCGCCAATTGCTGGTTCTGGTCCTTCTGACCCTGGTTTGGGGCGTCAACTGGCCGGTGATGAAACTCGGCGTGATGAGCTACCCGCCGTTAACCTTTCGCGCCATCGCCATCGTGCTGGGCCTGCCCGTGCTGGCCCTGGTGCTGCTGGTACAGAAAGTGCCGTTTCGCGTCGCCCGCGCGCATTGGGCTGAACTGGCCTGGCTGGCGCTGTTCAACATGATCCTCTGGCACGGCCTGATCATCCTGGCCGTCAACGCCCTGAGCAGCGGACGCGCCGCGATTCTGGGCTACACCATGCAGATATTCTCAGCCGTCATCGGGGCCTGGTTTTTTGGCACTGCCTTGCGCGCGCGGACCTGGGGCGGCGTGGCGGCAGCAGCGGCCGGCGTGGTGCTGCTGTTGTGGCATGAGCTGACCGATCTGTCGGGCAAACCCATGGGGGTCGGGCTGGCCCTGCTGGCCGCCGCCACGTGGGCCGTGGGCACACACCGCATGCGCCGCACCACCCTGCCCGTGCCGACACTCACCATCGTGTTCTGGATGACGGCGCTGACCACCGTCTCCATGCTGCTTCTGTCCTTCCTGTTTGAGCGCGCGTTATGGAAGCTGCCGTCTTCTGCCAATTGGGCGGCGATAGGCTTCAATGCGGTGCTGGTGTATGGCTTCGCGCAGTCGGCCTGGTTTTACCTGGCGCGGTCCTTGCCGCCAGTCGCCTCGACCTTGAGCGTGATGTTCATCCCGATCGTCGGTGTTTTGACCGGCGCGTGGTGGTTGGGGGAAGTCTTGCACTGGCAAGACTGGGCCGCCGTGGCCCTGATCATGGTGGCGATTGCTTCGGTTTTGCTGCCTGAGCGTTCGCGCTGAGCGGCGCTTGTTGAGCATGTCGTTGTTCACGACGGTGTTCGGGTTTGGGTGATCGATGGTGCTGGTCAATGGTGAGTGGTGCTGGCCTTTGGGAGCCGGTGACACTGGGGCGTGTGGCTCCGCGAATGTCCTCCGCTTCGCTCCCCCTTGACTTCGCTGCGCCACACGCCCCAGCGTCACCGGCGGCGCGCGTTACTTGTTGGACAGTGTTGAATTCCACCCAGAATTGACCCCTTAAGGGCAGATATTTTCATTGAAATTTGACCCCTGTTAGAAACACTGTGCATGCCAAGTTATGCACAGGAGACAGGAGTGATCAAAGTGGGAACATTAGCCAAGATAAGGCGT
>JANMVT010000024.1:0-20504 GCA_031392945.1 Rhodoferax sp. | reverse complement strand
ACTTGGGCGAGGCCCTTGACAACGTCGCCGATAACGATCACCGCTGGGCTGCCCATTGACGCGCGCTCGACACTGTCCGCCAGCGCACCCAGGTGTGTCACCAACTGACGCTGGCTGGTCAGCGATGCGTCCTGCACCACGGCGACAGGGGTGCGCGCGGGCAAGCCCGTCAGCAACTCGTCCTGGATGCGCCGCACGCCGCTGACGCCCATGTAGATCACCAAGGTCAGTTTGGCTTGCGCGCAGGTGGCGGCCAAGGCTTTCCAGTCGGTGCCTTCGTCATTGGGTTTGGCGTGGCCGGTGACAAACACCACGCCGTGCGCGTGCTCGCGGTGCGTGAGCGGCACATTCAGCGAAGTGACCGCCGCCAGGCCCGAGGTGATGCCGTTGATGACACTGACCTGCACCCCGGCCGCCTGCAAATGTTCGACTTCTTCGCCGCCCCGGCCAAAAATGAAAGGGTCGCCGCCTTTGAGGCGCACCACGTTTTCGCCTTCCAGCGCGGCCATCACCATCAGTTTTTCGATGAAGGCCTGGGGCGTGGACTTGCAACCGCCGCGTTTGCCGACGTGCACGATGCGCGCGCCCGGGGCTGCGTAGGCGGTGACGATATCTTCGTTCACCAAATCATCCACCAGCAACACGGTGGCCGCCTGGATCGCCTTGACCGCCTTGATCGTGAGCAACTCCGGATCGCCTGGGCCTGCACCAACGAGGGTGCACTGTCCTTTCGCCACGAGGGTGCATAGTCCATTTGCCACCAGGGTGCTTCGCCCTTGGGTGGCCAGAGCGTCTCTTGTGTTGTGTGTCGGTGTTTTCATAATGACCTGGACACACGCAAGATGTGTTCCACCTGCTTTGCAATCGACGCGGGGACCGGACTCTTGCCCGCCATCACGTTGCGAATATAGGCAGCCGTGCTGTCGGCGTCAAATTCCTTGGGTAAGTCCGGCAGCGAGGGCAGGGTGCCAGACTGCGCTTCTTGCAAAATGGACCGTTTGCCCGCGACAAAGGCGTCCATCTGCGGCATGCGCCGCGCATCGGCCACCGATTCGCCTTCGGTGCCGCGCAGCAAGATCGCATTCATCTGCATCAATTCAAACGTGGCGGCCATCGACACCGCGTATTCGGGGTGGGTGTAGCTGCTCACCAGCAAACTCTTGCCCGCGCAGGGGTTCATGAGTTTGACCACGCTGTGGCCGGAGTTGCGCAAATTGACTAGGCGGCGCACCTCCAGCAGGCGTTGCAAGCCGGGGCACAGCAATTCTGTGGGCGCAAAAGCGATTTCACCATTTGCTATATTAGTAATAGCGGATAATGAAGGTATTCCAAGGGCCAGAAGCACTTTTGACGTGTAAACCCGGCTGGATTCAGTGGCCGTGCCATGGATCAGCACCGGCAGGCCCTCACCCGCCAGCAGCAGCGCCAGCAGGGGCGTCAGCACGGGCAGTTTGCGCGCGCCGTTGTAACTGGGGATGACGATGGCCGGTTTTCCATCCTGTGTGGCCGGCACTTTGTTGAGGCGTTGATGGGTGGCGTCCAGAAAACCCGCCATTTCCTGGGCGGTTTCACCCTTGATGCGCATGGCCAGGCAAAAACCGCCGATCTCCAGGTCGCTTACCGCGCCGTCGAGCACCTGGCCGAACAGGTCGGCCGCCTGCTCGCGCGTGAGGGAGCGCGCGCCGTCTTTGCCGCGCCCGATTTCCTTGATGTATTTGCCGATGGCCATATTGTGCGTGTCGGGTGATTGTCCCCGATAGGTCATCACTTGCGGCTATATCCTTATGGCTTTGCCGCGCTGGCCGTCGCCTGGGGGGCGGAAACTCCCCATTTATTGGTTAGCCGATTCTCCAACTGCCGGGCGTTCGGTGTTCGGCACCCACTCCCACCATTCGTGCTCGCCTTCTGCCGCGTTGTCCTGCATGCGATGCACGTCCCAAGTCACCAAATAGTCAGGGTTTTCGATGTCCACACCGGACGGCGCGTGGCGGTAGCGGCCAGGCGGCGCCTTAAACCAGGCGTCCAGGTTCGGCGGCAGGATGAATTCGGCCTGTTCGACTGCCGCGTCGCTATGGCGCAGCCGGATGCTGATGCCGTCTTCGGCATCGAGCTTGACGACCTGTCCGCAATACTGGTTTTGCTTCATCAACGCGCCGTCCAGGTCGAAATAGCTGACGCCGACGACGCAAGTTTTATCGATCAAATCTTCGAGCTGCATCCGAATATGGTTTCACAGGCATGGGCCTTCCGGCAGCGTGCTGGCCCGGCGCGTGCAACTGTTTGCGCCTGTTTGCGGCTCAATGGCCGCTCAATGCCGCTCAATGTCTCAGGGGCGCCACGCCCACCTGGGGCATGTCGGCCAGGCCGATGTCGCGCGCATGTTCTTCAAAGCCCTTGTTCTTCCAGAAGAATGCGCCAGGCATGGTGGTGGGGATGACCAGCACGTAAAACAGGGCGCGGCCGATCACGCTGGTCGTGACCAGGGTGGCGGCCACGATGGCCAAACCGGCCAGGGTGTAGAGGTTGACCGTGTTAAACGCCAGCATGGCGGCCAGCAGCGCCAGCGCCAGCGCCAGGTTCAGCCCGAGCATGACATTGCGCAGCACATAAGTCTTGCCGAAGGTGGTGGTCTGGACGTAGTAGGATGCGCCGCCCTCGTGTTCAGCCACCCCCATGGCGCGGCTGTGGGCCGTGTGGCCGATGCCCTCGAGCAGCAGGCCCAGGGACAACACAGCGGCGCAGGCCACCGTCACGTTCAAGATGTCGTCGCCCGCGAAGCCCAGGGTGGCGATCACAACGACGCCGGCCACCAGTGACCCCAAAGACAGCATGTTGCCGACAAAGGCGGTGGCGACCTGCCAGTGGTTCCAAAACGGCCGCGCCTTGATGCGGTAACACTTGATCATGTAGTACAAACCGCCGGCGCTGCCCAACAGGGCCAGAAAGCCGAAAATCCGTGCCAGCCCAACCGCGTGGGAGATGCCGGGCAGGCTGCTGACATCGCGTGAAAACAGGTGCATGAAAAGCGCCTGCACCAGGCTGTTGCCGGGCAGGCTGAAGGCGATGTGCGCGCCCAAAGCGCCCATGAAGATGGCGATGCCCAGGCCTTCGCGCGACACCGGAGAATGCCGCAGGTTGTTGAAGCCGCGGTAGAAGCGCTGCGGTTTGCCCAGATGCATGGTGGACATGAACAGGCCGAACGCGACCAGCAAAAAGCAAAGTGCCGCCAAGGGCGCGTACAAGGCCGATTCGGCGAAGGTGGTGAAGCCAGCAAGGTTAATCTGCGCGCCCAAAAAGGCCAGCGCAAACGCGCCCGCCGCCGTCTGCGCGGCCAGGGTGAACAACACCAGCGGGTTTTCGCGCGAACTCAGCCGCGAGATGTTCCAGTGTTTGGCCTGGCCCTGCTTCGGGTCAATGCTGGGGCGGTAACGGCCTGCCGCGTCCTTGTGGTACTTCAGCGGCATCGAGTCGGTGCGCGTCATCTCGTCGGGCATCTGCTTGATCTGCTGGAAGCGGATGTTGGGGTGGGTGATCTCGGGCGACGGAAAACCGGGGATTTCGAAGCGCGCCTGCTCGCGCCCTTCGGGAATATTTTCGATCACGCCAAAATCCAGCGCATTGCCCACGCAAGCCGACACGCAGGCGGGCTTCAAGCCGACTTCGAGCCGGTCCACGCACATATTGCATTTGGACACCTGGCCCTTGACCGGGTCAAGCTGGGGCGCGTTGTATGGGCAGACCCAGGTGCAATAACCACAGCCGAAACAGGTTTCCGGGTCTTGCAGCACGGCGCCGTATTCGACGTGTTTGGTGTAGGCCTTGGTCGGGCAGCCTTTAAGGCACACCGGGTCGTCGCAATGGTTGCAGGCCATCGAGATGTTCATGCGTTTGTAGTCGGGGTAGCTTCCGCCCTCCACATAACCGACCGAGCGGAACGCGAGGTGCGCCGGGTTGTCGTTCTTCTCGCTGCAGGCGGCTTCGCAGGCGTGGCAGCCGATGCAGTTGTCGGCCGTGAAGAAGAAGCCGTGTTGCTTGTTGCGGTTCGGGTTGCTGCCGACGGCCGGGTTCTCGTTGATGAACATCGAACGCCCCACCGGCAGCTTGTGGTTGACGTGTTCGATCAGGTCGATCTTCTGGCCGTAGCGGTTGGTGCCGGCATTGGTTTTGTCCTTCAGGAAGGCGTAGGTTTGCTCTTCAGTGCGGATCTCCCAGATTTTCTTTTCAGGGGCTTTTTTGGACGCACAGCCGCCCGTGGCACAGCCGGGGTTGGCGCAGGCGCCCGCCGTTTCAAGCGGCGGCAGGGGGCGTCGATCGGAAACCGGATTTTCGAGTACGGCAGACATGGGGCTCATTCCTTTTTCATCGGCATGAAAGTCAGAACGCACGGCGCTCAAGGTTCAATCGGGCGGCCTGCGCCTGGTCGGTTTTCTCAACCCGTGCGGCGTTCTGCTTGAAAGCCGGCTGGCGCGAATGCGGGTCCAGTAGGCCCAGGGTCAGGCGGTTCACGCAGTCATGGAAATGGAAGGGGATGAACAACATGTCGCGCCCCACGCGGTGGGTGAGCTGCACCATCACAATCGCGTCGCCCCGGCGGCTGACCACACGCACATAACTCTGGTGCTCGATGCCCAGTTCCAGGGCCGAATCGGGGTTCATTTCCATGTACGGCGTGGGGCTGAACTTGTTGCAGTTGCCGATTTTGCCGGTACGCGTGCGGGTGTGGAAGTGCTCCACCACTCGGCCCGAGTTGAGCCAGAACGGGTATTCGCCGTCGGGGCACTCGTTGTTGTTCACGAAGCGCACGGGGATCAGGTTGGCGCGGCCCGAAGGCGTCTGGAATACGCCATCGGTGTAAAGGCGCGGGTTGCCGTCGAAAGGCAGGCGCAGCTTCATGTCAAAGTTGTTGGGCTGGTCCAGCGCCAACGAGTCGGCCTGGGCTTTTGCCTCAGAGTAGGGCCACTGGATGCCGCGCGCGGCCTCGATGCGGTCGTAACTCATGCCCGAGATGTCGAGCGTGCGGCCCTCGCCTTTGGACAGGATCTTCATCTCCTCAAACGCGCCTTCTGCCGTCTCGGGAAAGTGGATTTTGTTGCGGTCTTCAAAGCGTTTGGCCATCTGGTTGAAGATCCACAAGTCGGGCTTGGAGTCGGCGTAGGCTGGCAGAACGTTGCGCGTGAGGTTGACACGGCGCTCGGTATTGGTGTGACAGCCTTCTTTTTCGGCCCACACGGCGGCCGGCAAAAAGACGTGGGAGTACTGGTTGGTTTCAACATCTTCGTAAACGTCCTGCACCACCAGAAACTCCAGGTTTTCCATCGCCTTGCGGATGCGCGGCTGGTTCGCCATGGAGGTCATGGGGTTAGTGGCAATCAGCCACAGGCCCTTGATTTCACCGGTTTCGATGGCGGGGAAAATGTCGGTCTGCGCCAGGCCTCGTTTGGCGGGGAAAAAGGCCTCGTCAATGCCCCAGAAATCAGCTACGGTTTGACGGTCTTTTTCTTTTTCCAACAAACGGTAGCCCGGCAGGCCCGAACAAGACGACCACTCGCGCGTGCCCATGGCATTGCATTGCCCGGTGATCGACAAACTGGTGCCGCCGGGGATGCCGATGTTGCCCGTGATCAGGTTCAAGTTGTTGATGTCCACCACGCCGTCCGAGCCGTGGGTGGACTGGTTGATGCCCATGGTCCAGATGCTCATCGCGGTGGGGGCTTTGGCGTAAATCCGCGCCACGGTGCGGATGCGGTCTTCGTCAATGCCGCAAACGTGTTGCGCGGTGACGGGGTCATAGTCGGCGACCAGGGCGCGCAGGGCATCGATGCCCTGGGTGTGTTTTTCGATGTAGTCCTTGTCCTCCAGGCCTTCCTTGAAGATGACAAACATCATGGCGTTGATCAGCACGGTGTCGGTACCGGGCGTGATGGCCAAGTGGATGTCGGAGAACTGCGCCAGCATGGTCACGCGCGGATCCACCACGATCAGCGGGAACTTGCGTTTTTCCAGCGCTTCTTTCAGGCGCCAATAGATGATGGGGTGTTGCTCCGGCAGGTTCGAGCCGAACGCCATGAAGCAGTGCGTGTGCTCAAAGTCGCCGTAACAGCCGGGCGGGCCGTCGGAGCCGAAGGAGCGCTTGTAACCTGACACGGCCGAGGCCATGCACAGCGTGGTGTTGCCGTCGTAGTTGTTGGTGCCGATCTGGCCGCGCACCAACTTCCCCAGGGTGTAGAACTCTTCGGTGAGCAACTGGCCGGTCGAGACGATGGCAAAGGCGTCGCGCCCATATTTGGCCTGGATCTCCTTGATCTTTTCAGCCGTTTTGTCCAGCGCAGCGTCCCAGTTGGCGGGCTGGAAAGGCAGGTGCGCCTTGTCGCGCATCAGGGGCATGGCGCCGCGGCCGGGCGAGTCGAACAGCTCATGCTCCAGCAGACCCTTGATGCACAATTTGCCCCGGTTCACGTCGGCGCCGGCGTGGCCCCGGCTGGTGACGATTTTGCCCTTGTCATTCAGGCCGATTTCAATCGCGCAACCGGTCGAGCAGTAATTGCAGGTGGTGTATTTCCACTCCGCGACCTGTTTGGCGGGAATTGTGATGGGCTTGCGGTCAGTGCGGCCAAAAAGCATCAGTAGGTTCCTTGCGTGGCGGTTTGGCGCTGGTTTGACGCGGGTTTTACGTTCAGGCGGCGGCCAAGTGCCTGGGGCCTGCCACCGGGCGGGTTTGGTCGATCGCGTGGCTGGCAATTTCAGCGGCGTCCAGGTAGACCGCGCCGCCTTCCACCTTGACGGCAAACTTCGGCGTGCAGCCGACGTCCGGCGCTTTGGCGCAACCCCCAGCCAGGTCGATGTTCCAGTTGTGCAAGGGGCAGGCTACGCTGCTGCCGTGCACGATGCCCTGGCTCAAGGGGCCGCCTTTGTGCGGGCAGCGGTCCAGCAAGGCGAACACCGTGTCTTCGCTGTTGCGGAACACCGCCACGTCCATGCCATGGGCGCGGGATACCCGGCGTGATCCCAAAACCGGGATGTCGGTGACAAGGCAGATTTTTTTCCAGTCGGTCATGTTGCTATATTAATAGGAGCTATGTATTCAATGGCGACGAGGGAAAAACGCCGATTTCATTGGAAAAATGAGATAAAACAGGTTTCAAGGGGCGCAAGCGGGCTTCGGGCGGCCCATCAGGCCGTCAACGCCTCAAACTGCCGTGTGTCCACCGCCGCCTTGTCAAATTCAAACCAGGGGTCGGGCTCGCCTTCCAGCGCAGCCTGCAAATTGGCCCACAAGGTTTTGCGGCCAGCCTCGTCTTCCAGGATGCGTTTTTTGACGTAATCCAGGCCGACGCGGCTGACGAAATGGACGGTGCGCTCCAGGTACCAGCCCTCCTGCCGGTACAGCTCGCAAAACGCGCCGGTGTACTCCAGCACTTCGTCGGCCGTTTTGAGCTTGGTGAAGAAATGCGCGACTTCGGTCTTGATGCCGCCGTTGCCAGCCACGTACATTTCCCAACCCGATTCGACGCCAATGATGCCGACGTCCTTGATGCCCGCCTCGGCGCAATTGCGCGGGCAGCCGCTGACGGCAAATTTGACCTTGTGCGGCGCGTACATGCGCCACATGGCGCGCTCCAGGTCCTTGCCCATCTGCGTGCTGTCCTGCGTGCCCATGCGGCACCACTCGCTGCCGACACAGGTCTTGACTGTGCGCAGGGCTTTGGCGTAGGCATGGCCACTGGGCATGCCGATGTCTTTCCAGACCGCCTGCAGGTCTTCTTTTTTCACGCCCAGCAAGTCAATGCGCTGGCCCCCGGTGACTTTGACGGTGGGGATTTTGTATTTGTCCACGGCGTCGGCAATGCGGCGCAATTCGCTGGCCGTGGTCTCGCCCCCCCACATGCGCGGAATGACCGAGTAGGTGCCGTCTTTCTGAATGTTGGCGTGGCTGCGTTCATTGATGAAGCGGCTTTGCGGATCGTCCTTGGCCTCTTTGGGCCAACTGCTGATGAGGTAGTAGTTGATCGCCGGGCGGCAGGAGGAACAGCCGTTTGGAGTCTTCCATTCAAAGAACTGGTGCAGGCTGGCCATGGTCACCAGCCTGTTTTTCACGATTGCGTCGCGAACCGCCTGGTGCCCGTGCTCGGTGCAGGCGCACATGGGTTTGGTTTTGGGCGTGGCGGAATAGTCGCCGCCTGCCGTGAACATCAAGATCTGCTCGACCAGGCCGGTGCAGGAGCCACAGGAGGCGCTGGCCTTGGTGTGTTTGCGCACTTCATCAAGTGTGAACAGGCCTTTTTCTTTGATGGCCTTGCAGATCGTGCCTTTTTTCACGCCGTTGCAGCCGCAGACCTCGGCGTCGTCGGGCATGGTCGCAGCCTTGCTGTGGCCTTCGTGGCCGACGTCGCCGATATTGGATTCGCCCAGCATCAGCTTGTCGCGGATGTCCGCCACACTGCGGCCATCGCGCAGCAGCTTGAAGTAATAACTGCCATCCACCGTGTCGCCGTACAGGCAGGCGCCAATCAGCTTGTCGCCCTTGAGCACCAGCTTTTTGTAGACGCCGCCAAAGGGGTCGCTCATCACGATTTCTTCCGTGCCTTCGCCGCCCTGGAATTCTCCGGCGCTGAACAGGTCAATGCCGGTCACCTTGAGTTTGGTGGACGTCAACGAGCCGGTGTAACGCCCAATGCCAAACTGCGCCAGGTGGTTGGCCGCCACTTTGGCTTGCTCAAACAGGGGCGCAACCAGGCCATAAGCGATGCCACGATGCGCTGCGCATTCACCCACGCTGTAGATGCGCGCATCCGTCGTCGTTTGCATGGTGTCGTTGACCACGATGCCCTTGTTGCAATGCAGGCGCATGGCTTCGGCAAGTTCCGTGTTGGGGCGGATGCCGACGGCCATCACCACCAGGTCGGCGGGCAATTCTGTGCCGTCTTTGAATTGGATGGCCGCCACTCGCCCGTCCGAGCCAGCCACCAGCTCTTGGGTCTGCGCACCGATCATGAATTTCAGGCCGCGTTTCTCCAGCGACTTTTGCAAAAGTTTGCCGGCGGCGCCGTCGAGCTGGCGCTCCATCAGCCAGGGCATGACGTGCACCACGGTGACATCCATGCCGCGCAGCATCAGGCCATTGGCCGCTTCCAGGCCCAAGAGTCCGCCGCCGATGACGATGGCCTTTTTGTAATGCGTGGCCGCGTCGATCATGGCATTGGTGTCGGCGATGTCGCGGTAGGCGATCACGCCTTTCAAATCCTTGCCAGGAATCGGCAGGATGAAGGGGTTGGAGCCGGTGCACATCAGCAGGCGGTCGTATTCGACTTCGGTGACGGCGCCGGACGCATCGACCGCGCGCACGATGCGTTTGATGCGGTCCACCTCAACCACTTTTTTGCCTGCGTGCAGGGTGATGTGGTTGTCCTTGTACCAATCCCAGGAGTTCAGCACGATTTCATCCAGCGTCTGCTCGCCTGCCAGCACTGGCGACAACAGAATGCGGTTGTAGTTGGGGTGCGGTTCCGCGCCGAAAACGGTGATGTCGTACAAGTCCGGCGCGACCTTGATCAGTTCTTCGATGGTGCGCACGCCTGCCATGCCATTTCCAACCATCACCAGTTTCGATTTTTTCACTGACGTTTCCATTTGAATGCGATGGATTGATCAGTGCAAGGGTCATGCCAATTTCGAATACGTCAAATTTGCTGCAATGCACCAATTAGGGGCTATTGCAGCCTTTGCAGGCGTCAGGCAACGGGGCTTCGGGCATGGCAATTGCGTATGCTGGTGCATGGCATTTGAAATTGACATTGGTTTTGCCAGCTCGGCGGGCCGAAAAGACATCAATGAAGACTTTTGCGCGGCGGTGTTGCCCCAGCGCGGGCCGGAGGAGGGCTGGGGCGCCATTGCCGCCATCGCTGATGGTGTGAGCACGGGCGGAATGGGCAAGGAAGCGGCGCAGACCACGGTCACCAGTTTGGTGCGTGATTATTATGGCACGCCCGAAACCTGGGACACCACAGTGGCGCTGGACCGCATCATCGCCGCGCAAAACGCCTGGTTGTGCGGCGTCAACCGCCGCCGCCAGCCGGTGCTGGGCCTGACGACCTTGACCGCCTTGGTGCTGCGCGGCCAGTCGTACACGCTGGCGCATGTGGGCGACACGCGGGCCTATCTGCTGCGCCGGGGCAAGCTGATGCAGCTGACACACGACCATGTTGTCAACCACCCGGATTTCAAACACCAATTGCTGCGTTCTTTAGGGGCTGAAGACCATGTCGTGGTGGACTACATCCAGGGCGAATTGGAACTTGGCGACGTGTTTGTTTTACTGAGCGACGGCGTGTACGGCAGCGTGCGCGAGCGCGAACTGCAAGATCTGGTGCAAGTTGGCAGCGGGGGCGCAGATTCGGGCCTGGGCGCGCAAGACGCCAGCCAGAAACTGGTGGATGCGGCGCTGGCGGGCGCCAGCAGCGACAACGCGACCGCCATGGTGATCCGGGTGCAAGGCCTGCTCGACGCGACCCTGGCCGACGCCAACCGCGGCGCGCAGGGCTTGTCGGTGCCGACGCGCCTGCGCGTAGGCGACGTGATCGACGGCCTGGCCGTGACGGCCACCGTGGCCGACAACGGCGTCAATGTGCTGTACCAGGTCAGAGACCCCCAAACCCGCCAGCTGTATGCGCTGAAAACCCTCAACCCGGCGCGCGCGCACGACGCCGACGAGCGCGCCATGTTGGCCCACGAAGCCTGGCTGGCCAAACGCATGCAGTCAGGGCGCGCCGCCGACCACTTGGTGCGCCTGCACGAAGCTCTGCCCAACGCGCAAGCGCGCAGCGCGTTTTATCTGCTTTACGACTGGCACGGCGGTGAAACCTTGCAGCAGCAGCTTGACCGGCGCCACAAATTCAGCCTGCAGCAGGCGCTGGCGGCGGCGATCCAGGGCGTGCGCACGCTGGGCTTGCTGCACCGGCAATGCGTGATCCACCGCGATGTCAAACCGGCCAACCTGCATCAGGGCGAAGACGGCGTGTTTCGCCTGCTCGATCTGGGCGTGGCCTTGAGCGGGCGTGAGCCTGAATCGATGCGCCGCCTGCACGCCGGCACGCCCAGTTATGTGAACCCCGAGCAATGGGGATTCAGCGCGAACGCAAGCGAAGCCCAAAAAGAACTGCCGGACGCGCAAAGCGACCTGTTCGCCCTGGGTGTGACGCTGTACCAGCTGCTCACGGGCGGCCTGCCATATGGCGAGGTGTTGCCGTACCAGATGGGGCGTTATTACCGCGACCCGACGGCGCCGAGCCGCTTGAACCCCGAGGTGCCGATTTGGCTCGACCACATCGTGCTCAAAGCGGTGGCGCGTGACAAACGCAAGCGTTTCGAGACGGCCGAAGAAATGCTTCTGGCGCTTGAGCGCGGCGCCTCACGCCCACTGGGGGCACCCCAGGCCACACCGCTGATCCAGCGCGACCCGCAAGCCATTTGGCAAATCGGGCTGGCAGTGTCATTGTTGTTGAACCTTTTGTTGACGTACTGGCTGATCTTCTTGCCCAAATAGTCGTTTTCGGGCATTGGTAATGCCCAAACACGGTAAAAAGTCTCAATTCTTGAGATTTGTATCCAGCGGTAACAGACGGCTCTGGTCGCATACCGTACAGTCCGACCTGTAACAGGCCCAATTGACGCTTTGGTAAGTTGGAATAGTAGAAAATACCTTGACCACTATGAGAAAGCCCCAGTTAGGCAAAGTGGGATTGCGCTCTGACAACGTGTTGCAGAGAATTCTCAGTCCCCATGCCGATGAATCTGGCCTGCGAACGCCCGATGGCGGGGCCATGTTTGAAGCGCTTCACCACACGCGCCTGGTCCACACCCCTATGGGCACCAAGGCCCTGATCAGCGCAGGCACGGGCAAACCCACGGTCATTTTCGAGTCTGGACTCGGGCACGGCAAGGACGCCTGGGGCGACGTCTTCAACAAGGTGGCCGCCGAGACCCTGTCCATCGCTTACGACCGTGCCGGTTATGGGCAGAGCGAACGTTCCGCCAAGCCGCGCCATGGCAAGCAGATCGTCGAAGAACTGCGCGCCATGCTGGTGGCTGAAAACATCCCGCCGCCCTATGTGCTGGTGGGGCATTCATTGGGCGGCACCATCGTGAAATTGTTTGCCAGGTCCTACCCGCTGGAGGTGGCGGGTGTGGTGCTGGTGGACGCCCGCCATTCCGACTTTGCATCCCGTTGCAGGCAAAACGGCGTGCCGCGGGTTTTGTACGAGCCGCCGCTGGCGCTCTTTGTGCTGGCGCGCCCAGTCATCCGCAATGAATTGGCGGCAGCCGTCACCACCACCAAGCAGGCGCGCCGGGCCGGCCCGTTCCCCAAGGTTCCGCTGATCGTGCTGACCCAGCGCCGGGCCGAAACCCATTGGCCGTCAGGACTGGGCAGCACTTGGGTGGCGGCCCAACGCAACATGGTCAAGATGTCGGTGCTGGGGCGCATGGAGATTTGCGAAGGCAGCGGCCACAACGTGCACAAAGACCGCCCGGACGTCGTGGTGCAGGCCGTGCTCAATGTGGTCAACGCCGTGCGCTACCTGCAGGGCAAGCGCAAGCGGCTGGTGTGAGGGTCACGCGCTGCGTGCGCGCCCCCCTTTCTCTGCCCAAGTCCTGGTCCAGCGAATTTGCATGAAGCGCAACAACAGCAACATGGCTGCCGCACAGACAGCGAATCCGACGAAACCCCAGACATAGGTGCCGGCGTATTGCTTGCTCAATCCCATGGCGTTGGGGATCAGGCCGCCGCCCAGCGCGCCGACTTCGCCGATCATCGAACCGGCCACAGCCGTGGTCAGCGGCCAGCGCAGGGGCACCAGTTGGAACAGCGCGCCGTTGCCTGCGCCCAAAGCCGCAAAACAGATCAGAAACAGCAACATCGTGACGGGCAAAGACCTTTCCGCCAAACCGCAAAGCACCAGGGTCACACACACCACGGCGAGCACGCCAGTCAGGGTGTTGACGCCGCCCCAATGGTCGGAAATCCAGCCGCCGAACACGCGCAGGGCGGCGCCCATGAAGGCCGCCAGCATGGTGAGCTGGCCCGCCTGCACTTTGCTCGCGCCGAACTGGTCGTAAAAATAACTCGGCAGGAAGGTGATCAGGCCGATGAAGCCGCCAAAGGTCACTGCATAGATCAGGCTGAAGGCCCAGCCGTCCTTCTCGAACAGGCAGGCGGTGTGCTCCTTGAGGCTGGCATGCTTGTCCAGATCCGGCGGCTCCTGGGCAAACACGATCATGACGACCATTGGCAGCAGCACAGCGACGGCGGCAAAACCGTAGACCGCCTGCCAGCCAAAGGCCTGGGCCAGCGGCGGCGCGAGCAGGGCGGACACTGCCGTACCCACATTGCCAGCGCCCACCAGGCCCATGGCCATGCCTTTGTAGCGCGGCGGAAACGAGCCCGAACCCAAAGACAGCGCCACACCGAAACTGGCCCCGGCGATGCCCAGCAAGACGCCCATGGCCAGCAAGTCATTGAAAGAACTCACGAAGAAAAAGCCAAACAGCATGGCGATGGCGATGCCGCCCATCTCGACCAGGGTGGCATTTTTGCGACCGATGTACTGCGCCAGAATGCCCAGCGGAAACCGCATGAAGGCGCCAGCGAAAATCGGAATCGACAACATCACGCCTTTTTGTGCAGGCGAGAGGTTGTAGGCCTCGGTGATGAACGGCGCCATGGCCCCGTTCATGACCCAGACGGCGCAGGAGAAGGCGAAGTAAAAGAAGGCCGCGCCGAGGGTCGGGGCATGGCCGGCTTTCAAAAAACTCTGCAAATAACTGGGGCTTCCCGCCATCGTTTGTGCCATCGTGCAAACCCTCGTGTGGTGTGAAATTCGTTTCACACTGACAGTGCGAGAAGCGTGCCAATTTGCGGTGCGGGTTTTAGCCTTTGCGTGCCCTGAATCGGGGACAGGCGAAACGCCAACCATCTAAAATGGTGCATTGCAGCAATACCTTGCACCAAGACGGATTGGCCTCGCTGTTTGGCCTTGTTCGCTCAAAGACTGGCGCGCCATGGCCACGTCCAGAATGGGGCGGATGCGCGAAGCCGACAGGCCCGCGACGATGTAGGCCGAGACACCGGCGGCCACCGCGTCCTTCACGACGGTCGGGTCTTCGTCGTTGGTGAACATCACGATAGCGCGGCGCTCATCGCGCGTGGCCATCACCACGTGCTCCAGGGCATCGCGCGCCTCGCTTTTGGCATCGACGATGATCATGTCGGGCTGAAGTTGGTGCACGCGCTCGGCCAGAAACGAACCCGCCGGCAGCACCGCAACGAGATTGAATCCGTTTTCCAGCAAACCGATGCGCAGGCTGCGCGAACGCTCCGCCTGGTGCATGTCGTGGGCGTCGTTTTCGTCAAGGGTAACCAGATCGGGGGCAACCACAACGATGCGCAAAGCTTCTTTCATGAAGCTGAATTTTGCAAGAATTGGGCCAAGCCCAGGGGCTGGAACCCTAATCTTCCAATTCAACCCGAGCCATCTCAACGTCCAGCCATTCAGCCGCGTCGAGCGGTTTGAAATCGGCGGCTTTTTCGTACCACTGGGTCGCCTCGACCAGCTTTTGGTCGCCCTCGAAAACGACCAGGGCGTTGGCGTATTCGACCATGGCCAGGGCCGAATTGGGGTTGAGGGCCAGGCCTTGCTGGAACAGCTTGATGCCGGCGGTTTTCTTCGCGCCATAGGTCATGTTGCCGATCAGGGAGCCGACTTTGTCAATCACTTCGGCGTGGAATGCGCCCAGCGCGAGGTGGGCGTCGGCGTGCCGGGGCTGGAGCGCGATGACGATTTCCAGCCCGGCTTTGACTTTGCCGCCAAGGCCTTGCGCTAGCGCCTTGGCCACGCTGATGCCATGGCTGTAACGCCCCAGCGCGAAGGCCTGCCAGTAGTGGGCGCTGGCGTTGTCCGGGTCGTCTACAAGCTGCGAACAGGCGCGTTGGGCGACCTCCTGGTACAGCGCCAGCCGGCTGCCTTCTTTTTTCTCCAGGTAGGTGGCGTAGACGCTGGTGGCCTTGTTGGCCACAGCGAGGCCCGCGCCGCCCGCCTTGATCCCGGCCTGCGCGGCTTTTTGGAACTCGCCGCCGTGGAACAAGGCCCAGGCTTCCAGCACGGCCGCGTCTTTGGGCAGGGCTTCGGCGTCGCCCTGGTGCAACCGCCCCCAGTGTTTGCGCAGGCGCTCCAAGCTGAAGCCGTACTGTCCGGCCTGGGGGAGCGTCGTCCATTTCGCCATGGCTGCCTCCTGTTTGATTGTCTGGCCGACTGCTTCTAATGTCAGTTTTTCGGCGGGTTGTTGTAGGCCCCGGCCAAATTCAACAAATGCATTCTTTGGCCTTGCTCCAAGTACGGCACCAGCAGGTTCAGCACATGGCCGGCGCCGCGCAGCAAGGCGGACTGCGCGCTCTCGGGTTCGAGTGCGCGGCGCGGGTCGCGCACATATTCAAAGCTCAGCCAGTAGGTCAGCACCACCACCATGCAGGTGGCGGTGGACTCGACCTCGCGCGAATCGATGCTGACGGCGCCGGCGCGGCTCATGCCATCGAGAATGGCCTTGATGGCGCGGGTCTTGTTTTTCAGCACTGCCTGGAAATGCGTCTCGATGCGGCGGTTTTTGCTGAGCAAATCATTCAGGTCGCGGTACAAAAAGCGGTATTGCCAGATCAGCTCGAACAGTGTGTGCATGAAAAACCAGGCGTCTTCCACGTCGCGCACGCTGTCGCTGGCGTTGAGCAAATCATTCAGGGCGTGCTCGTAGCGGTCAAACAGCGAGTTGATCAGCTCGTCTTTGGCCGGGTAGTGGTAATACAGGTTGCCGGGGCTGATGTTGAGCTCGGCCGAGATCAACGTGGTCGAGACATTGGGTTCGCCGAAGCGGTTGAACAGCTCCAGCGTGACTTCAAGAATTCGCTCTGCGGTGCGCCGGGGCGCCTTTTTGGCCATGCGTTTCTCGATCGATGCGTGGCGCTAGGCCATGGCCAATGCCACCCGTTGGCGCGGATTGACGACCTTGCCCAGATCATCCATGACCTCTTGCAAATTGGCAATGGCCTGGCCAATGCGGGTGCGCGCCGGCAGGGGGTGGGTCAAATGGCGTTTGGGGTCGTTCAACGCGTCGTGGTCCAGGCGGATGCCGTGGCGCGCCAGTTTGGCCGCGATGCCGGTCTTGCCTGAGCGCAACATCTGGCGCGTCTGCTGGTAGGCGTGTTCGGCCAGATGGCGGCGCTGGGCGTAGCTGAAGGTGTTGGTCAGGTAGAGCTCGGGGTCGCGGTGGTCGGGCTCGATCAGGATCAGGTCGGTGCCGGGATAGGCGTGCGCGTAATGTTTCATGCCCAGTTCCATGCGCGAATGGATCATCGAGCGGAAGGCCTGGCTCAGCACGGCGGGCAGGCCGCCATCGACGATGCGCGGGATTTTGCGCTTCTCGGCCAGCAGGCCGCGCTGCATCAGCTTGGGCGTTTGGGGCGCGGTGGCGTCAAAAGGCACCAGCGGGTTCAGGCACAACATGAGGTCGATGCCGTCGTCCATGGCGGCCGACGCGTGCATGGTTTTTTTCAGCGCGCCATCGACGTAATACCGGTCGTCGATTTCCACCGGCGGAAACAGCCCCGGCAAAGCCGAGCTGGCTTGCACCGCCTGCGAGATCGGCACGTGATCCCAGCCGGGGCGCCCAAAGGGCGCTGACTCGCCGCTGTCCAGGTTGGTGGCGACGAGGGTCAGTTTGGTTTTGAGCTGGCGAAAATCATTGGTGCGGCCGCTCCGCGCAAACAAATTGGCGAGCTTGACGTCGATCTGCTCGTTGGAAAACACGCCCGTCGGCAGGACCGCGCCCAGCCGCTCCAAGGCGTGGGTGAAGGACTTGCGCCCCACGCTGAGGCGCCACAAGGCAGACATCAAAAGGCCGGGAAACATCACCGCACGCCGGGCGAATTCGCTGTAGGCCGGCACCATGAGCCAGGAGGGGTCGAAAATTTCAGAAGCTTCGCTGTCGTTTTCAATGAAGGACGCGCACAACTCGCGCGGCGTGATGTCATTGGCCAGGCTGGCGGCAATAAAGCCACCGGCCGACACACCGACGTAATGGTCGAGCCGGGTGAAATCGATGCCGGTCAAAGATTCTTCGAGCGCGCACAGAGCGCCGATTTCATAGATCGCGCCGAAGGGGCCGCCACCAGACAGAGCGAGCGCAATTTTGGGCGGTCGGGCTGGATTTGCGTTCATAAGCAAAGTGTATAGCCGCAAGACAGGGGTTAATGCGAATGGCACTTACATAAGCCCCATGGTGTTGAAGTCACGGGCGTAAGCATTTGAATTTGCGGGCAAAAGGAGGTGGCTGGCCCAGGGACTGATAGGGTGGTTGGTTGTTACTACCCACCCAAACCATCTTTGCGAAGGTCAGCCACCATGGATCGTAATGCCAGAAACGTGTTGCGTCAACATCAAAGCATCAAATGACAGCGCAAAGTCGTAATGTCCCCTTTTGACCAGATTCAAATGTCCCCTTTCACGTTGAGGGGCAATCATGGCCGAGGTGGTGCAAATGAGTATGAAAGAGGCGGACCGGTACGCGGTGATCCAGCAGGTGATCCAACGCACCATGGGCCAGTCGGATGCCGCGCTGTGGCTCAACATCTCGGTGCGTCAAGTCAAACGGCTGGTGCGCGCCATCCGCCAGGATGGCGCGCAGGGCGCAGTGTCCAAGCGCTGGGGCGTCCCCAGCAACCGGCGGATACCTCAGGCAGTTCGCGACCAGTTTGTTGGCTTGGTACGAGACAACTACAGCGACTTTGGTCCGACCCTGGCGTGTGAGCACCTGGCGGCCCAGCACGGCTACAGCGGCAGCGCCGAGACCCTGCGCACCTGGATGATTGCAGCTGGGCTATGGAAGGCCAAGCGCTCACCGGTCAGGCGCATCCATAGTCCGCGCACGCGGCGCAGTTGTCGGGGCGAGCTGGTGCAAATTGACGGCAGCCCCCATGCCTGGTTTGAAGACCGTGCGCCCAAGAGCTGCTTGATCGCCTTCATTGACGACGCCACCGGGGATTTGATGCAGGCGTACTTCTATCCGGTGGAATCCACCAACGCCTACCTGCACAGCCTACAGTGTTACGTCAGTGCCCATGGTCGCCCGTTGGCGCTGTACAGCGATCGCCACAGCATCTTCACCAAGCACGACCCCGAAGACCCGGCACCGACCCAATTTGAGCGCGCCGTGGGCGAACTCAACATCGAATCCATCCTGGCGTACTCGCCGCAGGCCAAAGGCCGCGTGGAGCGGGCGTTCCAGACGCTGCAAGACCGTCTGGTCAAAGCCCTGCGGCTGGCCAGAATCAGCACCATTGAGGCGGCCAACGCCTGGTTGCCCCAGTATCTGGCTCAGCACAATGCCCGCTTTGGCCGCGTGCCCGCAGACGCCGCCAATGCGCACCGGGCCTACGTCGGTGATGCACAGGCGCTGGCGCGCATCTGCGCCCATCACTTTGAGCGCAAGCTGTCCAAAACCTTGACCTGCCAGTTCATGGGCAAACTGCTGGTGGTGATCACCCGCCCAGAGCAGCCGCGCTACGCGCTGCGGGGGCAACCGGTCAAGGTGATCGAGCATCTGGACGGTGAGCTTGAGTTGCTGTGGGGCACTGAAGCGTTGCCCTTCAAGACATTTGAGCGCCATCAGCATTTGAGTGCCACGCGTGTCGCTGACGACAAACTGCTCAATGGCCGGGTCGATGCGGTGTTGCTCAAGGAGTCACTGCGCCTGCGCAAATTGCAGGCACTGGTGGCGGCCCAAAACGCCAAGCCGCGCTCACGGTCACGCGAGGGTGTGATCTGAGGCCATCCCGGCTCAAAGGCCGCGCCAGCTCTCGCCCGCCGTGGATAACTGAGCTGCCCACACCACAAGGGTGTGGACAGTCGGCGGGTACGCCGATGCCTCAGTTACCCACCGCTCCCCGACTTGTAGCCTTCGGCCTGACGCGCTGCGCTTGCCCGGGGCAGTGGCCTGCCCCGCCCCCTGCGGGCTGCGCCCGGTGGCCCCACCCCCCGACTCTCCAAACCCCGGTTCAGGGGACATTTCTACTTTGGACAAAAGGGGACATTTCAATTTTGGGTTGACAGTTCCGTCTTTTTTCTCATTCGCTGGCAGGGTCTGGTCGGCCGTATGTTGGCCAAAGGCGAAATCGCCGGGGTGCTGGCCATACCCCGGCACTACCGCAAATACCTCCGGTTCAAGCGCGTCTCCAGCTTTTTCTGCAGCGTCTCACAGCACGCGCTCATCCCCCAGTAAATCGCCGCTGCCGCCAGATACAGCGGGAAGGGCTGAAAAGTGGTGGCAATCACTTCCTTGGTTGCCAGCATCAACTCGCTCACGGCAATCACCGACACCAGCGAGGTGTCCTTGATCAGGCTGATCAGGCTGTTGGACAGGCTGGGCACGGCCAGGCGCAGGGCTTGCGGGCCGATCACGTAGCGCAGCGTCTGGGCCTGCGTCAGCCCCAGGCTGAGGGCTGCATTCGTTTGTCCATGTGTAACGCCGTTGATAGCGCCGCGAATTGTTTCCGACAGGTAAGCGCCGACGTTCAGGCTCAGGCCCAGAATGCCTGCCGTGATCGGGTCGAACTGCAGGCCAATGCTGGGCAGCCCGAAGTAAATGACGAACAGCTGCACCAGCAAGGGCGTGCCGCGCATGCAGCTCACGTAAAGCGATGCAAACTGCGACAGCCGGGGCACCCTGGCCAGCCGCGTGATGGCGACCAGCGTGCCGATGATCGCGCCAAAAAATACAGAGGCTACCGCCAGCAGCAGCGTCCAGGCCGCGCCCTTGAGCATCAGCGGCAGGGCGTCTTTCAGCAGTTCGGTCACACCAGTCAGGTCCATGGAAGTCTCCACCAATAAAAACCCCGGCGACATGCCGGGGCTGCTTCAGGCGCCTGCCGACAGGGGCGCACGGCTGAAGAGATGTTACTTCGTTCTTACCTGGCGACCGGTGGTTTGCTCACATCGCGGTCAAACCATTTGCTGGAGATTTTGGCAAAGCTGCCGTCGGCCTGAAGGTCCGCCAGTGCCTTGTCGATGGCGGCCTTGAACTTGGGGTTGCCCTTGACGAAGGGAATTCCCGATTTTTCCAGCTCGCCCACCGGTGCGCCGGGTTTCAGCGGCAGCCTGGTCTTTTTGACGATGTAGGGAATCAGCAGGCTGTCGTTGAGCGCCGCGTCGATCCGGCCCAGCGCCAGGTCTTGCAGGTATTCGGACGACCCCGGATAGGTTTTGATGTCGATGCCGCCCACGGCTTTGGCAATATCGCCATAGTTGGTGCCCTGGCCCAGGCCGAGTTTTTTGCCTTTCAGGTCGGCCAGCGTTTTGAAGTTGCGCTTTTCATCCTTGCGAATAATGAGCTGCGGGCTGGAGACGGTGTAGGGCTCGGAAAAATCAAACGTCTCCTTGCGCTTGTCGGTGATGCTGACCTGGTTGATG
>JANMVT010000212.1:0-11508 GCA_031392945.1 Rhodoferax sp. | reverse complement strand
AGGTGTAGGGGCGGCTGTGGCTCTTGGCCACCTCCAGGTCAACCAGCAAACTGGCCACCGGCTTGGAGCGCATGGAGGTGCCCCGATCCGCGTGCAGCGTGAGCGCACCGGGCATCACATCGTGGCGCGCCACGGTGTCGTTGATGAGTTGCTGGGCCAGATCACTGCTCTCGCGCGGCGCGATCAACCAGCCTACGACGTAACGACTGAAGATGTCCAGGATCACGTACAGGTGGAAGCAAGTCCATTTGGCTGGCCCCTTGAGCTTGGTGATGTCCCATGACCAGACCTGGTTGGGCGCGAGGGCAACTACCTAGTCAATGGAAGCATCGTGGCTGCCCACTACGAAGTGGATGTTAGAGCGGCCGGGTGCGACAATATGTTCTTGTTCATACCATTCGTAAGCCTCGGCTACTTCGGCCTGTGCCAGCGGCTTGTAAATGACCTCAAAGGCCACGCCTAATGCTTTTTGCTCAAGAGTTGCTCGGTGAGCTGCGAGAACGTCACGCCCGGCTCCAACGGATTGGCACGGGGTTCGGAATTTTAGAAAATTACCTGGAGCTCAAATCCGGGTCCATCACCGAGCCGCTGGACACCACGCGCAAATCGGCGTTGAACACCACGGTGAATATTTTTGAGTCCGCCGTGTTGACGCCATCCATCCAGCGCCAGTCGTAGTGGATTTCTCTCTTGAGCTCGTAGGGCGTGATCTTCATCGGCCGGCCCAGCATTTTGCGCACGTCTTCCATCGCTATGCCCGGCTGCACCTTGGCGAAGTTCTCGCGCGACAGCACCTGGCGCAGCGCGCTCATCCTGCCGTCGGTGCCAATGGTGATCATGTAATTCTTGTGGCCGGCCGGCTGGCGGCTGTATTCAAGCGTCTTGCCGCCACCGGGCGCGTCCCATACCTTCTCTGGCTCGCCAAAGCGTGCCAGCACGTCGGCCTCGGTGGCCACGCCTTCTTCAAGCTCGCTGATGCGCTGGCTGTCGCAGGCGATCAAGCCCAGCAGGGCGGACAACAATCCCATGATGCACATCCCCCGTAATATTTTGAACATCGTGAAGCCTGTAAAATTGCTGGATGAGCTTTAGTTTACTTTCACTGTTCCGCCGTCCTGACTACAAGTCCGAAGTCACCCAATTCATCGACAAGATGAAAACCGACAAGCCGTCGCTGGAATCCGAGCAACGCGCTGGTCGCGCGCTGTTGTGGGACAAAGCGGTGGATCGCGCCGCCTGGAGCGACTACCGCGCGGGCGAGGTGGAGCAAAAGCCCTACGTCTATCAGACCGACGCCAGTTAAACTTTGGCTGTGGCTTTGGCCGTGGATCATTCCCGTTTTGGGCTTGATTTGGCCGTTTTGTCCGGTAACAGCCGTTTTAGCCACTTTTCGCCCGATTTTGCCAATTATTCCAATGAAATTGGCACATTCTCCTCGTGGCCATTGAATAGTTAGCTATTTTTAGTATAGCGATTGTATGTCTGCGATGCGCCACCCCGACATGTTGACCCCGGCCAGCGAGCCCATTTTGGCCAGCATGCCCGCCGTGGTGGACCAGGTCGCGCTGGCACGCCTGTACGGCGAGCCGCTGTTTGCGCTGCCGCAGGATTTGTACATCCCGCCTGACGCGCTTGAGGTCTTTCTGGAAGCCTTCGAAGGCCCGCTGGACTTGCTGCTGTATTTGATCCGCAAGCAGAACTTCAATATCCTCGACATCCCCATGGCGGGCCTGACGCGCCAGTACCTCGTCTACGTCAACGAGATTCGTGGCCGCAACCTCGAGCTGGCGGCCGAGTATCTGCTGATGGCGGCGATGCTGATCGAGATCAAGTCGCGTATGTTGTTGCCGCCACGCAAAGTGGCCGACGGCGAAGAGGCCGAAGACCCGCGCGCCGAGCTGGTGCGCCGCCTGCTGGAGTACGAGCAGATGAAGCTGGCTGCGGCGCGCCTCAACGCCATGCCGCAACTGGGGCGCGATTTTTTGAAGGCCGAAGTCTTCATCGAGCAATCTTTGACGCCGCGTTTCCCCGATGTCAACGTGGTCGATCTGCAAGAGGCCTGGGCCGGCATTTTGAAGCGCGCCAAACTGGTCCAGCACCACCGGATCACGCGCGAAGAACTCTCGGTGCGCGAACACATGAGCATCGTGCTGCGCCATCTGCAAGGGCGCAAGTTCGTCGAGTTTGAGAAGCTGTTCGACGCCTCCAAGGGCTCCGCCGTGATAGTGGTCACGTTTTTGGCCCTGCTCGAATTGGCCAAGGAAATCCTGGTCGAGATCACCCAGGCGGAGGCCTTTGCGCCGATTTACGTGCGGCTGGCCTTCACGCCGGCGTGAATCGTCATTTCCTGTCAGCGTGAATGGCCATTTCACTTCTGCCTGAATCGTGCTTTCCAGCCGGACCTCGACGCCCGCTATACTCCACTTCGCTCCGGGGTGCGATCCGCCAATCATGGTGGCATCGCTGAGATGGCCAGACCCAAACCCGTGAACTTGACTCGGTTCGTACCGACGTAAGAAGAGCTGCCAGGAACCGTCCGCCCACGCGTCGGACATCACGAGTTCAGGCCTGCCTCAGCTTCCGGAGCAATTGTGTATGCCCAATTGCCCAAAAAGGATGGCCCTGATGAATGCTCCTGAAAAACTTCCCCTCGACTTCGCCCAGACGCTAGAACTGACACGCGAACCCTTCCCGGCATCGCGCAAAATTTACGCGCCTGGCTCGCTGCACACCCATTTGCGCGTGCCCATGCGTGAGGTGACGTTGAGCAATGGCGAGTCCGCCACGCTGTACGACACCTCGGGCCCCTACACCGAGCGCGAGACCGAGATCGATGTGCGCCGCGGCCTGCCCACCCCGCGCACGCCGTGGATCGAAACCCGTGGCGACACCGAGATTTACACCGGGCGCGAGCGCAAGTCGCTGGACGACGGCACCAAACACGAAGAGCGCGAAATCCAGCGCATCGCCTCGCTGCGCGCGCAGGCTGACGGCTTGCAGCGCGCGCCGCGCCGGGCCAAATCCGGCAGCAATGTGAGCCAGATGCACTACGCACGACGCGGCATCATCACCCCCGAGATGGAATACGTGGCCATCCGCGAGAATGGCAAACGCGAGTGGGCGGCCGAGTACCTGGCCGACACGGAGCGCGCCAGCCGCCTGCGCGGCAACCCCATGGGCGCGCAGATTCCCGAAATCATGACACCCGAGTTTGTGCGCAGCGAAGTGGCCCGTGGCCGCGCCATCATCCCGGCCAACATCAACCACCCCGAGATCGAGCCGATGGCGATTGGCCGCAACTTCCTGGTGAAGATCAACGCCAACATCGGCAACTCGGCGGTCACATCGAGCATTGAAGAAGAAGTTGAAAAACTGGTGTGGGCGATCCGCTGGGGCGCCGACAACGTGATGGATCTCTCAACCGGCAAAAATATCCACACCACGCGTGACTGGATTATCCGCAACTCGCCCGTGCCCATCGGCACCGTGCCGATTTACCAGGCGCTGGAGAAGGTGGGCGGCGTGGCCGAAGACCTGACTTGGGAAATCTTCCGCGACACATTGATCGAGCAGGCCGAGCAGGGCGTGGACTACTTCACCATCCACGCCGGCATCCGTCTGCCCTTCATCCCTATGACAGCCCGGCGCCGTACCGGCATTGTTTCGCGCGGCGGCTCCATCATGGCCAAGTGGTGCATCTCGCACCACAAAGAGAGCTTTTTGTACGAGCACTTCGAGGACATCTGCGAAATCATGAAAGCCTACGACGTGAGCTTCTCACTGGGTGACGGCCTGCGCCCCGGCAGCGGCGCCGACGCCAATGACGAGGCGCAGTTTGCCGAACTGCGCACGCTGGGCGAACTGACCCAGGTGGCCTGGAAACACGACGTACAGACCATGATCGAAGGCCCCGGCCACGTGCCCATGCACATGATCCAGGCCAATATGGAGGAGCAGCTCAAGCACTGCCATGAAGCCCCGTTCTACACCCTGGGGCCGCTGACCATCGACATATCGCCCGGTTACGACCATATCTCCAGCGCCATTGGCGCGGCCATGATCGGCTGGTATGGCACGGCCATGTTGTGTTACGTCACGCCCAAGGAACACCTGGGCCTGCCGGACCGCGACGACGTGAAGGCGGGCATCATCGCCTACAAGATCGCGGCCCACGCGGCCGACGTGGCCAAGGGGCACCCGGTGTCACGCGCGCGGGACGAGGCCCTGTCCAAGGCACGTTTCGAGTTCCGCTGGCAGGACCAGTTCAACCTGTCACTTGACCCCGACACGGCGAGGGAATTCCACGATGAGACCCTGCCCGCCGAGGGGGCCAAGGTGGCGCATTTCTGCTCGATGTGCGGGCCGAAGTTCTGCTCGATGAAGATCACCCAGGAAGTGCGCGAGTACGCGGCCAGGCAGGAGCAAGACATCGCGGCCGGCATGGCGGCCAAGAGTGCCGAATTCCGCGCGGCTGGCGGGGAAATCTACATCCCGATCCAGAAAGCCTGACGGCGCACGTCAGCCCCACCTGCGATTCAAGATTCTCATGGTGGGCAACCGCGCCCTTTTTCCAGTAGGCCCTTTTCATCGACAAGGATCCGGCGCAGCTCAGCGACCACGCGGGCTTCTGCCGCGCACCACGCGTAGCCTTCTCCGGCGGGCAAGTTCAGGGACCGCACGGCCTCTAACAATTGGTCGCTATGGCTCACCCTTTGCACGGTGGTGGTGGCAGCGCTGGCGAAATCCCGCCGATCCTCCGGGTCGCGGGCCTGGATCAGCACGATGGCCTGGGCGCCCGCTGGCAATTCCTCCAAACGCCGGGTGACGGCTGGCAAAGCGGTTTCGTCACCCACGAGCAGATGCCAGTCGTAGTTGGTGCTCAAGGCGCAGAGCCACCGCACGCAGGACATGAACCGGCTGGACGCCTTTGCACGTCTGCATGAACTCGTCAACAGCTTCGCCATGCCGGCCCGGGTTCGACGCGCCACCATACCTGCCTATGGATCGATGCAGCGCCGGCTCGAAGGCAGGGCCCAGCGCTCCGCGACCAAGGCGCTCAGCAGCCGGGTGGTGGACTGACGGGCCAGAGGGCCCACGCACTCCGGGAGGGCTTGGGCAAAGCCGGGTTTCTTGCGCCCGTCACGGCCCGGCTAAGATACGTTCAGCGCCAGCGATCTTTGCCATGAACCTGCCACCATCCGATATACCCTCCACCAGCCTGGGCTTTTTCGGCGAACTGCCGTTGCTGCAAAAGGCCGGGGACACCTTCGATACGTCGCATTACCGCCCCGCGCCAGACGACTGGGTGCTGATGGTGACCGATATCGTGGACTCGACGCAGGCGATTGCCAACGGCCAGCACAAGACGGTCAATTTTGTCGCCGCCATGGCCATAGCGGCGCTCAAAAACCTCTGCGCCCCGATTGCGCTGCCGTTCCTGTTTGGCGGCGACGGTTCGGTGGTGATGGCACCCCCGCAGCACGCACAGGCCGCACGGCTTGCGCTGGCGCGCGTGCGCGGGTTTGCGCAGCGCGAATTTGCCATGCAATTGCGTGTCGGGCTGGCGTCGGTAGCGGATCTACGGCGTTTTGGTAGCGAGGTGCTGGTCGGGCGTTTCGAGCCCACGCCGGGCAACAGCTTTGGCGTGTTCCTGGGCGGTGGGGTGGGCATGCTGGAAACAGCGGTACGTGGGCATGGCGACCCGGCGCTGATTGCTCTGGCAGCTATTGCGATGGATCTCGACGATGGTGTGCCGGTTGATCTGGCCGGCCTGTCGTGCCGCTGGAACCCGCTGCAATCGGTGCGTGGAAAGATGGTGACGCTGATCATCCATGGTGCGGCCGATCCGGGCGCCGTACACGCGCACGTGGTGCGCCTGTCCGGGCAGGGCGACGAGTCGCGCCCGGTGCGGCTCGATACCCTGAGCATGAGTTGGCCGCCCAAGGGGTTCATGCTCGAAGCGCGGGTATCGCGCGGTGCGGGCCCCTTGTGGAAGTCGGTGCTCAAGGTGTTGCTGGAGACGCTGATCGCACGTCTGTTCTTCGTGTTTCGCCGGTCAATGGGCGGGTTCGACCCGGACAAATACCTCGACGAAGTCACCACCAACACCGATTTTTGCAAACATGACGAGACCATCAGTTTCGTGATCGATTGTCCGGTCGACTGCGTCGGGAAAATCAAGACCTACCTGGACCAGCAAATGGCCAGTGGTGCCCTGCGTTACGGCATGAACATTTCCGGGACTGCCCTCATGACCTGTCTGGTCACGTCACCGACGCAGAGCCTGCATGTACATTTCGTCGACGGCGGCGACGGCGGCTACACCAGCGCCGCGAAGACCATGAAAGCCATTGCCCGTCCGTCGGCCCGCACGGTGGACTGAGGCCCCTGCCCGATAGCCAGCAACGATGCCGATCAAACCCGTCTTGCGCAACATGAGGCTGGTGTCCGGTCTGGTGCTGATGGCATTCGTCACAGCCATTTGACCAATTTGTCGCTCCGCCCGCCAGCCTTGCCTGTGTCAGCCTGGCCTGACATTGGCAGCCGTGTCTTTCCCCCTCGAAATGCTGATTGCCCGAAAGTGTTGGGGAAGATTTTGCAGATTAAACCGATTGGTTTCGCGTTGCGCGGACGCCGCGCTGGACGCGCTGCGGTTCGACAAGGAAAATCAGGCTTCCCCACGCGCCCCACGCCCCATCAGGGCGGCCACCGCATGGGCCGGGCTGATTTGGCCGTCGAGCAAGGCCACAACGGCTATGGCGATGGGCATGTCCACCCCAAGGCTTTGCGCGCGCTGCACCACGGTGCGGGCGCAATAAACGCCCTCGGCAACGTGGCCGAGCGAATCAACCGCCTGCTGCAGGGTTTTGCCTTGGGCCAGCAACAGGCCGACCCTGCGGTTGCGGCTCAGGTCGCCGGTGGCCGTCAACACCAGATCGCCCAGGCCGGACAGGCCCATGAAGGTGTCGGGCCTGGCGCCCAGGGCCAGGCCGAAGCGGGTCATCTCGGCCAGTCCGCGCGTGATCAGGGCGGCGCGGGCGTTGAGGCCCAGACCCAGGCCGTCGCACAAACCGGTGGCGATGGCGAGCACGTTTTTGACTGCGCCACCGACTTCGACCCCGGCGATGTCGTCATTGGCGTAGACGCGCAGGCTGGGGCTGTGGAAGGCCTCGACCAGGGCCTCGCGCACTGCCGGGTGCACGCTGCTGGCGACCAGGGCGGTCGGCTGCTGGCGCGCGACTTCCAGCGCGAAACTCGGGCCGCTGAGCACGCCAGCTATTAAATAAGGAGCTACCCGCGCCTGTATTTCGTGGGCTAGCAGGCCAAAAGACCCCTGAGCGGCGGGCTCGAAGCCTTTGCAGAGCCAGGCCACGGGCACCTTGCAACCGCGAATTTGCAGGAGCATGGCGCGCAGGGCAGCCATGGGGGTGGCCACGATGACCAAGTCGGCGCCGGCTGTCAACCTGTCCAAGCCATCGGGCGGTTCATTGGAAACCGTCAGCGCGAGGGGGAATTCGACGCCATCCAGATACCGGGCGTTGGCGCGCGCCGCCGCCATCGCCTGCGCCTGCGCGCTGTCACGAGCCCACAGGGTGACAGCGTGGTGCGCGTGCGTGCTGGCGCTGGCGCTGGCGCTGACGGCCAAAGCAGTGCCCCAGGCGCCCGCGCCCAAAATCAGAATTTTTTTCGGCGACACTGTTTTGCTACCACTTTAATAGCTAACTATGCAATGCTGGCGAGGGAAAAATGCCAAAATTCTTGGAAAAATGGGTCAAAAACCAGTCAGCAGTCGATTGAAAGCCGACCAATGCGCTTATTGCGTGATGATTTTGCCCGGCTCGGCAGCCGCCGCAGCGGCAGCCTGCGCCTGCTGCTGCTCGTACATCGCCTGGAAGTTGATTTCAGACAGGTGCACCGGCGGAAAACCGCCGCGCTGGATCAAGTCGGCCACGTTGCCGCGCAGGTAGGGGTAGACGATTTGCGGGCAGGCGATGCCCATGACCTGGCTCATCTGCTCGGGGGCGAGGTTGCGGATCTCGAAAATACCGGCCTGTTTGACTTCCACCAGGAAGACGGTTTTGTCCTTGATCTTGGTCTGCACGGTGGCGGTGACCGAGACTTCAAAAATGCCGTCGGCCACCGGCTCGGCGTTCACGCCCAGCTGGATGTCCACCGTGGGCTGCTCCTGCACCAGCAAAATGCCGGGGGAATTGGGCTGTTCGAGCGAGGATTCCTTGAGGTAGACGCGCTGGATCTGGAAAACCGGCGCTGCGCTGGCGTTTTGTGCGGGGGAAGCTTGCTCTGCCATGGGGTTCTTTCTTTGAAAATCGGGTTCGATTGGAGGGAGTCGGGGTGAATTCGCTGCGGATTATCTCAGGCGGCCCGCTGCGGGGCGCCAGCCTGGTTGAGCAGGGGCAACAAAGCGCCGCTGCTGTCCAGAGCGATCAGATCGTCGCAACCGCCCACATGGGTGGCGCCGATGAAAATCTGCGGCACCGTGCGCCGCCCGGTGATTTCCATCATTTTCATGCGTTCGGCGGGGTTGCTGTCCACGCGGATTTCTTCAATCTGGGCCACGCCGCGCGCCTGCAGGATTTGCTTGGCGCGGATGCAATAGGGGCACACGGCGGTGGTGTACATGGTGACAGCTTGCATGACAACTTTCTAAGAATGCCGGGAAGGCCTCAATAACGCAATGAGCGCCAGGAACAGGTCGCCGGCGGCCCGGCGAACGCGGTGTCGCCGATCAGGCTTTTTCCAGCGGCAGATTGGCTGCGCGCCAGCTTTTGAGGCCACCGGCCATCGACTGCGAATTCTCGTAGCCCAACTTCTTGGCGATGGCCACGGCGCGGGCCGAGCGTGCGCCGGTCTGGCATACCAAAATCAGGGGCAAACCCTTGTTTTTGACGGCTGCGCCGAGTTTTTCTTCGAGCGAGTTCAGGGGGATGTTTTTGGCGCCGCCGAGGTGGCCTGCGGCGAATTCTTCGGTCTCGCAGACGTCCACCACCACAGCTTTTTCGCGGTTGATGAGTTGCACCGCGCCTTCGGCGGTCAGCCCGCCGCCCGAGGACTGGATCACCGGCCACAGCAGCAATGCGCCCGAAGCGAGCGCGACCGTCATCAACATCCAGTTATCAATAATGAATTTCACTTTTTTCCTTGATTTTTCACAGGCGCGCTGGACAAAACCCGTCCGGCGCAAGCACTGATTTTAGAATAGAGGGCTGCGCCACTGCCGCGCGCCCCCCAATTGACCCTGAATCGACCTTGAACCAAGTCCACGCACCATGCACAAACTAGTCCTGATCCGCCATGGCGAGTCCACCTGGAACCTTGAGAACCGCTTCACCGGCTGGACCGATGTGGATTTGACGCCCACCGGCGTCGAGCAGGCCAAAAACGCCGGCAAACTGCTCAAAGCCGAGGGTTACGACTTCGACATCGCCTACACCAGCGTCTTAAAACGCGCCACCCGCACCCTGTGGCACTGCCTGGACGAAATGGACCGCACCTGGCTGCCCGTGGTCAACAGCTGGCGCCTGAACGAGCGGCACTATGGCGCGCTACAGGGCCTGAACAAGGCCGACATGGCCAAGCAATACGGCGACGCCCAGGTTTTGATCTGGCGGCGCAGCTACGACACGCCGCCGCCCGTGCTGGAAGCGAGCGACCCGCGCAGCGAGCGCGGCGACGTGCGTTACGCCAAATTGAAGCCTGAGCAGATTCCGCTGACCGAATGCCTGAAAGACACCGTCGCCCGTGTGATGCCTTTGTGGAGCGAGTCGCTGGCCCCGGCCATCAGGGCGGGAAAACGCATCGTGATCGCCGCGCACGGCAATTCGATCCGCGCCGTGGTCAAATACCTGGACAACGTCGCCGACGAGGACATCGTGGGCGTCAACATTCCCAACGGCATCCCCCTGGTGTATGAGCTGGACGCCGATTTGAAGCCGATCCGCCACTACTACCTGGGCGACGCCGAGGCCGCAGCCAGGGCGGCGGCTGCCGTGGCGAGCCAGGGCAAGGCTTGATCCAAAGCCTTTACCCAGGGTTTACGGAACGCGGCACGGCAATCCGGCTCCAAGGTGTATATTGCCAAAACGCGCGCTGAATCAAGGAACTATGTATGGGTCACAAACTTAAAATTGCCGGCTGGATTTCTGTGGGCGTGATGGCGGGCGCGCTGACCACGGTGTCGCTGCAAACCGTCGCCCGCGGCACGCTTGCGCCCCTGCCGCTGGAAGAGCTGCAACAGCTCGCGGCGGTGTTCGGCATGGTCAAAAGCGACTACGTGGAGCCGGTGGACGAGAAAAAACTCATCACCGATGCCATCACCGGCATGGTCGCTGCGCTGGATCCGCATTCGCAATATTTCGACAAGAAATCCTTCAAGGAATTCCGTGAAGGCACGGCCGGGCGTTTTGTCGGCGTGGGCATCGAGATCACGCAGGAAGACGGCCTGGTCAAGGTGGTGTCGCCGATCGAAGGCTCGCCGGCCTTCCGGGCCGGGCTCAAGACCAATGACCTGATCACCAAGATCGACGACACCATGGTCAAAGGCCTGTCGCTCAACGATGCTGTCAAACGCATGCGCGGCGAGCCCAACACCAAGGTCAGCCTGACGATTTTCCGCAAGGATGAAAACCGCAGCTTCCCGGTGACCATCACGCGCGAAGAGATCCGCACCGTGTCGGTCCGCGGCAAGGTGGTCGAGCCGGGTTACGCCTGGATCCGCCTGTCGCAGTTCCAGGAGCGCTCGGTAGACGACTTCGCCAAAAAGATGGAAGACATCTACAGGCAGGAGCCCAACCTGAAAGGCCTGGTGCTGGATTTGCGCAATGACCCGGGCGGCCTGCTGGACGCCGCCGTGGCGATCTCAGCCGCGTTTTTGCCCGAAAACGTCACCGTGGTCAGCACCAATGGCCAGTTGGCCGACAGCAAGTTCACCTACAAGGCGGCGCCCGAGTTTTACCAGCGCCGTGGCGGCGCCGACCCGATCAAGCGCATGCACGACGCCACCAAGGGCGCACTGCGGAGCGTGCCATTGGTGGTGCTGGTCAATGAAGGCTCGGCCTCGGCCAGTGAAATTGTGGCCGGCGCCCTGCAAGACCACAAACGCGGCGCCATCATGGGCAACCAGACTTTTGGCAAGGGCTCGGTTCAAACCGTGCGCCCCCTGGGGCCGGACACGGGTTTGAAAATCACTACGGCGCGTTATTACACACCCTCGGGCAAATCCATCCAGGCCAAGGGCATCGTGCCCGACGTGATGGTGGACGAGTCCGAAGAAGGCAATTTGTTCGCCGCCCTGCGCACCCGCGAAGCCGATCTGGAAAAACACCTGGGCAGTGGCCAGGGCGACGCGCCCAAAGCCGACAAAGCCAGCGAAAAAGCGCGTGAAGACTCCCGTGAGGCCGCACGCAAGAGGCTTGAAGAAGAGGCCAAAAAACCGCTGGCCGAGCGCAAGGTGCCCGAGTTTGGCAGCGACAAAGACTTCCAGCTGAACCA
>JANMVT010000297.1:0-3645 GCA_031392945.1 Rhodoferax sp. | reverse complement strand
TCCATCTTGCCGTCGATCATGATCTTGGGGTAGACGCCGGCGACCTGCTCGATGATGTCCTCGAACTTCAGGCTGGCGCCCAGGCTGCGTTCTTTCTCCAGCAGGCGGGCGGCGGCCTCGTTCATCAACACGCGTTCGGTGTTGCGCAGGGGACGCATCACCAGGCGGGTGTCGAGCTCGCTGGCGGCGACGATGGCCTGTTTGACGTTCTCATGAACCGGCGCCTCCTTGGTGGCGATGAAACGCGTGCCCATGTTCATGCCCTCGGCGCCCAAGGACAGGGCCGCGACCAGGGAGCGGCCGTCGGCCATGCCGCCCGAGGCGACGAAAGGGATCTTCAGCGCCTCGGCGGCGCGCGGCAGCAGGATGAAGTTGGGCACATCGTCTTCGCCGGGGTGGCCGCCGCACTCGAAGCCGTCCACGCTGACGGCGTCGCAGCCGATCGCCTCGGCCTTGAGCGAATGGCGCACCGAGGTGCATTTGTGGATCACCTTGATGCCCGCCTCATGCATGGCCGGCAGCCACTTCTGTGGATTGTTGCCCGCTGTTTCAACCACTTTGACTCCGCCTTCAATGATGGCGCGGATGTAGCCGGGGTAGTCGGGGGCAGTCAGCACGGGCAAAAAGGTGAGGTTCACGCCGAAAGGTTTGTCGGTCATGTCGCGGCAACGCCGGATCTCGTTGGCCAGCAGCTCAGGCGTGCGTTGCGTCAGGCCGGTGATGATGCCCAGACCGCCCGCGTTGGACACGGCGGCGGCCAGCTCGGCGAAGCCCACAAAATGCATGCCGCCCTGGATGATGGGATGCTGGATGCCGAACATTTCGGTGATTCTGGTTTTCATGCGGGTTTGCTCATGGTTTTGTGGAGTGGATTGGAGATGTTAGCCGCAACCGCACCAACCGCACCAACCACTGCAAACAGGGCCGAACTGCTTTCGGACGCGGACGGCAGGCCGGCGGGTTTTTCAATGCACACAGTACGTAGAATCGCACATCACCCCAAATTTGCAGGCATTTTTCAAGGAGGCTTTTCGATGAACAAGATTTACCCCAGTGCGGCCAGGGCTTTGGAGGGCATCATCAAGGATGGGCAGTTGCTCGGCGTGGGCGGTTTCGGCCTGTGCGGCATCCCAGAGGCGCTGATCGACGCGCTCAAGAACACCGGGGCGCAAAACCTGACCGCCGTGTCCAACAACGCCGGCGTGGACGACTTTGGCCTGGGCAAACTGTTGCAGACGCGCCAGGTCAAGAAGATGATCTCCAGCTATGTCGGTGAAAACAAGGAGTTCGAGCGCCAATACCTGGCCGGCGAACTGGCGGTGGAATTCACCCCGCAAGGCACGCTGGCCGAGAAGCTGCGCGCGGGCGGCGCGGGCATTCCCGCGTTTTTCACCAAAACCGGCGTAGGCACCTCGGTGGCCGACGGCAAGGAGCTGCGCGAGTTCGACGGCGAAACCTATGTGATGGAGCGCGCCCTGGTGCCCGACGTGTCCCTGGTCAAAGCCGCCGTGGCCGACACCAGCGGCAACCTGCGCTTCCACCTGACGGCGCGCAACTTCAACCCGGCGGTGGCCATGGCCGGCAAGATTTGCGTGGCCGAAGTCGAAAAAATCGTCGCCCTGGGCGAGCTGTCGCCTGACGACATCCATCTGCCCGGCATTTACGTGCACCGCATCGTGCTCAATGCCACGCCTGAAAAACGCATCGAAAAACGAACCATCACCGAGAAAGCGGGAGTCTGATCATGGCATGGACACAAGACCAAATGGCCGCGCGCGCAGCGCAAGAGCTCGAAGACGGTTTTTACGTGAATTTGGGCATCGGCATTCCGACCCTGGTCGCCAACCACGTGCCCAGCACCAAAGAGGTCTGGCTGCAATCCGAAAACGGCATGTTGGGCATTGGCCCGTTCCCCACCGAAGACGAAGTGGACGCCGACCTGATCAACGCCGGCAAACAGACGGTGACCACGATCAAGGGCAGCAGCATTTTCAGCACCGACCAGTCGTTTGCCATGATCCGCGGCGGCAAGATCAACCTGAGCAACCTGGGCGCCATGCAGGTCAGCGAAAAAGGCGACCTGGCCAACTGGATGATCCCCGGCAAAATGGTCAAGGGCATGGGCGGCGCGATGGATCTGGTGGCCGGTGTGAAACGCGTCATCGTGCTGATGGAACACGTGGCCAAAAAGAAAGACGGCACCGAAGATTTGAAGATCCTCAAAAACTGCAACCTGCCGCTCACCGGCGTGGCCGTGGTGGACCGCATCATCACGGATCTGGCGGTGATGGACGTGACGCCCGAAGGCCTGAAGGTGGTTGAGCTGGCGCCGGGCGTGACGCGCGAGGTGTTGCAGTCGAAGACCGGGGTGGCGTTGATTTGAGTAGCTATATAATTAGTAGCTAACTACGCTTATGACACGAGGGCAAATGGCCATTTTGGCTGCCTAAAACTGGAATTTCATCCTGGTTTGGGCAGGTTTTCCAATAAAACATAGCGTTTTCCCTCGCGGAATATAGATAGTTTGCTTCTGTAAATATAGCAAACCAGATTGACAGCCAATCAGCCGCCGGCCAGTTCAACCGTCGGCCAGCTCAAAATGCCCGAGTGCAAACGCCTGGCCGTTGACCAGGGTGTCCACCGCGTGGCGCCCGGCGAAGTGTTTGCGCGTGGTCATCTGGCTGAGCGACAGCTTCTTTTGCAAATGCGCGGTTTCTCCGGCGGCCAGTTTCAGGGCCCTGAGCTTGAACACCTTGGCTGCGGACTTGCCGCTGGATTTGACGTAATGCACGGCCAGGTCGACCATCAAATCCTGCGGTATTGAATGGGGTTTCGAATGTCAAACCCAATGGCCAGCGCGCCGCCAATCTGCGCGTGTTTCGGCGTGATCGACGCGTTGGCAACTTCCACTTGCGCGGCCTTGCCAAACCCAAGAGCCTTCAGCGCCGCCGGGTCGCCTTGTTTGACGGCCCAGCGCAGGGCGTGGCGCACGACCCATTCGCGCTCGGGTGTGGCCCCCTTGAGCCAGCGACCGGCGGTGTCGGCCAACACTTGGGGGTTGTCTTTGCCGATGTCGTTGAGGTTGTTGGCGACCGACCGGCGCACGTAGAGCGACGGGTCGTCCTTGAGCAATTCAAGCAAGGCCAACACAGGCGCGGGGTCGGCCTGGAACGCGGGCAGGCGTGTCGCCCAGGGCAGGCGGGGGCGTGTGCCCTCGGACACCAGGCGGCGCACATGTCGCTCGGGTCGCCGGCCCAGGTCTTGAGCTGCCTGAGCGTGGCCGCAGGGTGCTGGATCAGGTAAGGACGGATTGAAAATTCGCAGGTGAAGCGCTGCGTCAAAAAAAATTGCGCCTGCATCGATTCGTCAAAATGGCCGAGGCCATAGTCAGCGACAAAAAAGCAGTGCGGCATGAACAGAAAACTTGACATGTCGCCGGCCACGTTGCGCTTGACCGGTTGCGCGGCGGATTCAACCAAGATGGCGACGGCCGTGGCGTAGTCTGGCGGCAGATGTTGCCGAAGGGTTCGAGCCAGATGCCAGCCGCGCCCGGTCAAGCTCTGTGCGTCGTAGCCCTGCAATGAATCGCGAACAAAAGATTTGACCGGAAACGCCGGATGCACCTTTGACACCATTGAGGCGATG
>JANMVT010000230.1:0-10707 GCA_031392945.1 Rhodoferax sp. | reverse complement strand
GACCAGGCTACCCGCAACGATCACCGAGGCGATGGCAAACATTTCCGAAGGCGACGACACGGCCGCGTGGGCATATCGCGCGATGCCATCTGTCAGGTTTGCTATCAACACGTCGGTCTGGCTCCAGGTTTCGCTGGCAAGGGTTTTTGGCGGGTTCACAAGTGTCGCACGAGATCGCCAAGGCAGGTTTCCGGCGGCGCGCTTTGCCGATGCATCGGCGCCATAGGGTGGCGTTGGCGACGCCCCCGGCCTGCAGGGTTGCAGCGGGCATACACAGCGCGGGCCTTTTGCTGGACGCCCTTAAGCAAAAAAACCGTGCGCCAAAAAGCGAAACGCAGCCATAATTAATCATCCGCCGCTTTACAGTAAATTTTAAAGTTTGTGCCCGGTGAAGTCTCAATTTCCGGTCCGGCTGAGCTTGTCGAAGCGCTTCGACCAACTCAGGGTGAACAGTTCATATTTCACAGCGCCGGTGCAATAGTTCGTTGGGCAGGTCGTTTACCAGGAGAAAAACATGCCGCTCTTGCACAACATCAACCGCATCATGAAACAGAGCCGCGAGCGTCGCGGCATCCTGGCGCCAGCGGCGCAGGCCGACTTTTCACCCTGGCCTTACGTCGACACCTTGTTCGATCACACCCGTGTCATCGGCCAGGGCAGCACACTTGCGAGCGGCATCGCCGCAGGCAAGCAGGTGGCTATCATCGGCGCGGGCGCCGCAGGGCTGTGCGCGGCCTTCGAACTGCTTAAGTGCGGCGTGATTCCGACCATTTACGAGGCGACCGGCCGCTACGGCGGGCGTGCCTGGTCGCGGCCTTTCACCGATGCCGGCGGCGTGTTCGCCGAAATGGGGTCGATGCGCGTGCCGCCGTCACAGCGAACCTTCGTCGCCTACGCCAAAATGTTCAATATGCAGACCGTGGCAGGCGGGTTCCCCGACCCTGGGCAAGTGCCAACGCTGCTGTTTTACGAGAACAACCCTTATAACTGGGGGCCGCATGTCGCGCTGCCGCCGCCCTTCGACGCTATTACAAACGACTTTTCCGACTGGATCGGCAGACTGAGCGAACCCTTGTACGCGCCATGGCGCAATGGCGATCTGCCCGGTGTGCAGAAGGTCTGGCAGCAGTACATCGACCAGTACAAAAATTTGAGCTTTTACCAGGCGGTGGTGCAAGCCCTGCCGCAATGGAGCCCGGAATACCTGAATGCCTTTGGCGCCCAGGGCGTGGGCTCGGGCGGCTTTGGCCCGCTGCACAGCATCGGCATGCTGGAAATGCTGCGCATCATCCTGCTTAAATGGGAAGATGAACAACAGCTTTATCTGGGCGGCATGACCGCCATGTGTGACGGGTTTTACCAGACGGCGGTGAACGTTCCGGGGCTCGGAATCGTTTCGCTGCAAAGCTTGAATGCGCTGCAGTTCAATACCCCCGTGGTGGGCATCGACTACGACCCCAGTTCCAGGCGCCCGATCGTGCTGTTGGGTCAAACCAGCCCGGCGATCTATGACGCGGTGATCGTGGCCACCACCACCCGCGCGATGGAGTTCATGGGCATGACGATGCCCGGGCGGGCGACCAATCTGCCCGACATCATGACCAAGCCGGTGAAGGTGGCGTTGCGCAATCTGCATATGACCAGCTCATCGAAAATGTTCATCCGGACCAAGACCAAGTTCTGGAAGACCACGCCCAACGTGCCGCAGACGATCCAGACCGATGAGATGCCGCGCGGCATTTACGCGCTGGACTATCCGCAAACCGGCACCGATTACGGCGTGATCCTGATCAGCTACACCTGGGAGGACGACTCTGTGAAGCTGCAGGAACTTGACCCCAAGCAGCGCTTTGCGCTGCTGCGCTCGATCATTTCCAGAATCGATTCGAACTGGGGCGAAAACCTGGAGCCGATGAATGGCGAGGTCTTCAATATCGACTGGCAAAGCGAACCCTACTACTACGGCGCCTTCAAGCTGAATTTTCCCGGGCAGGAACCGGCGCTCCAGGCGGCTTATTACCAATTTTTTGACGTCATGAATCCGGCCACGGACAAGGGCATCTATCTGGCGGGTGACGGGGTTTCCTATTCCGGCGGCTGGACTGAGGGCGCCTTGCAAACCGCCATCAATTGCGCCACTGCGGTGGCCTATCGCCTTAAGGGCAAGCTGCCGAGCTACAACGCACTGGTGGGCCAGAACCCCCAGTTGTATGACTATGGGTCTTAGCCGCCCGGGCTTGGGGTTGAGCCCCTGCCGTTTGGGTTTGCCCTGCCGGAGGGCCGTCTGGTGAGCGAAGTTTTTTTTGCCTATTGGCAGGGTTTCACGACGACTGGGCCGGAGCCGCTTGCCGCGCCGGCCTTGCGGCTGACGCCGGCCTACGTCGACATCGTTGCGCTGGCGTTCGCGCTGCCGGCGCCGGGCAGCGCCATCGATACCGATTTCCTCACCAGCAAGAACAGCAAGGAATCGATTCTTGCCGACGCCGCATTCCTGCGCTCGCGCGGCCAGAAAGTCGTGATGAGCCTGAACGGCAATCCGAACATGCTCTGGAACGACTTGGGCGCAACCAAATTCGCCAATAACGTCAAAGCCCTGGCCGCCGAATGGAACCTGGACGGAATCGACCTGGACAACGAAGACCCGGACTACCGGCACAATCCCGACCAGCGTTTTGTCGACCTTATCAAGGCGACGCGCGACACGATGGGAGACAAGTTCATCCTGTCCTACCCGGCGTTTCTGCCCTGGCGCGACGGTTTTCTTGCCAAGGTGCGCGACGAGTTGACCCTGGTAAGCACCATGGCGTACTGGAACGACGCCACCTACGCGGTCGGCCTCTACCAGAACTACGCCGAACTGGTCGGACCGGAAAAGGTCTGCATCGGCGTCAAGCCGGGGCTAAATATGCAAGACCAGAGCACGCCAATCGCGGCTGTGCCACTGCTGGCAGCCTACCAGCCGGTTGGCGCGCGCAAGGCGGGCATGATGATGTACTCATTGAGCCTGGATATCCAGCCCGTGACCGGTCAACCGCGCTTTTCCTGGGCGCAGATGGTGCAAGACGCGATGGCGCGCACGCCGTCTGCGGCGCCTGGCAAGGCAGCGGGGCCAGCATGAATTTTGAAGAAGTAACCAATCAGGCGATTGCGCTGCTGCAGCGTCAAGGCCGGGTTTCCTACCGGGCGTTGATGCGGCAGTTCGAATTGGATGACGGGTACCTGCAAGACCTTAAAGTCGAACTGGTGGAGGTCCTGCGGCTGGCGCTGGACGAGAACGACAAAATGCTGGTGTGGACCGGCCCGCGCAAGGCAGATGCCGACGCAGGCCAACAAGAGCGCCGCATCCCCGCAACACACGTGGCCCGCACGCCCAGGGAGGCGGAACGCCGCCAGTTGACCGTGATGTTTTGCGACCTGGTGGACTCCACCTCCCTGTCGGCGCGGCTCGATCCCGAAGATTTGAGGGAGATCGTGCGCGCCTACCAGGCGGCAAGTGCCGGGATCATCCAGAAATTTGGCGGGTATATCGCCCAGTATCTTGGCGACGGCATCCTGGTTTATTTCGGCTATCCGGCAGCGCACGAGGACGACGCCTGGCGCGCGATCACGTCCGGCCTGGAAATCGTCACCGGCATGGCTGAGCTCAACCAGACCATCGCCGCCCGCCACCAGGCTGTACTGGCGGTGCGCATCGGCGTGCATACGGGCCACGTCGTTGTCGGTGAAATTGGCGGCGGCACGCGCCACGAGCAACTCGCCATGGGCGAAACGCCCAACGTCGCGGCTCGTATTCAAGCCTTGGCGCCGCCCAACGCGGTACTTGCCTCCAACGCCAGCTTGCAGCTCGCCCGTGGGTTCTTCACGTCCAGGGATCTCGGCCTACAAAACCTGAAGGGTGTGTCGCATCCGATCGGCGTGCATCAGGTTTTGGCCGGCAGCGGCGCCCTGACCCGTCTTGACATGATCGCCACTGTAGACCGCACGGCGCTGGTCGGCCGCAAGTCCGAGACCGGCCTGCTGCTGGCGCGCTGGGCACAGAGCATTGAGGGCCGTGGCCAGGCGGTCGTGCTCAGCGGGGAGCCCGGCATCGGGAAGTCGCGGCTGGTGGAAACCCTGCGCCTTCATGTAGTGGACAACGGAGGCGTGGTGATCGAGTTTCAATGTTCCGCCCACCAGAGCAACAATGCGTTGTACCCGGTGATCCGCCATCTTGAACGGCTGCTGGAGTTTGGGCGCGACGACACACCGCAGGAAAAACTCGCCAGGATCGAACACACGCTGTCCAGTCACAAGTTCGCCAACGAGCGCTCGGTGCCGTTGCTGGCGGGCTTGCTGTCCATCGCGCTACCCGAGGGACGTTATCCGGCACGGCACAATCCCCAGCTCGACAAGCAACAAACCCTCGATCTGTTGACTGAACGGCTGGTTGAAGCCGCGCAGCGCGACGCAGTGCTGTTCGTGGTCGAAGATCTGCACTGGGCCGACCCGTCCACCATCGAGCTCCTCACGCGGATTCTCGAACAGGTGCCGACCGCGCGAACACTGGTGATTCTGACTTGCCGTCCGGAATTCCAGCCACCGTGGACGGCGAGCCAGCACCTGAGCTTCCTGACGCTGGACCGCCTGACGAAATCGCAGACCGAGGCAATGATCGCCGAGTTGCTGCACGGCAGCCGACTGCCGCTTGAAGTGGTCGAGCAGATCATCGCCAAGACCGATGGAGTCCCGCTTTTCATCGAGGAATTGGTCAAGATGCTGCTGGAGTCCGACCTGCTGCACCACGAGGAGGGCGGATACGCGTTGCGGGGGCCGTTGCCGCCTCTGGCCATTCCGACCACGCTGCAAGATTCGCTGATGGCGCGGCTGGACCGCCAATCGTCGGCACGCGATACCGCACAGCTAGCGTCGGCAATCGGGCGCGAATTCTCCCATGAGCTGATTCGCGCCGTGTCCCCCCTGGACGAGGCAACCCTGCGCCAGGCGCTTGGACAATTGGTCGAGGCGGAGCTGATTTACCGCCGCGGATCGCCCTCCAACACGGTCTATCTGTTCAAGCATGCGCTGATTCTCGATGCTGCCTACCAATCGCTGCTGAAAAGCCGGCGGCAAATTTACCATCAGAAAATCGCCATCGCGCTGGAGGAACGCTTTCCTGCGGCGCGCGACACCCAGCCCGCGCTTCTGGCCCACCATTACACCGAAGCGGGGATGACCGAGCTGGCGCTCGACTATTGGCAGAAAGCTGGCCAATTCGCCATCGAGCGCACCGCCAACATCGAGGCGATCGCCTCCCTGACGAAGGGCCTTGATCTGATCGAGCGGCTACCTGCGGGAATCGGGCGCGTGCAGCGCGAGTTGGCATTGCGCGTGGCGATCGGCATTCCACTGGTCGCGACCCGGGGTTATGCCGCCGCCGATGTGGAGCGAACCTACACCCGCGCGCACGCACTTGCCCTGGAGGTCGGGGAATCGCCCCAACTGCCCAACATACTTTGGGGCCTGTGGGTGTTCTACCTGACCGGCGGACCGCTGGACACCGCGCTTGAGATTGCCGGACAATACCGCGAGCTGGCGGAACGCAGACAAGAATCGGCGCTGCTGCTGGAGACTTGCCAGATGAATGGCATCCCGCATTTCTACATGGGCAACTTCGCGCTCGGGCGACCCTACCTGGAGCGCGGTGCCGCAATGTACGACCCGAAGCTGCACCACGCGCTGATCTTCGAACACGGAGGCGCCGATACCGGCGTCGCCGTCATGACCCATGAAGCGCTGGCGGTCTGGGCTCTGGGTTATCCAGACCAGGCGCGGCAGAAGATGCAAGCCGCAATGGCCTGCGCGCGTTCGCTCGAGCATCCATTCACGCTCGCCTTCGGGCTTTACTTCTCCGCTTGGTTGTTCAAGCTGCTTGGTGAAGACGCCGCCGTGCGCGAATCCACCGCCGAGGCGGTCAAGATCTGCGACGAATACGGCTTCCCGTTTTGGGGACTGTCCAGCGCGGGATTGAACGGAAGCACGTTGCTGGAGCATGCCAACGCCGAACATGGAATCGCGGCGATGCGCAGCGCGCTCACCACCTACGAGGCTTCGGGCGCCGAACTTTGCCGACCGGCGTTGCTGTGCTTGCTGGCGACTTCGTTGGCGCGCACCGGCCGTCCGGATCAGGGCCTCGAGGTGCTGACACAAGCCTTTGCGGCGATGGAGAAAAGCCAGGAGCGATGGTGGCATGCCGAGGCCCTGCGCCTGCGCGGCGAATTGCTCTTGATGCTCCCAGGAGACCATGCCACTGAAGCCCAGGCGGCTTTCGAAGAAGCGCTGGCCGTTGCCGTCCGTCAACAAGCACCATCATGGGAATTGCGCGCTGCGGCCAGCCTTTTTCGCCACCGGCGCAAACACGCATCCGAAGCAACCGCGCGCGAACTGCTGGTCAAGGTTTGCAGCGGTTTTTCGGAGGGTTTTGAGACCGCAGACCTGCGCGAGGCGCTTGCGCTGCTGGATCTGGATGGCTGAACTCCGTCGGGCAAAGTGGATGAACGTCATGCGTCATAGTTGCAGCAAATATCGGGGATATTTGCCAAAAAAACCAAGTCCACCGACCGCCCAAGCCAAGTGATCACGGGCTGCGAGGCATAAATCCGCGCTTCCCTAATCTTACTGTGTCATAAACGCAGATTCAAATTTACGGAATTGCAATGCGGACAGTGCCCCGGGAGGATTGCGAGGGCGACGCCCATCACTTTGATCCGGGTCCCGAAGCCGACATCTTCTTCCAGACTATTGACGCCATCCGCCGGTGATTTGATTTCAGGCTGCCGGGAATTGAATTGGTTCAATGCGATGCCTGGCAAATGATTCAATGCTGCTGCCGCTGTCAAGCCTTGAATAAACTGGCGTCGTTCGAGCATGAGATTCCCCCTCGTTAAACATGTGGGGAACTATGCCGCTGGGGTGCGACAACATGTGTCGGATGAATAGGTTCATGCAGATTATTTGCACGGGCGCTGGCACGTCAGCGCTGACTCATGGCGGGGCTATCTGTCCGGATTCCTTGCCCGCCCGCAGGTACTGCAAAACGCAGGCCACCGCTACCAGGCCTATGCCCAGCATGTCCGCAATGGCGCCGGGGTAGACCAGGGCAAAACCGGCCACGATGAACATGCACCGCTCCACCACGGTGGTGCGCAGCCAGGCCCAGCCCTGAAAGCCGGCTGCCAGCGCGGCAATGCCCAGGGCGCAGGTCAGCGAGACCTGGGCGATGGACCACCAGTTGGCCGTGGCCAGCGCCTTGGTCGAGCCCATCAGCAGCAGGCCCTGGCCAGCGGGGTCCAGCACAAACATGAAGGGCACGAGGAAGGCCGGCACGGTGTACTTCCAGCATTGCAGCGTGGTCTTGTACGGGTCGCCCCCGGTGATGGCGGCGGCGGCAAAGGGCGACAGGGCCGTGGGTGGCGACACTTCGGACAACACCGCGTAATAAAAGATGAACATGTGGGCGGCAAAGTCGGGCACACCGAGCTTGATCAGGGCCGGCGCCGCAATCACCGCGCAGATGATGTAAGACGCGGTGACCGGCACGGCCAGCCCGACGATCCAGACCACCAGCGAGGTGAAGATGGCCGTCAGCAGCAGGGATCCGCCCGCGTAGTCGATCACGATGGTGCTGAACTTCAGCCCCAGGCCCGTCAGCGTGACGACGCCCACGATGATGCCCGCGCCCGCGCAGGTGGCTGCCACGTTGAGCACACCGATGGAACCACCTTCCATGGCCTTGACAAAGGGCGACTGGAACAGGTTTTTGGCGAAGGAGCCCTTGCCCGTGAACAGGTCATACGAGAACAGGGCCGTGTCGCGCCGCAGGAAGCTGGTGACGAAAGACACCACCGTGGCCCAGAACACCGACAGCACGGGCGAATACCCCCACATCATGAAGAAAACGATGGAGACTAGGGAGAGGAAGTGGTACCAGTATTTGCGCGTCAGGTTCCAGACCGTGTCGGCCTTCTCGATCAGGGTGTTGCCCATGTTGTATTTGCGCGCGTCGATCTCGACCATCAGGAACAGCGCGAGGTAAAACATCAGGGTCGGTATCACCGCCATCAACAACACGTCGAGGTAGGAGATCTTCAGGAACTCGGCGATCAGGAAGGCGGCTGCGCCCAGCACCGGCGGCGAGATGATGGCGCCCAGGCCGCCCGCAGCCAGCAGGCCACCGGCGGCGTTTTTCTCGTAACCGGCCTTGGCCAGCATGGGGTAGGCCACAGCACCCAGGGTGACGGTGGTGGCAACACCCGAACCCGAGGGCCCGCCCAGCAAAAACGAGGCGAGCACCACGGTGCGGCCAGCGCCCGTCGGTTTGCCGCCCATGGCCGAAAACGAAAAGTCAATGTAAAACTTGCCCGCACCCGAATACTGCAGGAAGGCGCCAAAAATCGTGAACAGGATGATCAGCGACGACGACACATCCACCGCCACGCCGTAGATGCCTTCAAGCGTCATGTACATCACCCCCACCAGGCGGCCAATCTCGTAACCCTTGTGCGTCCAGGGTGCGGGCAGGTAAGGCCCCAACAACGCATAGGCAATAAAGGCCGAGGTGATGATGGGCATGATCCAGCCATTGGTGCGGCGCATGGCTTCGAGCACCATCACGATCAGCGCCAGGCCAAAAAATATGTCCCAGGCTTCAGGCGAGGTGTTGCGGTCGGTGATGTCGTCCCCGCCCTGGATCAGGTAGACCACCACGGCGATGGACAGGGCCGCCGCAATCCAGTCCCACCACATGATGCGGTGGCGAAAGCGCGCGGCAATGGGGAACATCAGGAAACACAGGGACAGCACAAACCCCACGTGCACCGGTCGCAGGGTTTGCGTCGGCACAATCGCATAGGCGGTGTACAGGTGAAACACCGACATCACAAACGCCAGCACGGTCACAAAAATGGCCAGCCAGCCCTTGAGTTTGTTGGCAGCGCCTTCTTCGGCTTCGATGAATTCTTCGGCCTTTTGCAGCGATGCCTCGCTGACCACGACCTGGGGCGCATCATTCATCAGGGGCGCCGTCAATTGAGCTTGACACCTTTTTCAGCAAAGTACTTGAGCGCGCCGGGGTGAAAGGGGATCGGCGAGGCCGCCGTCTTCTGGTTCTCCAGCTTGAAGTTCATCGCCTCCTTGTGCACGGCGATCAGGTCGTCGCGCTTGTCAAAGATGGTCTTGACGATGTTGTAGGCGGTCTTGTCGTCCATGTTTTCATGCGACACCAGGATGTTCATCACGGTGGCCTGCTTGTTTTCGGCGTCCATGCCCCGGTACATGTCTTTGGGGATCACGTCCTCGACATACAGGTTGCCGTATTTCTTGTTCATGGCGGCCACGGCGTCGGCATGGTCCACCAGCTTGATCTTTGTGCCGGGCGTGTTGGCCAGGTCGGTCACGCCCGCTGTGGGCAGGCCGCCGACCCAGAAGAAGGCGTCGATCTTGCCGTCTTTGACCGCATTGACCGACTCGGCCACGCCCAGGCGTTCGCGTTTCAGGTCTTTGTCCTTGTCCAGGCCCGATGCCTCGATCAGGCGAAACGCCATCACTTCGGTCGCGCTGCCGGGCGAGCCGGTGGACACGCGTTTGCCCTTGAGATCGGTCATCTTGGCAATGCCGCGCCCTTCAACGCTGACCACGTGCATGCGGTTGGGGTAGAGGATCATCAGGGTGCGCAGCGGCACCTTGTTGCCCTTGAATTTGTCTTCGCCCCGGTAGGCATCCTGGCTGGCGTCGGTCATCACCAGGCCGATGTAGGGCTTCCCGCTGCCAATCAGTTTGAGGTTGTCCACCGAGCCGCCTGTGACCTCGGCCGTGGCCTGCATGCCCGGCACAAACTTGGACAACACCGCCGCCATGCCGCCACCCATGGGGTAATAGACGCCGCCAGTGCCGCCGGTGGCGATGGAGATGTTTTGGGCGTAGGCGCTGATTGAAATGACCAGGCTGCCCAGCAAGACCTTGCCTGCAGAATTCAGAAATTTCATGGGGCTCCTAAGCGTGGGAATGAGTTTGTCTGAATCATTCTGGCACGCGGCATGGCGCAGGAGGCTCCAGACTTTCCCTCGGGGCCTTGATGATTTCTGGATTTGTGTTTTTCGGCGTTGCCCAGATGTGCTGGACGTTGTTACCTGCGGCCCGGGCGCGGCGGCAGGGTCAGGTGCATGCGGTTTTCGGGTGGAAGCACGCGCGGATGCGAAAAATGCGTCAAGCTGACGCTTGGGCATTTTTTGGGATGACTGAAATATCGCTTCCACGCGCATTCCACCCGAAAGCCCGGTCACCTGACCCAACCACCGCGCCCTGCGATGGTTGGCGTATCACGCATTAGGGTGCGCGCGACGAACAGCGGGTTCAGACCGAACTTCAGTTCCAGCGTACAGATGGCAGGCGACCGAGCGGCCGCCGCCCAGCTCTTGCAACGCAGGATCGTCAACGCGGCAGCGGTCCATCACTTGCGCACAGCGCGGGTGGAAACGGCAACCCGTGGGCGGGTTCAGTGCGCTGGGCACTTCGCCCTGTACGACGATGCGTTTGCGCCGTTTTTCCACCAGCGGGTCAGCCACCGGTACGGCAGACAACAGGGCCTGCGTGTAGGGATGCAGCGGCTCGCGGTACAAGTCATCGCGGGCGGCGATCTCGACGATGCGGCCCAGGTACATCACCGCCACACGG
>JANMVT010000229.1:0-3013 GCA_031392945.1 Rhodoferax sp. | reverse complement strand
CCAGAAGACGAATATTTTCCTGCCCTTCACGGTGTGGGAAAACGTGCGGCTGGCCTCGCAGTCGCGCGCCGGGCAAGCCCCCTGGTCGCCACTGTCCTGGCTGTCCGACACACGCAAGGTCGCTATTAAATCAATAGTTGTCAATGACCGTGCGACGAGGACTATTGAGCTTTCCGGCTTGCAAAACAAACGCAATGCCATTGCCGGCACGATCAGCCACGGCGAGCAACGGCAGTTGGAGATCGCCATGACGCTGGCCACCGAGCCGCAGGTGCTGATGCTGGACGAACCCCTGGCCGGCATGGGTGTGGCCGAGGCCGAGGCCATGGTGGGCCTACTGCTGCGGGTCAAAAAGGATCACGCCATGCTGCTGGTGGAGCACGACATGGATGCTGTGTTTGCGCTGGCCGACCACCTGACCGTGATGGTGAACGGCCAGGTCATTGCCAGCGGCACACCGGCAGACATCAGAGCCGATGCCAAAGTGCAGGCCGCCTATCTGGGCGAGGAACACGCATGAAAATTCAACCGTTCGGGCTAAGCTTGTCGAAGCCAGTTCATACGATCAACCACCCTTCGACAGGCTCAGGGCGAACGGTATGTTGATCGCCGCCAAAGACCTCAACACCTACTACGGGGCCAGCCATATCCTGCGCGGCATCGACTTCCACGTGGCGCGCGGCGAGACCATCGGCCTGATGGGGCGCAACGGCATGGGCAAAAGCACGCTGCTCAAAAGCGTGATGGGCCTGGTCAAGCCGCGTTCCGGTTCGGTGCACGTCATGGGCAAGGCGACGATGGGCCGCCCGCCCTTTGAGGTGGCCCGTCTCGGCATTGCCTATGTGCCCGAAGGCCGGGGCATCTTTGGCAACTTGAGCGTGAAAGAAAACCTGGTCATGGCCGCGCGTGCTGGCACCAGCGATGCCGCGCAAGCGCGCGCCAAACGCCAGCAGGACTGGCACTACGACCGCGTGCTGGACACCTTTCCCCGCCTCAAGGAACGCCTGGGCCACGGCGGCCAGCAACTCAGCGGTGGTGAGCAGCAAATGCTGACGATTGGCCGCGCCTTGATGACCAACCCCGATGTGCTGATCCTCGATGAAGCCACCGAAGGCCTGGCCCCGCTGATTGCACGCGAGATCTGGCGCATTTGCGGCCTGATCCGCGAGAGTGGCATCAGCAGCGTGATCGTCGACAAAAACTGGAAACACGTGACGCAAATCAGCACACGCAACGTGATCCTGGTGAAGGGCCAGGTGGTGTTTGATGGCAGCTCGGACGCGCTGATTGCCAAGCCCGAACTGCTGGAGCAGCACCTCGGCGTTTAGCCCCTGAGCGAGCCCGGCGCGGCAATGGCCCGCCCTACAGCAGCGGCCTGAGCGTATGTGACGCCTCCAGCAGCAAAGGCAGCAGATCGCGCTGCATGGATGCGGTGGACAGCCGGCTCTGCGACGCCACCACATTGAGGGCAGCCACGGTCACACCCTTGCTGTTGCGCAACGGCACTGCCAGCGCATGCACGCCCAGCTCGTGCTCCTCGCTGGAAAGGCAAAAATCATCCTGGCGCACCTGGTCAATCACCGCCCTGAACGCGCGGGCATCGGTGGTAGTCAGGGGTGTCATGCGGGCCAGCTGGCGCCCCTTCATCCACTCGCCGAAAGCCGTTTTGGTTTTGGCCGCCAGCAACACCCGCCCGGTGGACGTGGCGTGGGCCGGCAGACGGGCGCCCATATGCAGGCCGTAGGCGATCACGCGGCCGCCAGCGGTTGCGCTGGCGTTGCGGTCATTGCCGCTGCGCGCCACAATCACGACTTCATCACCGTCCAGCACCACGGCCGAGAACGACTCCTGCGCCTGCACCGCCAGCCGGTTCAAAGTGGGCTGGATCGTGCGCGGCAGGCGCGAGGACGCCAGGTAACTGCCCGAGAAGCGCAAGACCTTGCTGGACAGCCAGTAATAACTGCCGTCGGTCTCCAGATAACCCAGATGGGCCAGGGTGAGCAGATGGCGGCGCGCCGCCGCGCGCGTGATGCCGGAGCGCGCGGCGGCCAGCGTCGCATTGAGGCGCTGGCGCTCGGTGTCAAAACTCTCCAGCACCGCCATGCCCTTGGCCATGCCCTCGATGAAATCCGCCCTGGCTATGGCCATCCAGCCGCCTTTCACACGCTGCGCGACTATCGCACATTCAGTGCAATCATCGCACAAATGGTGGCTTGCGGGCTGTTCGAAACGCAGCAACGCCTCTAAGCTTGCACCATTCACAACAGGAGCCATCATGCGAACCCAAGTCGCCATCATCGGCGCCGGCCCCTCGGGCCTGCTGCTCGGCGCGCTGCTGCACAAAGCCGGCATCGCCAACATCATCATTGAGCGCCAGAGCCCTGGCTACGTGCTGGGGCGCATCCGCGCGGGCATTCTGGAGCAGACCACGGTGGACATGCTGCATGAGGCCGGCGTGGGCGCGGGCGTGCAAAAGGAAGGCGTGGTGCACCACGCCATCGAGCTGGTCTTCGGCGGCAAGCGCCATCCGGTTGATGTGGCGGGCTTGACCGGCGGCAAAGTGGTGACGGCTTATGGCCAGACCGAGGTCACGCGCGACTTGATGGCGGCGCGCGCCGCCTCCGGGCTGCAAACGGTGTACGAGGCGGGAGATGCCGCAGTCCACGACTTCGACGGACAGACGCCGCGTGTGAGCTACAAAAAAGACGGCCAGGCGCACGAGCTGCAAGCCGATTTCATCGCCGGTTGCGACGGCTTCCACGGCGTCTGCCGCAAGGCAGTGCCCGAAGGCGCAGTCACCGAATTCGAGCGCACCTACCCGTTTGGCTGGCTCGGCGTGCTGGCCGATGTGCCGCCAGTGTCGCCGCACGCCATTGTTTACGGCAACAGCGCGCGCGGCTTCAGCCTGTGCTCGATGCGCAGCCTGACGCGCAGCCGCTATTACGTGCAGTGCCCCATCGATGACAAGGTGGAGGCCTGGAGCGACCAGCGCTTTTGGGACGAGTTGCGCAGG
>JANMVT010000209.1:0-6473 GCA_031392945.1 Rhodoferax sp. | reverse complement strand
CTCATTACGGAAATACGAGGATCACAGATTCATCGAACCCTTTATAGATGAGATGCCGGAACGCTAACCCTGTATCGGCAGAATTCCTGGCTGCATGCATCTGTGCCTTGGCTTGATGATTGATCTTCATACCTACCTCTTTGCTCTCTAAACTAACAGGGGTAGGTGTAGCAGGTCATTCTGGCACGGGGGGCGTGCGTAATGCTTGGGCGTGCGCTTGAGGCACTTTGTCGCGACGTTCTCGATTCAGTGCCTGAAACGACTTCTACGACAACAGCGCTGGCTACTCCAACAAAGCAAAAGAAGAAGATCACGCTCGGTGAGGGCATTAAGCAACTCAAGGACCGTAAAGTTATCGATGAACGGTTATACGACTGGAGCCAACAACTTCAAGCGTTTCGTAATCTTGCCGCGCATCCAGAAGACATTAGCATTTCGCGCCACGACGCTGAAGACTTGCAAACCTTCGTAAATGCTATCGTTGAATATGTTTACGATCTTGCCGACCGCTACGAAGAATTCAAAAGTCGGGTTGATGCTCGTGCCAAACGCAAAAAGTCCTAATATGGCGGCCCTTGCGGACTGGCAGCATGAAGTTGCCGCGTCGCCGCGCGAGACCCTCACACAGTGCCGTTGCGTGCTCCGAGGCCGCATCAGATGCGCGCCGGGCGCACTGGGGTGGGGCAGGCTTGGTGCTGTTTGCAGCATTGTGAACAAGTGATTACAATCTGCCTATGATCACCGTCAAGCGCCTACCTGAATTTGACGCTTGGTTTGAGGGCCTGCGTGACCGCGAAACCAAAATCCGGCTTGCGCGGCGCCTTGACAAGGCACAGAGGGGCAACTTGGGCGATGTTCAATCGGTGGGCGATGGCGTGATGGAAATGCGCGAGTTCTTTGGCCCCGGCTGGCGCATGTATTTCGTGCAGCAGGGTGCGGTATTGGTGTTGATGCTGGGCGGCGGCAGCAAGGCCAGCCAGGCGCGCGACATTGCCAAAGCCAAAAAACTGGCTGCTGCCCTTGAGTTTCCAGATCAAACATGACAGGAGTGAAGATGGTCAAAAAAATCAAAGTGTCTGAACTGCCGGACTTCGACCTTGCCGAGCACCTTAAAACCGACGAAGACATTTCCGTCTACCTGAGTCAGGTGCTGGAAGACGACGACTCGTCGGAGCTGACCCACGCGCTAGGGGTGGTCGCCCGTGCGCGCGGCATGACCGAGGTGGCCCGCGCCGCCGGGCTCACGCGTGAGGCTTTGTACAAGGCCCTGCGCCCCAACTCACAGCCACGGTTCGACACGATCGCGCGGGTTTGCCGGGCGTTGGGATTGAAGCTGACGGCGCAGGTTTCTGCTTGACCGGTGAAGAGCAGACGGCGATTGCTAGAGGCCCTTCGGGCAACCATCTACAGTACGCAGAATCCATTTGACCAGAGGTCCCCATGGCAAAAGAGAGTGTCTTCGTCGAGACCGCACATCGCCTTATCGAGGATGAGCTGAAAGGCCAGCCGCTAGTCGTCAGGCGTGGTGCAGCTTTGTTGTATCAGGTTACTGTCGACAACAATCTCCGCGTAATGTTCGAAAGTCGAATTCGCGAGCCGAAACGTGGCGACTCAGCATTTCAAACAGACCTTTGCATCTTCGAACAGAAGTCCGCCGATGTCTTGTTGCCAGAATCGTGCTTGAATTCAAGACCACGCTCCAGTCAATATGCGAAGGGCCGAATCGTTGGCTCCGTAGCAGAGTCGAGCAGCCTCTGAAGGAAGAAGATGACACGCTGTTTCACGTAGATGCTGTGACAAGTAAGGACTACCCCAAGCCTGCCCCACCCCAGCGCCCCCGGCGCGCGTCTGATGCGACCTCGAAGCACGCAAAGGCTCTGGGTGAGGGTCTCGCGCCGCGAGACGACTCAGCCGCGCGTGTTTGAGCCGCAGGCGAGTTTGCGCGGCGGCCCAGAGACTGCGTACTGTAGATGGTTGCCCGAAGGGCCCGCAGCAATCGCGCACCGGGGGCGCTGGGGTGGGGCTTGCTTTGCAGCCGATGCCGAAACGGCGCAATCTATGGGGAGCGACTTACCGACCGGGATTCATCGCCATTGCGCAGCTCAATGCCCATTGGGGCGAATACATTGAATCGTCAAACCCAGGTCCGACGCCACGTTCAGCCAGGGGCGGTCCGCGGTCAATACCCTGGCTTTCAATCGTTGCGCCTGGGCCAGGCAAAGGCGGTCGCCCAAACTCAAACCCGTCGCGCGGGTTTGCTGGCGCAACCATCCGGCTTGCGCGCCGTCTTCGGGTGTGATTGCCACTACGGAGTAGGCCAAGTCGGCCAATACGGCTTGCAGGCTTGGGCGGTCGACGCCGCGATCAATCGATTTGGCGATGATCTCAGCCTGATTGGCGGCGCCCACCCAGCAGTTGTCGGCCTCCAGGGCAAGGCGCACCATCTCTGCGCCGGGCTCGCCCTGCAAAAACGCCAACACGGCCGATGCATCCAGCAACGTGCCGAGCGCGGCTTTTTTGCTCACGGCTGTTCAGCCTCGGCCCTGCGCTCAGCCATCAATTCATCAGCGGCAGACGCAGAATCCGTCGGCACGAATTTTTGAAACAAGGCCTGGGCTTTGCGCAACTGCGCGCGACGGGTGGTGGCCACCAAATCACCGTTCTGGGTAGACCAAATCAATTGGTCGCCATCGCGCAAATCCAGTTGCGCCCGTATGGCTGCGGGGACCACGACCCTGCCATTGGAGATGCTGCTTGTGGGGTTCATGGCAATATTGTAGTATATTTACACAGATGGCAATTTGCTAAATTTCGTCAAATTTGCCATATATGTCTGAAACTAAACATTTTGCCAATGCCAATGCCAATCGTGGCGTTTGCTACTAATAAAATAGCAAATTACGCTTATCCCCCGAGGGCTAGAGCCCGATTTGAGCAGTTATTCCCGATATCCAGGCAGCTCCCGGTCAAGCACCCGCATCATCGCGTCAAAGAACAGGCGCTCGCGCTCCTCACGCGGGTGGCTGTCGTGCGGGTTGGGCATTTGCACACGCGCCACCACGTCCTGACTGAGCACGGCGAGTTGCTGGCCGGTGCCCGTGGCAGCCGCCATGGCGATCAGCTGCATGCGGCAGACGCGCTCCAGGCGGTAAATGCGCCGGTAGGCCTGCGCCACTGTGTCGCCCACCACCAGCACGCCGTGGTTCTTCATGAAGATGTAGTGGTTTTTGCCCAGAACAGCCGCCAGGCGCTCGCCTTCGTGCAGCGTGTCGGCCAGGCCGGTGTAGGTGTTGTCATAGGCGATGTGGCCATGCAGAAACGCCGAGGTCTGCGTGGTGGCGTGCAGCCGGTTGTCTTGCAGCATGTTCAGCGCCGTGGCCCAGGTCTGGTGGGTGTGCAGCACCACTTTCGCGCCGGCGATGCGGTGGATGGGCGCATGGATGCAGCGGGCCGACAACTCCACCGGGCCTGAGCCTGCGAGCGTCTCGCCCGCTTCGTTGAACACCATCATGTCGCTGGCGCGGGCTTCGGACCAATGGATGCCGAAGGGCAGGATCAGGAACTGGTCCTCCTTGCCGGGCATAGTGACAGTGAAATGGTTGTCGATGCCTTCTTCGAGCTCATGCAGTGCCGCAAGCCTGTGTGCTGCGGCGAGGTGGATTTTGGCCTGGGTTACAGGGTCAAGGCCGCGTGAAGCGGCGAGGGTGTGAACGGACATGGTGAGTCTCCTGAAAGGTCGAAAGGGCGGGTCTATTTGAAAATGACGGTCTTGTGGCCGTTCAGCAGCACCCGGTGCTCGCTGTGCCATTTCACGGCGCGGGCCAGCACCTGGCTTTCGGTGTCGCGGCCCATGGCGGTCAGGTCTTCTACCGTCTTGTTGTGGTCGGCGCGGGCCACGTCCTGCTCGATGATGGGGCCTTCGTCCAGGTCGGTGGTGACGTAATGCGCGGTGGCGCCTATCAGTTTGACGCCGCGATCATGCGCCTGGAAATACGGCTTGGCGCCCTTGAAGCTGGGCAGGAACGAGTGGTGGATGTTGATGGCGCGGCCAGCCAGCTTGCGGCACAGGCCGTCGCTCAAAATCTGCATGTATCGCGCCAGCACCACCAGCTCTGCGCCTTCCGCTTCTATCACCTCATAAGCACGCGCTTCGGCCTGCGCCTTGGTGGCGGCGGTGACTGCAATGTGGTGAAACGGCACGTTGTAGCTGGCTGCCAGCTGGTAGAAGTCGCGGTGGTTGGAGATGATGGCGCGGATGTCCAGCGGCACCAGGCCACTCTTCCAGCGAAACAGCAGGTCATTCAGGCAGTGCCCGTCGCGGCTTACCATCAGCACGGTTTTCATAGCCTGGTCTATGGCATGCAAGGCCGCCTGCATCTGGAAGGGCGCGGCAAACTCGGCCAGCTGGCGGCGCAGGCCGTCACTTGAAATCTGCTGGGCGGCAAACTGCACCCGCATGAAAAACAGGCCGGTGGCGCGGTCGTTGTACTGGGCGGCTTCCTCGATATTGCAATCGCGCGCCAGCAAAAAACCGGACACCGCATGCACCAGGCCCAGGCGGTCGGGGCAGGAAAGGGTTAAAACGTAGGTACTGGTCATTGGGCCTGAATTGTCGCAGGGCTTTGCCCTATAGGCACTTTGCGCCAATTCATTAAACTTTGACCTTTGCAGGTGCCAGCGCCTTCACTTCCTTTTGGAGAATTTCATGGCCAAAATCGATTTCAACATGGACAACCACTGGTTGCCCTTCACCCCCAACCGGGGCTTCAAGGACAACCCGCGCGTCATCGTGGCGGCCGACGGCATGATGTTCAAAACCCATGATGGCCGCGATGTGATCGACGGCATCAGCAGCCTGTGGTGTGTGGCCGCTGGGCATAACCGCAAGCCGATCAATGAGGCGATCAAGAAGCAGCTCGACACCCTGGACTATTCCACTGCTTTCCAGGCCACCAATGATGTGGCCTTCAAGGCGGCCGAAATGATTGCCGGCATGGCGCCGGGTGATTTGAACAAGGTGCTGTTCTGCAACTCGGGTTCCGAGGCGTCGGATACCTCGTTGAAGGTGGCGCTGGCCTACCACCGCGCCCGGGGCGAAGGCCACCGCACGGTGTTTATCGGCCGCGAAAAGGGTTACCACGGCGTGGGTTTTGGCGGCATGAGTGTGGGCGGCATTCCGGGCAACCGCAAGGCCTTCAGCACCAGCCTGCTGCCGCGTGTGGACCACATGCCCTTCATCCACGACCCGGTCAACCATGCCTACATTCACGGCGAACTGCCGGCCTGGCAAGCCGGCCTGGCGCATCCGCTGGACGATCTCGAAAACCGCATCCTGCCCTTGCACGACCCGAGCAACGTCGCGGCCATCATCGTCGAGCCCGTTGCCGGCAGCCCCGGCTGGTACCTGCCGCCCAAGGGTTACCTGCAGCGCCTGCGCCAGATTTGCGACAAACACGGCATCCTGCTGATTTTCGACGAAGTCATTACCGGTTTTGGCCGCCTGGGAACCAACTTTGGCGCCGACTATTTTGGCGTGGTGCCCGACATGCTGAACTTTGCCAAGGCCGTCACCAATGGCGTGATTCCGCTGGGGGGTGTGATCTGCCGCCAGCACCTGTTTGACACCATGATGGCCGTCAATGAGAAAAGCCCCGCGCATGCGATTGAGCTGATGCACGGCTACACCTATTCAGGCCACCCGGTGGCCTGCGCCGCCGCCGTCGCGACCTTGAACCTGTTCAAACAAGACGGCCTGTTTGCCCGCGCGGGCGAGATGGGCAAGCTGCTGGGCGACGCCATGCACAGTGCCCTCAAGGGCCTGCCCAATGTGATTGGCATCCGCACCCTGGGCCTGGCCGGCGCGGTGGAACTCAGCGGCATTGACGGCCTGCCCGGCAAACGCGCCTATGACATTTTTCTGGAATGTTTCCACCAGGGCGTGATGGTGCGCCCGGCGGGCGAGGTGCTGGTGCTGGCACCGCCTTTTATTGTGGAGAAATCGCACATCGACCAGATCGTGGGTATGCTCGCGGCTGCGATCAAAAAGCTGGCTTGACTTGTATTGGCAGGCAAGACCGGCAACAGCTTGCTGATTTAGGGGCGTTGTTAAATTCTTTCAAGCCAACAGCAGCATGCCAGCCGATCGCACGGCGACCTTGTCAAAACTCACGGTGTGGGTGCAGCCTTGCATCCTGGCGACTTCAACAATCAGGTGATCCGCAAAGCCTGCCTTGCTTTTGAGCTTGCGCAGACGCTGCACGGCCGCTTGCACCACCGCGCGGCTCTCGACCTGAAAATGGGCGTGCCCCAACAAGTCAGCCACAGTCTCCAGCAGTTCAAGCCCGGTGGCGGCATAAAGGCGCTGGAGTACCCAGCAGGTTTCCACCAAGACGATCAAGCTGATGAAGCCAGGCACAGCCGTGTTCAGGTCGTTTTCTATGAAGCGGGTTGCCGTGGCTGACTGTTGAACATCG
>JANMVT010000181.1:0-5992 GCA_031392945.1 Rhodoferax sp. | reverse complement strand
ATGCGCTGGCTGAAAGACATTGCCGGTTCTTTGACGCCGGGCCAGCCAATCTATATCATGTTTTATACGGCGGCGATTGTGTTCTTCTGCTTTTTCTATACGGCGCTGGTGTTTAACAGCCGGGAAACGGCAGACAATTTGAAGAAGAGCGGTGCTTTCATTCCTGGAATTCGGCCAGGGGACCAGACTGCCAAATACATTGATAAGATCCTGTTACGACTGACTTTGGCCGGCGCCATTTACATTACCTTGGTGTGTTTGTTGCCCGAGTTTCTGATCTTGAAATACAACGTGCCGTTTTATTTTGGTGGCACTTCGCTCCTGATCATCGTAGTGGTGACCATGGACTTCATGTCGCAAGTGCAAAATTACATGATGTCGCAGCAATACGAGTCATTGCTGAAGAAGGCAAATTTCAAGTCTTCTTGAATTGGCGGATTTGTGGAATTGAGTAAGTTTTATCCGGCCCCGGTGTTCGGGGCACGGTTTGGATTATTAGGAGAATGAAATGAAAGTTTCGGCTTCGGTCAAGAAAATTTGCCGCAACTGCAAAATTATTCGGCGCAAGGGTGTTGTCCGTGTGATCTGTACTGATCCGCGTCACAAGCAGCGCCAGGGTTAATTGCAAAAGTTTTAGAGGACAAAAATGGCACGTATCGCTGGCATCAATATTCCGCCGCAACAGCATTCCGAAATTGGCTTAACCGCAATCTTCGGAATTGGTCGCACCCGCGCCCGCAAAATTTGCGAAGCTTGTGGCATCGCTTATTCCAAGAAGATCAAAGATTTGACTGATGGAGATCTGGAAAAAATTCGCGACCAGATTGCCCAGTTCACCATTGAAGGTGACCTGCGGCGCGAAACAACCATGAACATCAAGCGATTGATGGATATTGGCTGCTATCGCGGGTTCCGCCATCGCCGTGGCTTGCCCATGCGTGGTCAGCGCACCCGCACAAACGCACGCACGCGCAAAGGCCCCCGCAAGGCGGCTGCGTCGTTGAAGAAATAACAGGGACTGAGAGACCAATATGGCAAAAGCTCCTACCAATACAGCTGCTCAACGCGTACGCAAAAAAGTCCGCAAGAATGTGGCGGACGGCGTTGCACATGTGCACGCTTCATTTAACAACACCATCATCACGATCACAGACCGTCAGGGCAATGCCTTGTCCTGGGCTTCGTCAGGTGGTCAGGGATTCAAGGGCTCACGCAAGTCCACGCCGTTTGCCGCCCAGGTGGCATCCGAAGTGGCAGGTCGCGCAGCCGTTGAACAGGGCATCAAGAACCTTGATGTCGAAATCAAGGGCCCCGGTCCAGGTCGTGAGTCTTCGGTTCGCGCTCTGGCGGCACTGGGTATTCGCATCAACATGATTGCTGATGTGACACCCGTGCCGCATAACGGTTGCCGGCCTCAAAAACGGCGTCGCATCTGATTGTTTTGCAATCAGGTTTTATTCCGTAATTCGTTTTAAGAAGCCCACCGCCATCAACTTCTGTTGATGGCTCCCGCAGTTTTCTGCGGCAGATGACATAAAGGAAGTTCAAGTGGCACGTTATCTAGGCCCCAAGGCCAAACTATCACGTCGTGAAGGCACGGACCTGTTTCTAAAGAGCGCCCGCCGCTCGATTGGTGACAAGGCGAAATTTGACTCCAAACCAGGCCAGCATGGCCGCACCTCGGGTGCCCGTACCTCTGACTACGGCCTGCAGCTGCGCGAGAAGCAAAAAGTCAAGCGCATGTACGGTGTATTGGAGCGTCAGTTCCGCCGCTATTTTGAAGAGGCTGATCGTCGCAAAGGGAACACCGGTGCAAACCTGCTGTTCCTGCTGGAATCACGCCTTGACAATGTGGTCTATCGCATGGGCTTCGGCTCGACCCGCGCTGAAGCGCGTCAGTTGGTGTCCCACAAGGCGCTGACTGTCAACGGTCAATCTGTGAACATCCCGTCTTACATGGTCAAGACTGGCGATGTGATTGCAGTCCGGGACAAATCCAAGAAACAAAACCGGGTCGTCGAAGCCTTGCAACTGGCTCAACAAGTTGGCATGCCTGCTTGGGTGGAAGTCAGCTTGGACAAAGCGGAAGGTATCTTCAAGAAAGCGCCTGATCGGGATCAGTTCGCGGCAGACATCAATGAATCATTGATCGTCGAGTTGTACTCACGCTGATTTGGCTCTGTTGAACGCTGCCAGAAGCCACGCCGTATTATTTTGAAATCGTTCCTGGGTTGCGGGGCACCGCGAAACAGGTGCTTCACCAGCCTTACCGGTGTAATGAGCCGGGGGTATTGAGAGGAAGTCTGCATGCAATCAAATCTGCTGAAACCAAAAGCAATCAATGTGGAGCAATTGGGCGCCAATCGCGCCAAAGTGGCACTGGAGCCGTTTGAGCGTGGTTATGGCCACACCTTGGGTAACGCATTGCGTCGGGTGTTGTTGTCTTCAATGCCTGGTTATGCTGCCACTGAGGTGACCATTGCTGGTGTATTGCACGAGTATTCGTCCATCGATGGCGTCCAGGAAGACGTCGTCAATATTTTGTTGAACCTCAAAGGTGTGGTCTTCAAACTGCACAATCGTGAGGAAGTCACCCTGAGCCTTCGCAAAGATGGCGAAGGTATGGTGACTGCGGCCGACATCCAGACTCCGCATGATGTTGAAATCATCAATCCCGACCACATCATTGCAACATTGTCCAATGGCGGGAAGCTGGACATGCAGATCAAGGTTGAAAAAGGCCGTGGTTATGTACCTGGCACCATGCGTCGTCACGCCGACGATACGACGAAATCGATTGGTCGGATTGTTCTGGACGCTTCGTTTTCGCCAGTGAAGCGGGTGAGCTATACGGTCGAAAGCGCGCGCGTCGAACAGCGCACCGACCTGGACAAACTGGTGGTTGAAATCGAAACCAATGGCGCGATTTCTGCTGAAGACGCCGTTCGTGCTTCAGCCAAGATTTTGGTCGAACAGTTGGCCGTATTCGCCCAGTTGGAAGGCAGCGAGTTGGCAGCATTTGACGCGCCAGCACCTCGTGGCAATACGCAATTCGATCCGATCTTGTTGCGCCCGGTGGATGAGCTGGAATTGACGGTTCGTTCCGCCAATTGCCTCAAGGCCGAGAACATCTACTATATTGGTGATTTGATTCAGCGCACCGAAAACGAACTGCTCAAGACGCCAAATCTAGGCCGCAAGTCCCTGAATGAAATCAAGGAGGTTCTGGCTTCCCGTGGTTTGACCTTGGGTATGAAGCTTGAAAGCTGGCCGCCCGCCGCTTTGGAGAAACGCTGAATTGGCGTTCAAATGGTCTGCTCCAAACCGGAGCGGATTTTAGGACGCCCCTATCCGTAAATGGAAGGGGCAAAGTGCCACGGGCAGTACCTGATACGGCTGCCGGTTTTATAAATAAAGGAAAAGCACCATGCGTCACGGACACGGACTACGTAAACTCAACCGCACCAGCGAGCACCGGCTCGCCATGTTGCGCAATATGATGAATTCGCTGCTTGAGCACGAAGTTATCAAAACCACAGTGCCGAAGGCGAAAGAATTGCGCCGTGTGGTGGAACCCATGATTACTTTGGCCAAAGAGGCGACGCTGGCCAACCGCCGTTTGGCGTTTGACCGCCTGCGTGACCGCGATATCGTCACCAAGTTGTTCAATGACTTGGGCCCGCGTTTCAAGACCCGCCCGGGCGGTTACACACGTATTCTGAAAATGGGTTTCCGCGTCGGCGACAACGCACCCATGGCGCTGGTTGAACTGGTGGACCGTCCCGTGGCAATTCAAGCTGATGCAGAAGCGGTCAAAGCATAGTCTGGTATAATTCTCAATTACCGCGCGATGGAGCAGCCTGGTAGCTCGTTGGGCTCATAACCCAAAGGTCGTAGGTTCAAATCCTACTCGCGCAACCACCAAACTAGCCGTGTTGGCTAGTAGTAAACGCCAACTTTATGTTGGCGTTTTGCTTTCTCTGTCAGCGCCGATTGAATATTGACCCACCCTGCCGATCCAATATTGACCCAGGGCGGGTTGCTGGAATTTGAACCAGCAACTGTGGAAAAGTGTACTCAATTGCTGGTTTTTCTTTGTCCCCCTGCTCGCGCGCCCTCAGAACGGCTCGTCGGGCTCCTTCGTTGGTGGTGCTGCCAAGCTGCCTTTGCGGGCGCCTTCCCTGGCCTTGATACGCGTCTTGGCGGCCATCCGTGCTGTGCCTGAACCGAAAGGACTTGTTGCCCGTCTCCACGATATGGCAGTGATGGGTGAGCCGGTCCAAGAGCGCCGTCGTCATCTTGGCGTCGCCAAACACGGCAGACCACTCCGCGAAGCTTAAATTCGTGGTGATCACCACGCTGGTGTGTTCATACAGCTTGGAGAGCAGGTGAAACAGCAAGGCGCCCCCGGCCTGGCTGAAGGGCAAATACCCCAGCTCGTCCAGGATCACCAGGTCCAGGCGCATCAGCGCCAGTGCAATGCGTCCGGCTTTGCCTTCGCGCTTTTCTTTCTCCAGTTCATTGACCAGATCGACCGTGGAATAAAAGTGCACCCGTTTGCCCTTTGCTGCAATGCCAGCCACCGCCGATGGCGGTGGCCAGATGCGTCTTGCCGGTGCCGGGGCCGCCAATGAGCACCACCGGCATCTCTTTGAGTTGCAGGGTGCTTTCAACCGATGCAGGTGCTGGCACTGCATTGAGCCGTGCCAACACGTTCAGGACGTGTTCGCAGCTCAGTGCGCCCGATTCGATGACCAACTCCACGGCCACCAGCACTGCCTCAAGGCCATGGCTGGATACGCAGTTGAGCACCTGCGCCATGGTCTTGTCGCCGCCATCGTGACGCATCAACCCTTGGCGCAAGCGTTGCAGTGGCGCTGGCATGTCGGCAAAGGGCGCTCCGTTGCGCAGGGCGCCGGGCTTGCGCTGTATCAGTGCAATGTAGTGCTGCCAGTCGTAGCAGATGTGGCCAACGTTTGCCACGCGCGCGTGGCTGGCCACAATGGCCTCATCCGTGGCGACCTCCACCCGGTGGGGATACAGTCGGGTGGAAACGCGCTGGCCCGCCAGTTCACACGGCACCGAGTAGCGGTTGCGCGCCACCGCCACCAGGCAGGTGCTGGATACTTTGGCTGAACGCTCGACGTAGCCGTCAAATACTGTAGGCACCAGCCAGAAGGCCCGGCTGGCACACAGTTTCATATGCGAGACCTGCATGCGGTGGTAAATGCCGCCCACGACCATGCCTTCCTCGCTCCAGTCAAACTGGAATGCCTCACCCAGTTCGAACTTCAAGGGCACGAAGGCCCGGATCTCCTTGCCAGCGCTGGCTCGCCAGGCACGCAGAAAGTCGGTGACACGGGTGTAGCCACCGGCATAACCGCTGGCCTTGATTTGCGCAAACAACGCGCGTGCCGTGCGCCGATCCTTCTTGATCCGCAGCGCGTCGGTCTTGAGCGGCTGCTCCAGCTCAGCCGTGAACCCACTGAGCCTGCCAAACCCAGCCACCCTGCTGTAGGTCGGCACCTGCACCTCCTCTGGCGTTCTTAGCCAGCGGCGCACCGTGTTGCGCGACAGTCCTCTGTGCGCTTGGTGATTTCATGCAGCAACACTCTGTCGCGCAAATACATCCGTCGAATTCTTCCCAACATTTCCATGGTGATCACCTTGTTTGTCCTCTGCCCAAAATTTAGGCAGAGTAAGTAAAACACCTGGGTCAGTTTTGGATCGGCACTATGGCCTCAAGTGGGTCAGTTTTCGGTCGGCGGCAACAGGCTTGTGGGCCAATGCGGGCGAGCCGGTGAAGCTCACATCGGTTCGGCAAAACCGCTAATGGACAATCTCGGTTTAACCTAAAAACCGCAGTTGAAGTTCCGTAAATCCCTTCAAACTCAATACTGGCGAGGGTTTGCGGCGATTTGCGACACTCACCCCATGGGTGAATTGATCAAGCGCGAAAAGACGGCTGTGGCGCAGGCCAGTGAAGAGTTTG
>JANMVT010000167.1:0-8581 GCA_031392945.1 Rhodoferax sp. | reverse complement strand
GGTCTCCCATTTCCCGCAGTGCCAGCGGCATCATGGGAAATGGGAGACCTGACCCCAATCAAACTCTGGTCTTTGGCCACGGCATCGACCAGCGCCGCCTCCACACCCAGTGCCATGCCCACGTCGCGGATCGCGCTCTTGCTGCGGTAGGTGACAACGGTGGCGGCCAGCGCAGCGCGCTCGCGGCCATATTTGCGGTAGATGTACTGGATCACCTCCTCACGCCGGTCGTGCTCAAAGTCTACGTCGATGTCGGGCGGCTCGTTGCGCTCGCGGCTGATGAAGCGCGCAAACAGCAGCCTGCTGTCTGCCGGATTCACTTCGGTGATGCCCAGGCAATAACACACGGCCGAGTTGGCCGCCGAGCCGCGGCCCTGGCACAGGATGCCCACGCTGCGGGCGTAGCGCACGATGTCGTGCACGGTCAGGAAGTACATCTCGTACTTCAGCTCGGAGATCAGGGCCAGCTCGCGCTCCACCTGCTGCTGCACGTCGATGGGCATGCCTTGCGCCTTATCTGCATATCGACCCTGCGCGCCCTCATAGGTGAAGCGCCTCAGGGTTTGGGCGGCATCCAGGCCGGGCAGCACGGTTTCCAGCGGGTACTGGTAACGCAACTCGTCCAGGCTGAAGTTGCAGCGCGCAGCCACCTCCAGCGTGTTGGCCAGCAAGTCGGGCGGATAGATGGCGGCCAGCCGCCTGCGCGAACGCAGATGTGCCTCGGCATTGGGCTGTAACTCAAAGCCGCAGTCGGCCACCGGCTTGCCCAGCCGCACCGCCGTGATCACGTCCTGCAAGGGTTTGCGCGAGCGCACATGCATGTGCACATTGCCCGCAGCCACCAGCGGGATGCCCGCGTGCGCAGACAGGCGCATCAGGGTGTGGTGCCACAAGACATCGTCCAGGCCGTGCAAAAACTCGGCTGTCAGCCAGACTCTGGAGTAAAAAAGGCCTTTAGCCCTCGTCAATATTGAATAGTTAGCTTCAAAAGTAGTAGCATTTACCAAACCCCCAGCCTGTGGCCCGCGCGGCGGCACGAGCAGGATTTCGCAGTCGGCCAGCGACGCCCAATCGCTGCCATGCCAGGACACCTGGTAGATGCCTTTGGGTGCTGCGCGTCGCGCTGCCGTGATGAACTCGCAAAGATTGCCCCAGCCGTTGAGGTTGCGCGCCAGCACGACGAGCTTGAAACCTGCGCCAGCGCCAGGCACGGGCAGAACAAACTCGGCGCCCAGCAGCAATTTCAGCCCCAGTTTTTTGGCCTCGACATGCGCCCGCACCACGCCCGCCACCGAACATTCGTCGGTGATGGCCAAGGCCGAATAACCCAGGGCATGGGCGCGCGCCACCAGCTCTTGCGGGTGCGAGGCACCATGCTGGAAGCTGAAGTTGCTCAAGGCATGCAGCTCGGCATAGGGGGGCGCAGCCACTGCGACTTGAGCGCTGCCTTGCCACCCATTTTCCCATGCCCTTGCGCTGCAAGCTTTGTCGATATTGATGATTGACATGAATACTGTATAAAATATCAGTATAATTTCAAAACCAATTCGTCACCTATAAACCTGCACAAACTAATGCCACAAACTTGAATAAGTTAAACTAAACTAATAAACTTAGTTTAGTTTTTCTTCATGGCCTTATTTTCTATTTGGCACTCTCAAATTTGATCCATGGAAACGCCCTCAATGCAAATGGTCAACATCCACCACGCCAAAACGCATTTGTCCCGCCTGATTGACCAGGCCCGCCAGGGTGAGCCCTTTATCATCGCCAAGGCGGGCAAGCCGCAGGTGATGGTGTGCGCCATTGCCCCACCGGACACTGCCAGACCCCCGCGCATCGGATTCATGAAGGGGCAAATCAAGGTGCCTGCCGACTTTGACACGATGGGCAGCGACGAAATTGCAGCCCTGTTTGAAGGTAAGGATTGAAATACCTGCTCGACACCCATCTGCTGATCTGGGCATCCAACGACTCGGAACAGCTTTCCGCGAAAGCCCGCGAATTCATCGAAAACACAGAGAACGCACTCTTTTTCAGCACTTTGAGCGTTTGGGAAATTGCCATCAAAACCAGTCTTGGTCGGGCTGACTTTGCGCTCAACGTCCATCAGTTTCGCCGTGGATTGCTGGATGCCGGATATGAGGAGATCGCGCTGACCAGCAAGCATGCGCTGCATCTACAGAACTTGCCGCCCCTGCACAAAGACCCGTTTGACCGGATGCTGGTGGCGCAGGCGACAGCCGAAGGCATTGTCTTGCTGACGGCAGACAAAACCGTCGCAGCGTATGCGGGGCCCATTCAGCTCGTCTGACGCTTTGCATCCAGCCCCAGCGCATCCGGCGGGCCACCTGGCGCGTATTCCTGCTGACCCACACAAGCAGCCAGAAGCCCGCACATGCAATCCATCGAAGAAGCCATAGGCCCCATCCTCACCGTGCTGTTCATCGCCGCGCTGCTGGCCGAGTGGTTTTTCGCCCATCACACCATGCCCGAACGCCGCTGGTGGCGCAGCATTGGTGCCGTGTTTTTGGTCATTACCGCCGTCATCAATATTGGCACACCGCTGCTGCTGCCGATACACTGGATCGCGGCGCACAGCCTGCTGCCAGGGTACAAGCTGAGCGTGGCGGGCGGTTTTGTCGTGGGCTGGGTGGTGTATTCGTTTTTCTACTATATGTGGCACCGCTTCCAGCACCGCAACGCCCTGGTGTGGCGGCTGATGCACCAGCTGCACCACAGCATGGCTCGGGTGGACGCGGCGGGCTTCGCCATCCTGCACCCGCTGGATATTTTGTCGCTGACGCTGCTGTCGATTGCCGTCACCGTGGGCATTCTGGGCCTGGACCCGGACGCCGCCGCGCTGGTCGGCCTGTACGGCGCCATCGCCGCGCTGGCGCAGCACCTGAACATCAAAACACCAGAGTGGCTTGAATGGTTCATGCAGCGCCGCGAAGCGCATTTGCAACACCACGAATACGGCGTGCATGCCGGCAATTATTCGGATTTGCCGCTCTTGGACAAACTCTTTGGCACCTACCGGGCACCCGCCGCCGTCCCGTCTGCGCGTTATGGTTTTGACGCAGCCGCTGAAGGCCGCTGGGGGGCGATGCTGGCGGGAGTGGATGTGAATGCGGCTGTAACGAAACTCGACACCATTGGCGGAAATAAGTTACAAATTCCCAGCCGTCCTCAAGATGCGGAGCGCGCATCCTTCCTCAACATGTCCACGGCTTTTTCGGCCACTATGGCGACCGGTGCCGTGGTTTTACCGCTGACGATACGCGGCATGATGGACGCGTCGACCACCCGCAGGCCGACCATGCCGTGCACCCGCAGCCGCGCGTTCACCACGTCCAGCGGCCTCCGCCCCATGCGGCAGCTGCCCTACGCCGATGCCCGCTTGCAGCGCATTTACGGTGGCACCAACGAGATCATGAAAGAGGTGATGACTCGGGCGATGGGTCTGGGTGATCTAAGGGGCTGCCTTGCGGCGACGCAAGAGGGTCAAACCGGACAGACCCACACCCAATAAGGCCAGTGAGCCCGGCTCCGGAATGGCGTTGCCATTGGTCAGGACACTCACGCGCAGGTTGTCCATAGCCCATGATTCGTCGTTAATATCCTGGTTGCCTGGACCAAAGATAAAGAACTCGATGGTTGCGGAAGACGCGGAGTGTGCAAAGTTGGAAAAGAGCGGGTCGGCGCCGAGGTTGTAGGCGCTGTCTGTGTAGAACGAGCCCGGTCCGCTGAAGCCGAGGTTAACGTGACGCGCCAGCTCAACGCCAGCGGGAGGAACGTAACTCTGGATCTGCGATAGCGTCGCGTTGGCAAATGATTCGCTGAACAGGGTTGCGCCGTCAAACACAATTTTGAAAAAATCTCCGGCCGGGAAAGTGCCCGTGCCGTCGAGTGAGTCAATTGCCGCGAACAGGAACTCCAGGCTGATTGTGTTGTGCGAGGGCAGGTTTTTCAACTGCAATCTCACCGTGTTACCCGTTTCACTGCGCAGAAAATTTCCGCCAAATTGATTTCCTGCCGGGCCTAATCCGGCATAACCCTGTACACCCGTCAGCGTTGCCGTGCCCGGTGAAATTTCGGTTGGAAGCACCCCATCGAAATTCGTTTGAAAAACGACAGTGGGCGCGGCGAAGGTGGCAGTGACACTGGCTGTCAATAAAAGCGCAGCGGCGAGGGCGTTGAGTTTCGACATGGAGAATCCTTTGAAGGGATTGGGTGGACTTCAATCTGGTGTGACACAAACCGTAGTCAGAGCGCAGAAATGACTTACGGCATCTCAATACCAGCGCATGGAGAGCAACATGCATAACTCATACCAAGAAATCAAATATAAATAATCCCTATTTGTTTCAACGGGTTAACTATCTCTTGGGGAATGCCTGGCTCAGCATTCCGTTTGCTTTGCGCGGGCATTGTAAAAATTATCGACAGTATTTTTTGGGAACTAACGTGACCCATATGCCTGCGCCATCAGCCAGGCACTGATCCATCTCCAGTTCTACACACACACCGGTGTAGGCCAAACGCCTTTCGTTGCCACAGTCTCGACGCTCTACTGAAGACCAGAGCCAGGCTGGGGGAGGAACTTCCGCAACGGCTGACCACGAAGCAGCGGCAGCTTCTGGCCGGTCTGGCCCGCGCACAGCCCGACTGGGCCCTGCTCCAATGTCCGCATGCTTCCGAGCTGCCAGCATTGCGCTGGAACAGGAATGGAGTGACGCCTTGATCCAGGATGCCAACCCGGCCAATATGACCCATGAAAGTGGTCAATGAACCGGGGCGAAGTCTGGTGGGTTGAATTTGACCCCGCCGTGGGCAGCGAAATCCGCAAAACCCGTCCCGCCGTCATTGTCAGCAACGACACCTCCAACCGCCACCTTGCCCGCGTTCAGGTGATGCCGCTATCGGGCAATATTGAGCGCATCTACCCCAGTGAAACCACGGTCACCCTCGCCGGGCAGCGCAGCAAAGTCATGGCCGACCAGATCATGACCGCAGACAAGCGCCGCCTGAAAACCTTGATGGGCAGGCTCAGCCAAGCCGACACGCAGTCGGTGGAACGCATCGTCAAGCTGCAATTGGGGCTGGATTGACCACCGCCCCGCCCTTGCCGGAATCCGCGCTCCGCCGGCTTTCACGCTAGGCAAACAGCCCGTGCAGATACCAGTCTGCACACGCGTCAGTCTTCTGCTCGCCCTGCCCGCCCAGCCGCTCCCGATAAATCCACAGCAAGCCCATCTGCCCGCTGCGCGCCAGAAAGTAGTCACGCAGGGCAGGCGAGGCGGTTTCCGTGCCCCACCACCCGGCTTCCAGCCGTTGCGGGCCGGCCAGCAGGGTCAGCGGGCCGCCTTCATCAGCGCACTGCGGCATGTTGTGGCGCACCGGCAGCTTTAAGGGCTGCGTCAGCAGCCAGGTGGGGTACAGGGCGTCTGCCTTGACAAGCTGCTTTACAGCCGTTTTGGCTGATCTTTGAGGGCCATTTTGGCCACTTGCCCTCGTGGAGCTTGCATAGTTAGCTACTGAATTAGTAGCTAATTGCTTCGGAGCCGGGGTTGCAATGGAAGATGCCGGCTGCCACACCTGCATGCGCTCGGGCCGGTGGTCGGCGCAAGGCACGGCGCGCAGCACCTGGCTGGCGCCCAGCCGGGCGCTCAGGCGCTCCAGCAGGTGGTGCAGGCTGTCGCCCGTACGCACGTCGTCGGGGAGCAGGCTGGCGCTGGCGCCGGGCAGCGCTGCGGTTTCCAGCGAACGCAGGTGCAGGTACAAGGCCGGTGCGTGCAGGGTGATGCGCGCCAGGTTTTCGGCCAGCAGGCGCTGCACGTGGCCCATGTCCAGCGTGGGTTCGGCGGTGCGTACGATGAGCTGGCCTTGGGACGCGTCCTGACGGCGGGCATCCAGCTCCCAGCCCAGTTCCAGCGCCAGAATGCCGCGCTGGCGCGCCTGCAGCCACACTTGCAGTTGCGCCAGCAGGCGGCGCGCGCCAAACATCAGGGCCGGCGCGTTGTCGACCCGCGCTTGCAGTTCGAGCTTGGCCTCAAAGACTTCGGGCAGGGTCAGCCAGGGGTAAAGCTCGGGTTTCAGGCCATAGGCACGGTCCAGCGCGTCAAGCAAATCCGCGCCAAAACGCCGCACCACCCCGCCGCGTGGCAGCGCGCGAAGATCGCCCCAGGTATTGCAGCCTATGCGTGCCAGCGTGGGCAGGTGTTCACGTGCGGCCAGCAATGTGGCAAGCGGCAGGTCATCAGGCTGGCGCGGTGCAGTCCGGGGCAGCTTCAGGCGGGCAATTGCTATTAAAGATGTAGCTGCCCACGCTTTATTGACGAGGGCTACAGGCCTTTTTTTCTCCAATATTTGCGCAATAAGCTGCTTGCGGCCGCCAAACAGGCGCTCGCTGGCGGACACCTCCAGCACCAGCACACCCTCGACCTGCGCCACCTTGGGCGTGAACTGCAGGGCCCACCAGCCCAGGGCGCCGAGCGCATCGACCAGCCCTGCGGCGCTGTCGTCATCCGCAGCGGGCGGCTCAGGCAGCGGCTTCAACTCGTTCCAGTTCATCACTGCGCTCCAGCGAAAAATTCAACACTCCGCTCACCGCCAGCAGCGCTACCAGCCGCGCAGGCCGCGCCGCCAAGCTGAGCGCCTGCGGCAACGGCGGGCCCCGGCGTTTCAAGATGTTGACGAGCAAGGCATCGCTGTCCAGTGCGTTGGAGGTGATCAACCGCAACACGGCCGGCGACGACTCGTTTTGCGCCTTGGCCGGGCGCATCACAAACAGCAGTTTTTGATGTTCAGCGGCGCAAATCTGCAGGCGCCGCAGCGAATCGGCGCGCGCCTGCGGCAGCCAGGCCAGCACGGCGGCCACGTCCTTGCAGCGCAGCGCCTGCTCGGCGGCCCACAGGCGGCTGGCCGGGGTGGCGGTGTTGACGCACAACAAGCGCCCGGGGTTCAGGCCCTGGCCCGCCAGCCCCGGCGCAAAGGGTGCGTGCGGCGCGCCCACCAGCACCAGCACGCCGGCGGTTTTGGCCTGCGCGTGGCACAAGGCCGGCAACAGCAGGCGCCAGTCGTTGTGCCCGCTTTGCGCCTGCAACACCTCGACCAGCGCGCCCACCGGCCAGCCGCCGCCGGGCAACTGGGCGTTGAGCGCGGCGTCGCCCGTGGGCGTGACTTGGCCTTGCGACATCGCCAGCTCGTCGGCGTGCCAGATGTCGGTAATGCTTTCAAGCGACTTGATAGGCTTTATAGATGGGGTGTTCAATGTAATACTGATTTAATATAAGGGGTATCCATTAGCTCCAGTTGATGCAAAATAGCTGGATGGAAACCCATATAGTAGCGTCAATCCTTGGGAAGGACTATCCCCAGAACTGGAACGATTTTCTCGATTGGTTTGCAACCGAGGAAGCATGTCTTGCGTATTTGGAGAAGCTGCGCTGGGCAAACGGATTTGTCTGTCCGAGCTGCGCCAGTGCCGCTGAGGCCTACCGCGCCAGCCGCACCCGGCTGATGTGTCGCGACTGCCAACGACAAAGCACGGTGACCTCGGGAACCATCTTCGACAAGACCCGCACGCCGTTGCGCGTGTGGCTGGCTGCGGCGTGGTATCTGACCAATCAAAAGCAAGGCGTGAGCGCCTTGGGACTGCAACGCGTGCTGGGCTTGGGCAGCTACCAGACGGCCTGGACCATGCTGCACCGGTTTCGCCGCGCCATGGTGCGCCCAGACCGTGAGCGCCTCAAAGGCCAGGTCGAAGTTGATGAAACCTATCTGGCCATCACCGACCGCCAGAATCCCATCTCACCTGTGGGGCGCAAGAGCAAGACGACGAAGGTTCAGATTGTCGTTGCCGTGGAGATCCTGCAGCCCAAAGGGTTCGGGCGAATCCGTCTGCGCCGAATATTCAATGACTCAGCCGCCTGCGTGATTCCGTTCGTGCAGGAGGTGGTCGAGTCCGGCACCCAGGTTCATACCGATGGCTCGGCCGCCTATCGGTCGTTGGGGGAATTGGGCTACCCCCATCAGCGCACTGTGATGCTCGGTTCGGACGTGCCAGCCCATGTGTCCATGGCCGGAGTGCATCGGGTGGCAGCCCTGGTGCAGCGCTGGATTCTGGGCACGCACCATGGCTCGGTTCAACCCGAACATTTGGATGCATACTTGGATGAGTTCGTGTTTCGCTTCAATCGGCGCACATCGAGTTCGCGCGGAATGCTGTTCTACAGGCTATTGCAACAGGCCGTGGCCACACAACCTGTGACGTATGCGCAGGTGGCCAATCACACCAAGCGCAGCAAACCCACCCAGCAAAAAACCCTGCCTAAAACTTGAACATTTCAAGCATTCGGTAGAATGCTTGAAACTGGATGCCCATCCAGTATTTAGAGTTAGCTGGAGCTAAGTGGATACCCCTTACAAATACACAGTATTTTGATTTAGGAGAAACCGCATGGAACAACAGGAATGGATCGCCCGATGCTCTGCCCGCCTGCACGGGCGTTGGCTTCGGCTGCACCGCCTTCAGCGTCATGAAGTTGCAACTGACCTCTGGCATGAGCCGCGTTGG
>JANMVT010000164.1:0-5085 GCA_031392945.1 Rhodoferax sp. | reverse complement strand
TAACCGTCGCCCGCGCCCTCGACCACCGCCTTGCGGTCGATGGCGGCGGCGATGGCGCGGCGCACGCGCACGTCGTCCAGCGGCTTCTTCTTGTTGTTAATGGCCAGAATGGTTTTGGCGCGCGACCCGCTGACGATGACCTGGAACTTGGGGTTGTTCTTGAATTGCGCCACGCTGCGCGGCGTGACCCTTGGGAACGCGTCAATGTCGCCAGCCAGCAAGGCAGCCACCTGGGCGGCCGGGTCGCTGATGAAGCGGAAAGTCACCTTTTTGATCTTGATGGCCGCCGCGTTGCGGTAATCATCCCACTTGGCGAGAACCACTGACGAACCCTTGTTCCAGACATCCAGCTTGTAGGGCCCGGTGCCGTTGGGTTTGGTGGCATTGGTGTCGACGCTTTTTGGCTCGACAATGATGGCTGTGGCCTGGCCCATCAGAAACAGGAAATCGGGGTCGAGCTCCTTGTTGATGACGACCACCGTGTGTTCATCGATGGCCGCCACACTGTCCATGGTGGCAAAGGTGCGTTTGTCCTTGTTGGTGCTTTTTTCGCCGGCGGCGCGTTCGAACGAGAACTTCACTGCGGCGGCATTGAAAGCTTCGCCATTCTGGAATTTGACGCCCTTGCGCAGAAAGAAGGTGAAGGTCTTGAGGTCGGGCGAGATTTCCCAACGCTCGGCCAGCAGGGGCGAGACGCTGCCGTCGCTGTTGATCTTGGTCAAGGTCTCGAACACGTTGTAGTGCACGATTTCGGCGATGCTGGACGCCGCGCCGCCGGTTGGATCCAGCCCCGGCGACGGCTCCAGCGCCATGCCCAAAACCAGCGTGTCTTTTTTGCCTTGGGCGCCGACGGCCAGGGGCAGGGATGACAGGGCCGCGCCAGTGGCGGCGGCTGCGGAAGTGGTCAGGACCTTGCGGCGGTTGAGCATGGGAGTTTTCCTTTTGAGAGATGTCAAACGATATCACTAACCCGGATCGGTTGCCAATCGGTTGCCAAGTGGCAGGCCACCCGATGGCCATCAACCAGCGCCAGAAGTTCCGGCCGGCTGGCGTCGCATTGTGCGACAGCCTCGGGGCAGCGGGGCGCGTAAGGGCAGGCGCTGGCCGGGTGGGGCGTTGGCGCGACGGCGATGCTGCGCGTGCGTCGCCCCGGCGCAGTCCCTGCCGCCACGCGTGGAATGGCTTGCAGCAGCGCTCTCGTGTAGGGGTGCATGGCGTTGTGGAACAAGGTTTCAGGCGGGCCTTGCTCGACGATGCGCCCCTGGTAAATGACGGCCACTTCTTCACACAGATGGTTGACCACGGCCAGATCGTGGCTGATCAACAGATAGGTCACGCCAAACTGCTGCTGCAAATCCTGCATCAGGTTGAGGACTTGCGCTTGCACCGAGACATCCAGCGCGCTGACAGGCTCGTCGGTCACGATCAGTTTGGGGCGGGTGATCAGCGCCCTGGCAATGGCAATGCGCTGGCGCTGGCCGCCGGAAAACTCGTGCGGGTATTTGTCGAGGTCACCGCTGCGCAAACCTACCGAATTCAATACCTCCGAGGCTTGGCGGCGCATTTCTGAAGCGCTGGTTTGCCTTTGCGCGGCCAGCGGTTCGGCCACAATTTTGGCAACGGTCTGGCGCGGATCGAGTGAACCGTAGGGGTCCTGAAACACCATCTGAAAGTCGCGCCGTGCCAGGCGCAGGGCGGGGGCGTCGAGCAGGCTCAAGTCCTGGCCGAGAATCGCCACGCGGCCGCTGGTGGGCGACTCCAGCCCCATCACCAGCCGCGCCAGCGTGGACTTGCCGGAGCCGGACTCGCCCACCACGCCCAGGCTGCGTCCGCTGTGAATGCGCAGGCTGACGCCTTGCAAGGCGTGGACCAGGGGTGGTTTGCCCCACAGTTTTTCGCGCGGCAACTGGTAGTCGCGCGTCAGCCCGTCAACTTGAAGCAGGGGCGCCATCATGGGGTGGCCCCGGTCATTGCGGCTGCGGCGACGTCATCGAGCCGCCAGCAGCTTGCGCTGTGGCCGTCGCCGAAATCAGTGGGTGCCGGGCGTGTGTCAACACACTTCGCCACGGCGTAGGCGCACCGGTCGGAGAACGGGCAGCCTTGGGGCAAATCCGCCAGCTCCGGCACCGTGCCCGCGATCGTCGCCAGCCGCGCCCCGCGCAAAGCGCCCAATTGCGGGCGGGCGCCAAACAGCCCGCGCGTGTACGGGTGCGCCCGATTGGCAAACACCGAGGGCGTGGGGCCAGACTCCACCACGCTGCCGCCGTACATGACCATCATGCGCGCGACGTTTTGCGCGATCACGCCCAGGTCGTGCGAAATCAGGATCAAGCCCATGCCGCGCTCTTGCACCAGGTCGCTGATGAGATCCAGAATCTGGCCCTGGATGGTCACATCGAGCGCCGTGGTGGGTTCGTCGGCGATCAGCAAATCCGGGCCGCAGGCCAGAGCCATGGCGATTGTGATGCGCTGGCGTTGCCCGCCCGAGAACTGATGCGGGTAGGCGTCCATGCGGCTGGCCGCGCCGGCAATGCCAACCCGGTCCAGCAGGGCAATGGCCTGTTGGCGCGCCTTGTCGCGGGACGCTTTGCGGTGCAATCGCAATGGTTCGGCCACCTGGGCGCCAATCGTGTGAACCGGGTTCAGGGCCGTCATCGGCTCCTGGAAAATCATGCCGATGCGGTTGCCGCGCAGGTGGCGCATCGCCTGGTCCGGTAAACCCGTCAGCTCCTGGCCGTCAAACCGGATGCTGCCCGTGACTTTGGCGTTGTCCGGCAGCAGCCCCAGCAAGGACAGCGCGGTGATGGATTTGCCGCATCCCGACTCCCCAATCAGCCCCAGGGTCTCGCCGCGCGCCAGTGAAAAACTCACGTCACGCACAGCATGGGCTGGCCCGCGTTGCGTCTGCAGTTGCACGCTCAGGTGGTTGACTTCAAGCAAGGGCATGGCGTGGCGGGTGTTGTCTCAGCGCTTGCGCGCCAGGCGGGGGTCCATCAGGTCGCGCAAGCCGTCGCCGAGCAGGTTCAGGCCAAGCACGGCCAGCACGATGGCCACACCGGGAAAGACGGCCAGCAGGGGCGCCTGGAACAACAGCGTCTGCGCCTCGGCCAACATGCGGCCCCACGAGGGCTGGGGCGGCTGGGTGCCCAGGCCCAGGTAAGACAGGGCGGCTTCGGCCAGAATGGCAATGGCGAACCGGATGGTGGTTTGCACGATCAGGGCCGAGGAGATGTTGGGCAAGACATGGTCGATCGTGATCGCAAGCGGCCCCTTGCCGCAGGCGCGCGCCGCCAGGACGAATTCTCGCGACCACACTGCCACGGCCGAGGCGCGCGTGATGCGCGCGAAATTGGGGATGTTGAAGATGCCGATGGCGATGATGGAGTTCACGATGCCCGCGCCAAACACCGCCGTCATCATGATGGCTGACAGGATGGCCGGAAAGGCAAAGCTGAAATCCGCCAGGCGCATGATGAGCTCTTCAACCCAGCCGCGCTTCGCGGCGGCCAGCAGGCCCAGGCTGGTACCAATCAGCAGGCCGATGCCCACGGCGATCACGCCTACCAGGATCGAATTGCGCGCGCCCACCAGCAGCAATGAGGCCACATCGCGACCGAACGGGTCGGTGCCAAGCCAGTGCGCGCTACCGGGCGCCTGTAGTTTGGCGGCCATGTCGATCTCATAGGGCGACCAGGGCGTCCAGACCAGGGACAGCATGGCCGAAAAAACCAGCAGACATGTCAACACGGCGCCCAGAAAAAAACTGCGGTGCGCAAGCGCGCGCTTGAGAAACGAAGGGCTGGCCCGCAGCGGTGTGCTCATATGTCGCTGGCCTTCACCCTGGGGTCGATCACCGCATACAGGATGTCCACGATGAAGTTCACCACCACCACCATGGCGGCCAGCAGCATCACGCAGTTGCGCACCACGATCAGGTCGCGGTTGGAGATGGACTGGAAAATAAGCCGCCCCAGACCCGGCAGGTAAAAGACGTTTTCGACCACGATGGTGCCGGCCAGCAGCTCGGCGAATTGCAGGCCCATCACGGTGATCACCGGAATCATCGCGTTGCGCAGCACATGGCCCCACACCGTTGCGCGCCTTGACAGCCCCTTGGCGCGCGCCGTGCGCACATAGTCTTCGCGCAGGACGTCGAGCACGGCCGAGCGGGTGATGCGTGCCAGGATCGCGGACTGCACCACGGCCAGCGACAAGGCTGGCAACAGCAGGGATTTGAAGGCATCGAGCACGCCGTCCGCCCAGCCGGGGAAGCCGCCGGCTGAGAACCATTGCAGATGGACCGAAAACAGCAGGATCAGCAGAATCGCGAACCAGAAATTGGGGATGGCGATGCCGACCTGGGTCAGGCCCATCAGGCCGACATCTCCCAGTTTGTTGTGGCGCATGGCCGCGAAAACACCGGCCGACAAGGCCAGCGCCGTGGTCAGCGCCATGGCCATCAAGGCCAGGGGCACGGTCAGGGCCAGACGCTCCAGCACCAGGTCGAGCACCGGCGAGCTGTAGGTGTAGCTGGTGCCCAGATCGCCCGTCAACATGCCAGCGACCCAGTGCAAGTAGCGTGCCAGCGGCGGGCGATCCAGCCCTAACTTGCTGGCCAAGGCGCGCACCGCGTCGGGCGAAGCATCGGGCCCCATCAGGATTTGCGCCGCGTCGCCAGGCAATATTTCCAGCACCAGAAAGACGACGATGGACGCCCCAATCAGTGTGGCGATGAGTGTGGCAAAACGTTTGAGAAGGAATAGGCCCATTTAAGACAATGGTTTTGCCCCTATTATGGACATGACATCGATAGCGATTTTTGCAGGGCCTGGGCGTCGTCGCCGATAATCGCCCCATGGCCCTGATCATCACCGACGAATGCATCAACTGCGACGTGTGCGAGCCCGAGTGCCCGAACGGGGCGATCTTCATGGGCCAGGAAATTTATGAAATCGACCCGCATAAATGCACCGAATGCGTGGGCCATTTCGATGAGCCGCAATGCGTTCAGGTCTGCCCCGTGTCCTGCATCCCCGTGAACCCGCTGTTTGTTGAAGACCAGGCCAGCCTGTGGCAGAAATACCG
>JANMVT010000162.1:0-17477 GCA_031392945.1 Rhodoferax sp. | reverse complement strand
CGACGACTGCTGCCTGGTATCCGATGGCGCCGCCGCCGTGGTGCTGATGAGCGCGAAGAAAGCCGCCGAATTGAAGGTGGCCAAGCCGGTGCCGGTGCTGGGTTTCGGGCAGGGGCAGACATCGTGGGACGTGGCGCTGCGCCCCGACCTCACCACCAGTGCGGCCAAGGTGTCGGCGCAGACCGCCTTTGCCATGGCGGGCCTGAAGCCGGCCGACATCGACGTGGCGCAGATCTACGACTGTTTCACGATCTGCGCGCTCATGACGCTGGAAGCCTATGGCTTTTGTGCCCAAGGCGGGGGTGGCCGCTTCGTCGAGGGCGGGCGCATAGAGCTGGGCGGCGACCTGCCGATCAACACCTCGGGCGGTTTGTTGTCGGAGACCGGCATGCCGGGCATGCAACTTGTGCTCGAAGGAGTAAGGCAGATGCGCGGCGATTCGGTGAACCAGGTCAAAGGCGCAGGCAAATGCGCCGTCAGCAACCAGGGCGGCATCATGCACACCCATTCGACCCTGCTGCTTGGAAACTGAGGACTAACTGACATGCAAGCCGCTGAAACCACGATACCCGCGCCGGAGCGCGATGCGCTCAATACCCCCTACTGGGAAGGCCTGGCGCAGGGCTCCTTGTCTTTCCAGCGTTGCAGTGCCTGCGGCCACGCATGGCTGCCCGCGCGCGGCGAATGTCCGGCCTGCCTGGGCGACCAGTGGGCTTGGGAAAAAGCCGGCGGCGGCGCCAAACTGATCAGTTGGGTGGTGTACCACGTGGCGTTTCACCCCGCTTTTGCCAACCGCCTGCCGTACAACGTGGCGGTGGTTGAGCTGGATGAAGGGCCGCGCCTCATCAGCAATGTGGTGGGTGTCGCCGATGCACAAACGCTGAAGATTGACCAGCGCTTGAAGCTGGTGATTGAAGATGAAGGTGGCACCGCTGTGGCGCGTTTCACGCCAGGCCGATGAAGCGACTATGAAGCGGTCAACAGCGACAGCGATAGCAGCAGTGCAAAAGAAAGACGAGTTGAATATGGTCATTATTACAAAAATTATAGCTAAATATACATACTGGGCGCTGGCTTCAGCCTTTTTTATTGCTGCCGGACAAGCGGCGGCGCAAGGTGCAAACTTCCCGACCCGATCTTTGAAAATTGTCGTGCCCACTTCGCCAGGAAGCGGCTCGGACACCACCGCGCGCTACTTTGCAGAGCAGCTTGCGACCGCTTTGGGCCAGCACGTCATCATCGACAACAAACCCGGTGCCAACGGCACCATCGCCGCCATGGCCGTGAAGCAGGCCCCGGCTGACGGCTACACGATATTCCTGGCCTCCAACACCCACATGGCGGTGAACCCGATCTTCGTCAAGGACCTGCCGTATGACCCCATCAAGGACTTCAAGCCAGTGGCTGGCATTGCGCGCGGCATGATGATCTTTGTGGCTTCGGCCAATTCGAAGATGGGAAGTGTTGCAGATCTGGTGACCGCAGCCAAAGCCACGAAACAGCAGCTGACTGTCGGCACCTATACAGCAGGCTTCCACCTTTCGGCTGAGTGGTTCGCCAGCGCCACCGGCACCAAGTATGTCAACGTGCCCTACAAGGGCGCACCCGAAGTGTTCGTGGGCTTGATGGGTGATCAGTTGGACTGGGGCGTCAGCGACCTGATCGCCGCCATGCCGCAGGTCAAGGCCGGCAAATTGAAGGCGCTGGCTGTGTCGGGTGAAAAGCGCCATCCCGATTACCCCGACATTCCCACCGTCAAGGAAAGCGGTTACCCGGAGTATGTGAACTACACCTGGACGTCCCTGTACATGCGTGCTGAGACGCCGGATGCGGTCGCCGCCAAACTGGTGGACGCCATGCAAAAGATCCTCGTCACGCCGGGGGCCCGCGAATTCATCGCCAAGATCGGCTCTGACCCCATGGCGTTTCCCCCAGCCGAGATGCGCAAGTTTCAGATCAGCGAGACAGAGCGGTTCCGCCGCATCGCGGATGGGGCTGGCATCAAACCGCAGTAGCAAATCTCGCAAGTTTCCAAGATATCAAAATTCGCATCGAGGTGCGGCGTTTGCACGGTGCGCAGGTTCTTAAAACGTCACAACGGTTTTTAAATTGAAGGAGACAGACATGCGTTTATTCAAAAGAGTTGCCACCCTGGCCGCATTGGCAGGAGCCATGGCCGCGGGTCCGATGGCGTTCGCCCAGCAGGCGATCAAGATCGGTGCGCTCAACCCCTACAGCGGCCCGCTGGCGCTGTACGGTACCGAGGTGACGCGCGGCTACGAGATCGCGGTGGACAAAGTCAATGCCGCCGGTGGCGTGCTGGGCCGCAAGATCGAACTGATCCGCGGCGACGTGACCAATGCCCAGCAGGGCATTACCACCGTCGAACAGCTGGTGAACAAGGACAAGGTGGACATGTTCGTCGGCACCTACATCAGCGGCATTTCGCTCACGGCCAGCGACGCGGCGCTGCGTTACAACAAGCTGTACTGGGAAACCAATGCGGTTGCCCAGGTGCTGACCGAGCGCGGACTGCCCAACTTCATTAGGAGCGGCCCGGACGGCGGCGCTTTCGCCAACACCTCGGCGGCCACCGTGCGCGAACTGATTGCGCCTGCGCTGAAGAAGGATGTGAAGGGCCTCAAGATCTGGATCGAGCACGAAGAATCGATCTATGGAACGTCGATCGCCCAGGGCCAGAAGCGCATCCTGGAAGCCTTCGGCGCCAAGGTGGTCGGCGTGGGCGCGCACTCGGCGGCCTCGATCGATCTGAATGACGCGGTGCTGCGCGCCAAGCGCGCCGACCCAGACGTGCTGATCCAGACCGGTTACGTGCCTGACGGCAACCTGCTGCTGCGCACCATGCGCGAGCAGGGCTTCAAGCCGGCTGCCGTGCTGTTCGTGGGCACCGGAGATACGCCCGAGACCCTGCAGGCGCTCGGGGCGTACACCGAAGGCCTGCTGGTCACCGGCTACCCGCGCAACGACATCAGCGAGGCCTTTGGCCCTGGCAACAAGGCCTACCTGGAAGCCTACCGCGCCAAGTACAAGAGCGAACCGGTGGCGCCGCAGGGCATGGCCGCGTACTCCGGATTCCTCATCATGGTCGAAGCGCTCAAGGCCGCTGGCAGCCTTGACATGGCCAAGGTGCAGGCGGCGGCTGCCAAGCTGGACCAGCCCGAAAACACCTACCCTTCGGGCTTCGGCGCCAAGTTCGACAAGATCTTCCAGAACGTGCGCGCGCAGTTCACCACCTCACAGTGGCAAAGCGGCAAGATGGTGACGGTGTTTCCGAAGGCCGCCGTGGCGCCGGGTGTGGTCCTGAAACCGCTCGCGCGTCCTTGAAACCCGCAGGTGTCGTCGCGGGACATTCCATGGCAGACCTGATATTGCATCATTTCGCGGCTTCCCCGTTCTCGGAGAAGGTACGCCTGATGCTGGGATACAAGCAACTGGCGTGGAAGTCGGTGACGGTGCCCAACATCCTGCCCAAGCCCGATGTGCTGGCGCTCACAGGCGGCTACCGCAGAACGCCGGTCCTGCAGATCGGCGCAGACATCTATTGCGACACGGCGTTGATCGCTCAGGTGCTGGAGCGCCTGCAGCCCGCTCCCAGCCTCTACCCGCAAGGGGGTCGGGCGCTGGGCAGCATCCTGGCACAGTGGGCCGATGACGCCCTGTTCTGGGCCGCTGTCACGTATAACCGCGGTGCTTCGGGCGAACTGCCGCAGGCTGTCTTCAAAGACCGCAAAGCCATGGGTTTCGACGTCGATTGGTGGCGACCGGCCGATGCCGCACCGGCCTACCAGGACTATGTGCAGCGCCTGTCGGAGCTGCTGCGCGACCAGCCCTACCTGCTGGGCCAGCAGCCGTGCATCGCCGACTTCAGCGCCTACCACGCCTTGTGGCTGGTGCACCTGCGCGAAGGGGCCACGGTGCAGGTGCCGCCGCAGGCCACGGCACTCAGAGGCTGGCTTGGCCGCATGCAGTCCATCGGCCACGGCCGTGCAGCGCCCCTGGACGCCGCGCAAGCCATCGCCATTGCGGCCGACAGCCAGCCGGCAGCGGCCGGCTGCAACCTGCTGGACGACGGCGGGTTCCAGGACGAACACGGCCTGGCGCCTGGCAGCCGTGTCGCGATCAGCGCGCAGAGCTTCGGGCGCGAGCCGACTGAAGGCGAACTGGTCGCCGCGACGCCGCAGCACTACAGCCTGCGCCGCGTTGACCCGCGCGCAGGCTTGCTGCATGTGCATTTCCCCCGCATCGGCTACGTGCTGAAGCAGCTTTAGGAAGGCGGACGATGGATCAAATTCTCAACGTGCTGGTGTTTGGCCTGTTGCTGGGCGGCATCTACGGGCTGGTGAGCATCGGCCTGAACCTGATTTTCGGTGTCGTGCGCATCGTCAACTTCGCGCAGGGCGAACTGGTCATGTTTGGCATGTATGGCAGCTACTACGCCTACGCCGAGTTCGGCCTCAGCCCCTACCTGTCGGTGCTGGTGGTCGCGCCGCTGGTCGGCCTGCTCGGCGTGGCGATCCAGCGCCTGGTGATACAGCCGCTGCACAACGAATCCAACATGCAGATCTTCGCCACCTTCGGCCTGCTGATGATGTTTCAGAACATCATGCTGGCAGTGTCCAAGGGCCAAGCGCTCAGCATCGGCGGCGAGGTCGGCGCAAACGTGCTGACGGTGGGCGATATCCGCATCAGCGTGGTGCGTCTGGTGACACTGGTCGCGACCACCTTGATCACCATCGGCCTGCACCTGTTCCTGCGCCACACCATGTCTGGCAAGGCGATCCGCGCGGTGACGCAGGACAAGCGTGCCGCGCGTGTCATGGGCATCAACGTGGAGCGCACTTTCCTGTTCACGTTCGGCATCGGCGCGGCGCTGGCCGGCATGGCCGGTGCGTTGTTGACCCCGATCTACTCAATCACACCGGCGGTCGGAGGCAACTTCATCCTTGCGGCGTTCGCCGTGGTGGTGCTGGGTGGCCTGGGCAGTGTCTGGGGCGCCTATATCGGTGGACTGATCGTGGGAGTGGTGGAAGCCTTTGCCGGCTACTACATCGACCCGGCGTTCAAGAACGCGATCTGGTTCATTATTTTCCTGGTGGTGTTGATCGTGCGTCCTTCCGGCCTGATGGGCCAGGTGGGTGCTGAAGAAGTGGGATTCCGTGAACAAAACTGACCAACCCAAGCCCCAGCCCGGCGCGCCGTCCGGCACCACGCCGGCGGTGGATACCGGCATTGAGTCCGGCAGCCGCGCGCTGATGAAATACCTCGGCGGCATGGCGCTGGCGCTGCTGCCATTGGCGCTGCTGGTAGACGACGCGCACTGGCTCAACATCATCGCCTTCACCTACCTCATGGGCGCCCTGGCGGCGGCGTGGAACATCATCGGCGGCTTCGGCGGGCAGTTCTCGCTCGGCCACGGCGTCTTCTTCGGTATCGGTGCCTACCTGGGCGCCCGGCTGTACGTGGCCTACGACCTGTCGCCGTGGCTCACCATCCTGCCGTGCGCGGTGTTTGCGGCCCTGGTGGCGATGCTGATTTCATGGCCCACTTTCCGCCTGCGCGGCCCATTTTTCGCCATCGCCACGCTGGCCTTCAACGAGGTGGCCTTCGTGATCGCCAACCATTTCGAGTCGCTCACCGGCGGGCCGCGCGGCATCATGATCCCGTTCAAGGCCGGTTTCGCCAACATGATCTTCCGCGAGCGTTGGCAGTACGCGGTGCTGATGTTCGCCTTTCTGGCGCTGGTCATGGGCATCGTCGTGCTGCTGCGGCGCAGCCGGCTCGGCTACTACTTGCTGGCGGTGCGCGAGGACGAGGACGCGGCGCGCGCGTCGGGCATCAACGTGTTGTCGGTCAAGCTGCAAGGCATGGGCTTGAGCGCCGGGCTGACGGCGATGGGGGGCACGCTATTTGCCATGTACCTGCGCTTCATCGACCCGCCGACGATCTTCAACCTGCAGGAGGTCGGCGTGAAGTTCGCCCTGCTGTCGCTGATCGGCGGCGTCGGCACCGTCGCCGGGCCGCTGCTGGGCGCGGCGCTGATCATCCCGTTCGAGAACTTTCTGCGCGCCGAACTTGCCAATGCGCTGCCGGGGCTGAACCTGGCCATCCTGGGCCTGCTCATGGTGCTGGCCGCTCTGTTCATGAAGCGCGGCGTGGTCGGTGCCTGGCGCGACCTGATGCTCTGGTTTCAGGCCAGGAAGGGGGGCGGGAAGTGAGAAAAGACTGGCCGTTCCCAATGCGCTCGCTCCCCCCTGGGGGGACCGGTGCGAAGCGTCGTAGGGGGCCAAAATGAACACCGATCTCCTGGCTGTCACCGGAGTGAGCAAGCATTTTCTTGGCCTGCGCGCCGTCGACGACGTCTCGCTGTCGGTGCGCAAGGGCGAGATCGTCAGCATCATCGGCCCCAACGGTGCCGGCAAGACCACCTTCTTCAACCTGTTGACGGGGCAGCTTGCGCCGACCTCGGGCGAAGTGCGCCTGCGCGGCGAGCGCATCAACCAGCTGGCGCCGCATGACCGGGCCCGGCTCGGCATGGGGCGCACCTTCCAGATCGCCAAGCCGCTGATCGCGCTGAATGCGCTGGAGAACGTGATGATCGGCGCATTCATGCGCCACCGCGCGCTGGGCACCGCGCGCGACAAGGCCATGGCGGTGCTGGAGACAGTCGGTCTCGCGCACCACGCACGCGTGCGCGCCGGCGACCTGACCCTGAGCGAACGGCGCCGGCTCGAAGTGGCGCGCGCGCTGGCGCTCGAACCCGACATCGTGCTGCTGGACGAGGTCATGGCCGGCCTGAACCAGAGTGAAGTGGGGCAGTCGATCGACCTGCTGAAAAGATTGCACGGCAGCGGACTGACCTTCCTGATCATCGAGCACAACCTGAAAGTGGTGCGCGCGTTTTCCGACCGTGTGGTGGTGCTCGACCGCGGGCGCCTGATCGCCGAAGGAACGGCAGACCAGATCCTCAACTCGCCCGAGGTCGTCAAGGCCTACCTGGGCGAGGGACACCAGGCCGCAGAATTGGGGACTTTATGAGCGCAGCGCCGAACCGCTTCAAGCAAGCGAACGCCCCCTTGGGGGGCAGCGAAGTACACGCAGTGACGAGCGTGGGGACCTTGTTATGAGTAGCTCAACTATCTTGCTGGTCGAGGACCTGTTCTCGGGCTATGGTGAATTGCCCGTGCTCGATGGCGTGCGGGTGGAGGTAAGGCAGGGCGAGATCGTCTCGGTGGTCGGCGCCAATGGCGCGGGCAAGACCACGTTGCTGCTGACCATCAGCGGCCATCTGGCCACGCGTTCCGGCCGGGTGAGCTTCGACGGCCAGGACATCACCCATCTGCCGGCGCACAAGTCGGCCGAACGCGGCCTGGTCATGGTGCCCGAAGGCGGACGGCTGTTCCCGTTCATGACCGTGCTGGAGAACCTGGAACTCGGCGCTTACCACAGCGCCGCCCGGGCGCGCCTGCGCGAATCGCTGGACGAGGTCATGACCCTGTTCCCGCTGCTGGCCGAACGCCGTACGCAACTGGCCGGCCGGCTGTCGGGCGGCGAGCGCCAGATGTGCGCCGTGGCGCGTGCCATGATGGCGTTGCCCAAGCTGCTTATGCTCGACGAACCCTCGCTCGGCCTGGCGCCCATCATGGTCGACAAGGTGTTCGAGATGGTCAGTTCGCTGGTGCGCACCAAGGGCCTGTCGGTGCTGCTGGTGGAGCAGAACGTCGGCAATGCGCTGCGCATGTGCGAACGCGGCTACGTGATCGAGCATGGCGGCATCCTGAAGTCGGGTCGCGGCGAAGACCTGCTGCGCGACCCCGATGTGCAGCGGTCCTATATGGGCTTGTGAGCCATGAGCGCCGCAGCCAAACCCGTTTGCAGCATTGGTGCCGGTGCCGGTTTCGCGGGTGACCGCATCGACCCGGCGGTGGCGCTGGCGGCGTCCGGCGCGGTCGATACCGTGGTGCTGGAATGCCTGGCCGAGCGCACGCTCGTGCCTGCACTCAAGGCCCGCGCAGACAACGCCACAACTGGGTTCGATACGCGCCTGCGCCGCCGCTTGACGCCGTTGCTGCCAGTGGCTGTCGCCAACCGTTGCCGCGTCGTGTCAAACCTCGGTGCTGCCAACCCGCGCGCTGCCGGGCAGGCTATCGCCCATTTGGCCCATGAACTGGGCCTGCGCGGCGCCCAGGGCATTAGAGTCGCGGCGGTGCACGGCGATGACGTTCTTCACCTGCGGGAGAAAATCGCGTGGGTACGGCCGGTTGAAGGCAAGCTGCTGGGCGCGCATGCGTACCTGGGCGCCGGCGCATTGGCCGAGGCGCTGGATGGCGGCGCCAATGTGGTGGTGACCGGCCGCGTCGCCGACTCTGCGCTGTTCGCCGCTGCGGCCATGAATCACCTTGAACCTGGCGCCACAGCGCTGGCAGGCGCCATTTCGGTGGGGCATTTGTTGGAGTGCGGCGGGCAACTGACTGGCGGCAACTACGACCCTATCGGGCAAGGGCTGCTGTCGGCCGCCGACTATGCACGCCTTGGTTATCCGCTGGCGCATGTGCATGCAGACGGCAGTGCGGAAATCACGCTGCTGGACGATGCGCCTGGCCTGCTCAATGCCGATACCTGCACTTTGCAACTGTTTTATGAAGTGCATGACCCGGCACGCTACGCAACGCCTGATTTGATTCTGGACTTCACCGGCATCCGTTTTGAGCAGGTTGGCAAAAACCGCATTCACATGTCGGGTGCCCGCTCGCTCGGTCCGCCGCCCACGCTCAAGGTTGCCGGATTCCTGGAACTGCCAGGCTACATTGCCGACTGCGAAATCGGGTTCGCCGGCACTGGCGCGCTGGCGCGTGCACAACGCGCGGCCGCAGCCTTGCGCCTGCGCTTGTCTGACTGGCGCGATGAAGACATTGCGATTGACCTGGTTGGCGTCAACTCGATCCTGCGGGCCGGGTCGCTGCCATCACCGGTCGCACCGGCCGAACTGCGGGTGCATGTGTCCGCCCGGTGCGTCGACCTTGAAGCCGCGCAAACCATCGAGGATGAAATTTATGCGCTGACGCTGTCTGGCCCGGCGGGCGGGTGCAGCGTGCGCAGCGAGCGCCGCCCGCGCATTGAGGTGCTGGACGGCTTTATTGCACCCGAGTTGGTGAAGCCTGAGATTGAATGGAGCCAGTCATGACGGCAGTAAGGGTGGGAGACATCGCCACCGGACGTGCCGGTGACAAAGGCAACGTGCTTGACCTGACGCTGGTGGCGCGCGATGCGGCCACCTATGCCCTCTTGGCCCGCACGCTAACTGCCGACGCGGTTCGTATTGCGCTTAACCGTGTGGTGCCAGGCCCGGTGCTGCGCTACGAGATTCCTGCTCTGCGTGCGCTCAAATACGTGGCCTCTGAAGCGCTGGCGGGTGGCGTCTACGCGACCCTTCGCCCAGGCCTGCATTGGCAAAAAGCGGCCATCTGGCTGCTGCTCGATCTCGACATCGAAAAGGAGTCAAAACCATGACCCGATGGGACGACCGCTGGCCGGCCATGCGGCTGGAAGCGCATTTTGGCGACCGTGTGTTGCGCTGTTTTGCCAAGCGCCCCGGCAGCCTGCACGACTTGCTGGTCAAGGCTGCCGAGCGGTTTCCAGATCGCGAAGCCCTGGTGTGCGGCGATGAACGCATGACATGGGCTGGCCTGCTGGATCAATCAGCCCGGTTGGCCCAGGGCATGGCGCAACGCGGCCTCCTGGCCGGCGACCGCGTGGCCATGTTGATTGGCAACCGCAACGAGTTTGTCACCACGCTGTTCGCCATCGCCCGTGTGGGCGCCATCGCCGTTCCGCTGAGCATCCGCGAGCAGACTCCCGGCCTGGCCTACATGCTCAATGATTGTTCAGCCGCGATGCTGGTGCACGAGCCGGATTTGGCCAACCGCCTGCCCGATGCATCGCAAGTGCCTGCCCTGCGGCTGCGCGTCTCGCTCGGGGCTTGCGCCGGCAGCGAAGATTTCGAGTCCGTCGCCGCAGGCCAAGCGGGCGCTCAAACCGCCGTCCCGGCTGCGAAAGTCGCCGAAGAAGACATCGCCGCCATCATGTACACGTCGGGCACCACCGGCAACCCGAAAGGCGCGACGCTGACACATTTGGGCATCGCCCATTCCGTCATGCACTACGGGATCGGCATGGGTTTGACCGAACAAGACGCATCGATCGCCGCCGTGCCGCTGAGCCACGTCACCGGCCTGGTCGCGCTGGTGGGCACATTGGCCCACTGCGCTGGCAAGTTGGTCATCATGCCGTCCTTCAAAGCGGCCGATTTTCTGGCGTTGGCCGCGCGCGAGCGCATGACGCATACCCTGATGGTACCCGCCATGTACAACTTGTGCCTGCTGCAAAGCGATCTTGACCAGCATGACTTGTCCGCCTGGCGCGTGGGCGCCTACGGCGGCGCGCCCATGCCGGTGGCCACCATCGATGCGCTGGCGCAAAAAGCGCCCGGCCTGATCTTGATGAACTGCTACGGATCAACCGAGACCACCTCCCCCACGACTCTGATGCCACAAGGACAAACCGCCTTTCACAGCGACACCGTGGGCCGCCAACTGGCCTGCGCCGAAGTCGCCGTGATGGACGACGAGGGACGCGAAGTCGATCCCGGCCAGTTGGGCGAGATCTGGATCAGGGGCCCGATGGTGGTCAAGGACTACTGGGGCAATTCAGGCGCCACGGCCCTCAACTTCACCGGCGGTTACTGGCATTCGGGCGACATCGGCTCGGTCGATGCAGACGGTTACGTCAAGGTTGTGGACCGCAAAAAGGACATGATCAACCGTGGCGGCTACAAGATTTACACCATCGAGGTGGAGAACGCCCTGCACGCCCATCCGGCGGTGCTCGAATGCGCCGTGGTCGCCAAACCCTGCCCGGTGCTGGGCGAGCGGGTGCACGCCTTCGTCACACTGCGCGAAGCTGGCATTTCCGGACAGGCGCTCAAGGAATTCTGCGCCGCGCGCCTGTCGGACTACAAGGTGCCCGAGAGTTTTTCCCTCTCGGACGCGCCGCTGCCGCGCAACGCCAACGGCAAATTGGTCAAACGCGTCTTGCGCGACCAGGCAGCCGCCATGGCCGACAGCCAGCGCGCCGCGCGATAAAGATAAACAACTGTCTTCTGGAACCTGCCATGCAAAACGCCGATATCAGCACGCTAGACAAACTCCGCGCCCAAGTCGGCAAAGAAGCCGTGGTCACCGAATGGGTGCTGGTTTCGCAGCAGCGCATCGACCAGTTCGCACAGGCCACGGGCGACTTTCAGTGGATCCATGTGGACGTGGCCCGCGCCACCAAAGAATCGCCCTTCGGCGGCACCATCGCTCACGGCTTTTTGACCCTGTCCCTGCTGGGCAAGTTCTATGACGACGACATCATCCTGCCGTTTTGCGATGTCGGCGTCAACTACGGTTTGAACAAAGTGCGCTTCACCAACCCGGTGCGGGCGGGCAGCCGTGTGCGCGGGCGTTTTGTGCTGGCACAACTCGAAGACATCGACAACGGCATCCAGATGACATGGGCCATCCGCTTCGAAATTGAAGGGATCGAGCGCCCGGCCTGCGTGGCCGAGCACGTGGTGCGGCGTTATTTCCGGAAAATTTGAGGGGCGTCGAACCGGTTCGCCAGGCGGTGGAAAACCCAAGTCTGGTGCGGCTGGCGGGGATCGAACCCACGACCCTTGGCTTCGGAGGCCAATACTCTATCCACTGAGCTACAGCCGCATTGCCGGAGCAGGCGTGATTGTAGGTGTTTTCACTGGGGCGGCGGCTATAATCCAAGGCTGATTTCCAGCCCACCGACTTTTTGAGGAAAACATGAGCGACCACAGCCACGACTCCGTGATGGAGGAGGATCACTCCGGCCCAATCAAGACCCCCAAGCAATTGTTGTTCGCCGTTTTCTTTTCTTTTGTGATTCCGATTTTCGCCATCATCGGCCTGGTCTATTACGTCACGACACAAAACAAGCCGGCGGCAGGCACCGTCAATATGGAGCAGACCATCGCGCAACGCCTGCAAAAGGTCGGCTCTGTGGAAATTCGCGATGCCAACCGCGAACTGAAAAACGGCGAAGCCGTCTTCAAGGCGCAATGCACCACGTGCCACACTGCGGGCGTCGCTGGCGCGCCGAAGATTGGCGATGCCGCAGCCTGGGGTCCGCGCCTCAAAACCGGGTATGAAGCCCTGTTGCACTCGGCCATGGCCGGCAAAGGCGCCATGGGCGCGCAAGCTGGCGGCGACTTTGAAGACCTGGAGATTGCCCGCGCCGTGGTCTACATGGCCAACGCCGGAGGCGCCAAGTTTGACGCGCCCAAGGCGCCGGCCATTGCAGGGGCTGCACCTATAGCCGCCGCGTCTGCGCCAGAAGCCGCCAAATAAGCCCTGGCGGATCGCCAATCGACAAAAAGCCGGTGCTGCACCGGCTTTTGCCACTTTAGCTGGCCAAATCGATAATTTTCCCTTGTGCTGCTTGCATAGTTAGCTTCTAAATATGTAGCAAACTTGGACTCGCCACGTACCCGAAACGCACGGGCAAGTCGCTTGACCGCATTGCTTCTGGCTGCCACAACCCGGCTTCCACGGCGTCGGCCGCCAGACCTACATCCTGGGTGTGCACCAGGCCAAACCCGAGTTCGGTGGCGAGGTAGACGCGGCCATTTTCATCAAGCACGCAGCGGCGCATCCGGGTCGGCGCGCCGCTGTGCGCCGCAACCGAAAAGTCGCCGTTGACCCGCCAAATCCACGGCGTCGCCTCCAGTTCCACATAAACCCGCTGGGGGCCATTTTGGAAGAACCATTGCCCCAGTGCGTCGTGATCGTAGTTGCGCTGGATGAAATCAATCAGCTTTTCGTGTCTCAGCAGGGAGCCTTTGCTGGCCAGGCTGCCAAGGGCGAATGGTCCGGCCGCCTGCGCGCGGTCGTCGCGCATGTACCAGTTGCCGCGCGCGTCCAGCCCGAGCCAGCCATAACAGTTGGGCACATTGGGCCACTTGGCCAAAGCCTGTCTGACAATGTCGTCCATAGTGTATTTACTCCCACGCTTGTCGCTGCGCGTATTGCGCTGCCCTCCGAGAGGGCTAATTTTTGGCTTCGCCGCTCTTCGAGAACTAGGGGCGGCACCTCGAAAAATTGCATTGTGCTCCCATGTGGGAAACCAACCAGCCGCCGACAGCGTCCGGCATGGTGCGGACATGGCCGGGAATGGGGCCTTTGGGAAAACCCACATGGCCCCCGTGCGCGGGTTGCCATAAGGTCACGTTGTCGCCCACCTCATTTTTAAGGGGCAGGCACCAGGCCGGCACAAACGGGTCATTGCGGGCGTTGACCACCAGAGCGGGAATGCGGATGCGGTTCAGGCGCGGTTTGGCAGACGCGCGCGCCCAGTAGTCTTCAGTGCTCTTGAAGCCGTGCAGGGGCGCCGTCACGATGTTGTCAAACTCATACAAATCGCGCGCCGCCAGCATCGCTTCGCGGTTGAACAGTCCCGGGAATTGCGCCAATTTTTGCAGCGCCTTGGGCTTCATCGAATTGACGAACATGCGCGTATAGACCAGGCGGTTGAACCCGCGGCCGATGGCGTAGCCGCTGGCGGCCAGATCCACCGGAGAACACACGCTGGCCACCGCGCTGACCACCTGGGCCGCGCTGTCGCCCATCTCTTGCGCCCAGCGCAACAGGGCGTTGCCACCCAGCGAAACCCCTACCGCGATTATCGGCCCGCTGTGTTGCCGGCGAAAACGCTGCAACAACCAGCCGATTTCTTCATGGTCGCCCGAATGGTAGGCGCGCGGCGCCAGGTTGATTTCGCCGCTGCAGCCGCGAAAATGCGGCACCGCAAAGGCGAAGCCGCGCGTTTGCGCGAAGTCGGCAAACGCCTCGGCGTAGTGGCTGCGCGACGAGCCTTCGAGGCCGTGGAACAACACCAGCAAGGGTTTGCCGGCCTGATTTTCTGGCGACGCGGCAGAGGGAATGCCTGCGGCTTGCGGGGGTCGTGCGGTACTTGTGGCAGGCGAAGCCGGTTCCACCAGAAAATCCACATCGACAAAATCGCCGTCCGGCGCGGGCCAGCGCTGGCGCGCGTAATGCGGATCCGGGCCGAACACCCGGCGCGAATAAAGCGCGGGCCAGATGGTTTGCAGATTGCCGCCGGGCAACCACCAGGGAGCTGCATAAATCATAGCTAACTAGGTATATTCCACGAGGGAAAACACGTGTTTTTTCTGTCAATGAAGAACAGGCGGAGGCTCCATCATCTCCTGCGCCTCATTGGCCGTGCCGGGGCTGGCGTGGTGCGCCACCATGCGCCAGCCCTGGGGTGTGCGGTGGTAGACATTGGTTGCCAGCACCCAGGCGTGGGCTGGCCCGTCCTTGGTCAAAATCTCGATGCGTTCAAGCACGTTGTGCACCACGCTCGCCATCGATTCAACCTTGCGCACCTGTTGCGGCCAGGCGCGGATTCGCCCATTGGAGAACATGCCGTCAAAGGCGGCCCGGATGGCGCTGGCGCCCACCACGCGCGGTCCGCCGGGGTGGACGCAGACAATCTCTTCCTCGTCGGCCCAGCAGGCCATGAGTTTTTCGATGTCGCCGGTCTGAAGCGCCTCGTAAAAGGCGGCCTCGGTGTCGTCGGCGTTTCCGCTCGCAAGGCTGGCTTGGGTTTTGGCTTTGGGCATGTTGAATTTTGGCTTGGCACCCGATTTTGCCTTGAAGCGCCTGACCACCGCGCGGGCTATGGTACTGTTGCAGCCTGATGCCCTTCAAAGGAGAATGTTATGCGCCGCTGGTTGAGCCTGGTCTCTGCATCTTTGGGACTTGTCTTGACGCTGACAGGCTGTGGCTACAACGATTTCCAGCGTCTGGACGAGCAGACCAAATCGGCCTGGAGCGAAGTGCTCAACCAGTACCAGCGCCGGGCTGATCTGGTGCCCAACATCGTCGCCACCGTCAAGGGCGAGGCGGCGTTCGAGCAGGACACGCTGACCAAGGTGATCGAAGCCCGTGCCAAAGCCACGGCGATCCAGGTCACGCCTGAAACCCTGAACAACCCGGAGGCATTCAAGAAGTTCCAGGCCGCGCAAGGCGAGTTGGGGAGCGCCCTCAGCCGGCTGATGGTGGTGTCCGAAAAGTATCCGGATTTGAAAGCCAACCAGGGTTTCAGGGACTTGCGGGTGCAACTTGAAGGTACCGAGAACCGCATCACCGTGGCGCGCAACCGCTACATCCAGGCGGTGCAGGACTACAACGTGTTGACACGCAGCTTCCCCAGCAATTTGACGGCCATGGTGTTCAGTTACGCGACCAAACCCAATTTTGCGGTGCAAAACGAGGCTGTGATCGCCGCGCCGCCGGTGGTCGATTTCAACAAGAAATAAAGGCCGTTGGCTTGTCCCGTTTGCGGCCCAGCTTCTGGCTCCGGTTCTGTGCCATCTTGGCCCTGGCCCTGGCCTTGCCGGGCGTTTGGGCTGGCGCACAAGACCTGTTGCCGGTGCCGGCGCTGTCGGGCCATGTCATAGACCAAACCGGCACATTGAATGCCAGCCAATCCCAGGCGCTGGAAGACAAGCTGGCTGCGTATGAGCGCGACAAGGGCGCCCAGATCGTGCTGTTGATGGTGGGGACCACACTGCCTGAAGACATTGCTTCCTATGCCAATCGGGTCGGCAATGTCTGGAAGTCGGGCGCAAGGAAGTCGGCGACGGTTTGTTGTTGATCGTCGCCAAAAATGACCGCAAAGTGCGCATCGAGGTCGCCAAAACCCTGGAAGGCGCAATTCCCGACTTGGCGGCCAAACAGATTATCGACAACGCCATCACGCCCAACTTCAAGGCGGGCAACTTCGCCGCCGGGCTGGACCAGGCCAGCGATCAAATCATGGCCCGCATCACGGCTGAGGCCCTGCCCCAACCGGCCCAGCCGCAAAAGCAAAAATATGGTGCGGGTGGCTTCCAATGGACCGACCTGGCGATTTTTCTGTTTTTTGCAGTGCCCGTCGCTGGCGGCATTGCACGCCGCATTTTTGGCCGCCCCCTGGGCTCCGTGCTGGTGGGCGGCGGTGTGGGCGTGCTGGCGATGGTGGCCACAGCCAGCCTGGTGCTGGCGGGCGTGGCGGGCCTGGTCGCGCTGCTCATCACCTTGGTCATGGGAACAGGCGTCTCCCGGGCGACTGGTGAATGGCCATGTGGAACAAACTCAAACGCATTTTCAAACACCGCTGGATCGATGAGTCCGCTGCGCGCCGCGCCCTGCCGCCTGAATTGCTGCAGCGCCTGACCCGGCGCGTTTCCGCCAGCGAAAGGCGGCACACGGGAGAGGTGCGCATTTGCGTCGAAGCCGGATTGCCCCTCGGTTATTTGTGGCGCGGCGCGACCGCCCGCGAGCGCGCCGTGATGCTGTTTGGAAAATTGCGCGTGTGGGACACCGAGCACAACAATGGCGTGTTGATCTACCTGCTTTTGGCGGATCATTCAATTGAACTGGTTGCAGATCTCGGCTTGAACAATGCCGTCTCCGGCGCGCAATGGAAATCCATGGTCGACCGGCTGGCCGGGGCGCTGCGCGAGCGCCGCTTCGAAGACGGGCTGACCCAGGCGCTGGAAGAAGTCTCGGCGGTGCTGGTGGAACATTTCCCGCTGGCGGCTGGGCAAAGCCGGGCCAATGAGTTGCCAGACGAACCGGCCATCAAATAAAAAAGCCCCGTCTCATTCCAGTCGGGGCTTTTTTTAAGGCACAAAGGCGCCTGAAGAAACAGGCTATTTCTTGAGGCGGTATTTGCGCAATGCCGCGATCTGAGCCGCCATGACGGCGAGTTCCGAGGTGGCTTTGGCCATGTCGATCTCGGTTTTGGCGTTTTTCAGGGCTTCTTCTGCCGCTGCCTTGGCGGCATTGGCTTTTTCGTCATCCAGGTCTTTGCCGCGCACAGCGGTGTCTGACAAGACGGTGACGCAATTCGGCTGGACTTCCAGAATGCCACCGGCCACGAAAACAAACTCTTCCGAGCCGTCTTCCATTTCAATCCGCACCGAACCGGCCTTGATGCGGGTAATCAGGGGCGTGTGGCGCGGGTAGATGCCCAATTCACCCGCTTCGCCGGGCAGGGCCACGAACTTGGCCTCGCCCGAGAAGATGGATTCTTCGGCACTGACAACATCAACGTGGATGGTCGCCATGATTACGCTACTTTCTTGCTTTTCTCAATCGCTTCGTCGATGGTGCCGACCATGTAGAAGGCTTGTTCAGGCATGTGGTCACATTCGCCGTTCACAATCATCTTGAAGCCGCGAATGGTTTCCGACAGCGGCACGTATTTGCCGGGTGAGCCGGTGAACACTTCGGCCACGTGGAAAGGCTGGCTCAGAAAACGCTGGATTTTGCGGGCACGGGCCACGGCCAGCTTGTCTTCAGGGGCCAGATCGTCCATGCCCA
>JANMVT010000155.1:0-49161 GCA_031392945.1 Rhodoferax sp. | reverse complement strand
TCAACGCGTCGGCACCCGCAAATCGTCCAGGTAATCGCGGGCGATGTTGATGGTCGATTCCACCCCCAAGTGGTTGAAGTTTTTCGCCAGCCAGCGTTTGGCGCAAGTCACGCCCAGGTCGCGCAGGGTGTGGATCAGCTTGGCGTCGGTGGCGGATTTGGTGGAGGCATGAAAGGCCTCCAGCACCTCGCCGCCGTCGATGCGGTGCATCAGCAAATCCTTGTACCGCGCCGGGTCCAGCTTGCCCTGCGCAAGCAGTTTCTTGACGAAGTCGATGGCGCGCATTTCGGCGATCAAGGCGGCATTGAAGGTGATCTCGTTGACGCGGTCCATGATCTCAGCGGCCGTGGTCGGCAACTTGTCGCGCTTGATCGGGTTGATCTGCACCAGCACGATGTCCTGGCTGTCGCAGTTGTAGATCAGCGGGTGGATCGCCGGGTTGCCCGCGTAGCCGCCATCCCAGTAGTGCTCGCCCCCGATCTCCACCGCCCGGAAAACCGTGGGCAGGCAGGCCGAGGCCATCACCGCCTTGGCCGTCAGGCGCTTGCCGGAAAACACCTCGGCTTTGCCGGTCTTCACCGCAGTGGCGACGACAAACACCTTGAGCGTGTTCAAGGCGGCCAGGCGTTTGAAGTCGATTTGCGCCTCCAGAAAATCCTGCAAAGGATTGATATCGAGCGGATTGCTTTGGTAGGGCGACACCGAGCTGGCCCAGAAACTCGTCATGGCGTCGGTGAACAACTGGCTGGGCGAGTCGCCCCCGCCCGTACCACCGAATCCGCCGAACAGAATGTCAAACGGCGCACGCTGGGCCTGCGAGATGGACGAGCTCACGCTGCCCATTGCGACGATGCCGTTCCAGAACCGGGCCAGCGACTCTCGCGCCGCCTCGCGCGGGTCGCTGTTTGCTTTGCCCTGCGCAGTGGCAAAACCGTACGCGAGGGCGACGGCGTTCATGGCGCCTGCGCTGGTGCCGCTGATGCCGTCAAAGACGACGCGGCCGTCTTCCAGCAGCGCATCAAGCACGCCCCAGGTGAAGGCACCGTGCGAGCCGCCGCCTTGCAGGGCGAGATTGACGCGGCGCGAGCCCGGGCCGCGATTGCTGGCAGTTGTGGAAGTGCTTGGGTTATTCATGCGTCAAGCGTATCAAAGATCGGCCAGGCATTGGCGGTGGCATCTCGGCAACGCAGGCCAAGGCCTAAAATCCAGCCACCATGAAGTACCTGCAAGGCTACCCCGAGAACGTCAAAGCGCAGGTGAATGACTTGATGGCCCAAGGCCAATTGGGCCCGATGCTGCTCAAAAAATACGCAGCAATGCACGGCGTTCGCACCGACCGGGCCTTGTACGGCTACGTGATGGCGCTCAAAAATGAATTCCTGCGCTCGTCGGAGCCCTTGAGCAAAATTGGCTTCGACGCCAAGCTGCATGTCATCACACACGCCCTGGGAACCCACACAAGCATCTCTCGCGTGCAGGGCAGCCGGCTGAAATCCAAGCGCGAAATCCGCATCGCGACGCTGTTCAAGGACGCGCCCGAAGCCTTCCTGAAAATGATCACGGTGCACGAGCTCGCGCACATCAAGGAGCGCGCGCACGACAAGGCCTTTTACAAACTCTGCACCCACATGGAGCCTGACTACCATCAGCTGGAGTTTGATCTGCGGCTGTACTTGACGCACATGGATGCGTCTGGGCCACTGCTATGGGGGTCCTGCGCGCAAGGGGGCGAGCAGGCCTGACAGGCCGTTGTGGTCGATCTCATTCATCAAGGCCAGCAGGCGGCCGATGTAGCCTTTAGGAAAGCCCTCGCGCGCGAACCAGCGCAGATAGTTGCCGGGCAGATCGGCGATCAGCGTGCCCTTGTGTTTGCCAAACGGCATGGTTTGGCTGACCAGGCGTTGCAGGTCTTCAGCTTGCATGGGGTGTGACAAGGGTCGGCGGTGGGGGCTTGGGCAAGATCATCGGCATGGCTGGACGAAATTTTACAAATTCGTGAAGTTGACGGGGCGGATGCAGGGTGAATTGCGGCGGCGGCGCAGGCGTTTGCGGGTACATTGGCGGTTCCAATCAACCAGAGAAGGGGTATCAGCATGGGGATGTTCAGTTTTATCAAGGAAGCCGGCGAGAAGCTGTTTGGCCACAAAGACGTTGAAAAGGCCGCCGAGGCCGCCGCCGCCGACCCGGCCGCGCAGCCCACGCTGGACGAGTTGAATTCCACCGCCGCAGCCGGCATCACCAAGTACATTGAAACGCAGAATTTGGGACTTACCGGCCTGTTCGTGATGTTTGACGGCGCCAACGGCAAGGTCACGGTGCAAGGTGACGCACCCACGCAGGAAGCGGTTGAAAAAGTCACTCTGTGCTGCGGCAATGTGGCCGGCGTGACGGAAGTGGAAAATTTGCTGGTTGCTGCCGAGCCGGCCGACGAGTCGCAATACCATGACGTCGTGCGCGGCGATACGCTTTCGGCCATCGCCAAGACCTATTACGGCAACGCCAACAAGTACCCGGTCATTTTCGAGGCCAACAAACCCATGCTGAGCCACCCGGACAAGATTTACCCTGGGCAGAAGCTGCGCATTCCGCCTGCGGAATAGGTCATTGGTCGCCTGCGGCATGAGTCGGCCCTCGCCCGGAACCTGAAAACAAAACCATGTCGCGACCAAGTGTCTGGGCCCCCAAGGTTGCCGCCCTGATCAAGGCCGGCAACGTCGATGGCGCCTTGGCGCAGATCAAGGTCGCGCCAACGGTGAAAGACCTCAAGGATTTGCGCTTGATGATGGCCACCGCCAACCTGCTGGCAAAACACAAAAACGTGGATGAGGCGACGAGCGACCAGATCGTGGCGCTGTCCTCGCCGAGACTTCACCGATCGCCCTGAGGCGAAATCGGAGCATCCGCAGATCAGGGAATCAGCGACAGCGCGTGCATGTAGTCCTGCTGCACCATCAAATCATCCCACTCGGGCGCAGGTGTTCGCGGGAGCAGTGCAAGGCGGCGCTCCTCGCCGGCCTCGCTGGGCTGCCACTGGCCCTTGACTTGCGCCTCGGTCATGCCATCAATCAAGGCATCGACCGCCGCGCCGCCATCGACGGACTGATTGCACAGCAGCACCATGTCGCAACCCGCATTCAGGGCCGCGACGGCCGCTTGCGCATACGTAACTTGCTGGCCGTCAATCAACCGCGCCCCCGCCATCGACAAATCATCACTGAAGATCGCACCGCCAAACCCGAGTTGGCCGCGCAGGATGTCATTGAGCCATTTCGGGGAGAAACCCGCCGGGCGCGCATCCACGCTGGGGTAGATGACATGGGCGGGCATGACGCTGGCAAGCGTGGTGCTGAGCCAGCCATAGGGTGCGGCATCTTCAGCCAGGATGGCTTTCAGGTTGCGCCGGTCCACCGGGATCTCGGTATGGGAGTCGGCCTTGACGAAACCATGGCCGGGGAAATGTTTGCCGCAATTAGGCATGCCGCTTTGCAACAGGCCATGCATCAGGCTCTTGGCCAGCATCGCGACAACACGCGGGTCGCGGCCAAACGAGCGGTCGCCGATCACGCTGCTTTCACCGTAATCCAGGTCGAGTACCGGGGTGAAGCTCAAATCGACACCACAAGCGCGCAGTTCGGCGCCCAGCACAAAACCGCAAGCGGTCGCCGCGTTGGTCGCGCGCATGGCGCCCGCGCCCGTGGCGCTTGTGCCACCTTTTTTACTCTCGCTTTTTCCGTCCTGCAACCACATCTCGCCCAAGGCGCGCATCGGCGGCAAATGGGTGAAACCATCAGTCTTGAATCGTTGCACGCGGCCGCCTTCGTGGTCAACGCAGATCAGCAAATCAGGCCGCAGGTTCTTGATGTCATCACACAGCGTGGCGAGCTGCGCGCGGTTTTGCCAGTTGCGGGCGAACAGGATCAGCCCGCCGACCAGCGGATGCTTGAGGCGTTTGCGGTCCGCCGGGGTCAATGCCAGACCGGCGATGTCAATGATGAGGGGGGCGGGTTGGGCCATCTGTTTGTCCTGAAAATTCTTGTTCGAAAATTTAATTGCTATTATTTTAATATCTAACTATTCAATACGGGAGAGGGGAATATGCCTATTTTCCTTCCAATGTCTCGACAACGCAGAAACTGGCGGCGTAATCGGTCTCATCGGTCACGCTGACGTGGGCGCTTAAGCCTCGCTCGTCAAACCAGGCTTTCAAAGTGCCATGCAGCACGATATTCGGTTTGCCGGCCTGGGGCTGGCCCTGGGGTATTTTGCCGATCTCGCACGAGCGCCAGGTCATGGGCATGGTCATGCCCAGGCCGATGGCTTTGCTGAAGGCTTCCTTGGCGCTGAAACGGGTTGCCAGGTAACGCACACCACGCTCCGGCCAGCGTGTGCTGCGCCCGCGCCAGGTGGCGAGTTCGGCCTCAGACAGAATTTTTTCTGCAAAGCGGTCACCATGGCGCTCCAGGCTCGCGCGGATGCGCCGGATGTCGCAAATGTCGGTGCCGATGCCGTAGATCAATTTGATATTACCGATTGGCCTCGTCGATGCAACGCAAATAGGCCCGCACCGCGGCGGCATAACCCAGCTCCAGCGCGTCGGACATCAGGGCGTGGCCAATGGAAACCTCCTGCACACCGGGCACGCCCCGGACGAAACCACTCAAGTTGTCGCGGTTCAAATCATGGCCGGCGTTGACACCCAGGCCGCAATCCGTTGCGGCCTGGGCGGCTGCGGCAAAACGCCTGATTTGTGCTTCTTGCTGCGACGTGCCCCAGGCGGCGGCGAAAGGCTCGGTGTACAGCTCCACGCGGTCCGCGCCCACGGCTTTGGCCAGCGCCATCGCTGCGGGGTCGGCGTCCATGAACAGGCTGACGCGCACACCCAGGTGCCTGGCCTCGGCAATCAGGGGGCGCAACTGACCGGCATCACGCGCCAAGTCCCAGCCATGGTCGCTGGTAGGCTGGCTCTCGGAATCCGGCACAAAAGTGCATTGCTGCGGCTTGAATTCGCGCACGAAGGCCATCAGGTTTTGAAACGGGTTGCCCTCGATGTTGAATTCGCGATCCGGCCAGGCCTTGAGCAGGCCGGCCAGGTCGGCCACATCGTGCGCGCGAATGTGGCGCTCGTCGGGTCGCGGGTGAACGGTGATGCCACCCGCCCCGGCCCTCAGGCACAAGTCGGCGGCGCGCGTGACGCTGGGAAACGGCAGATCACGCCGGTTGCGCACTTGGGCGACCAGGTTGACGTTGACGGAGAGGGATGTCTTTGGCGTGGGGGTCATAAGTTCTGCAAATCCACCATCATCTGCCGCGTACGCAGGGTGGACACGCCGCAATGGTAATTCAACAGGGTGCGCAATTGAGGCTTTAACTCGGCCATCACCTCGGCGCAGGCGCGCAGTGTGGTGGTGAACGGTGCTGTGTCGGCCAACGATGCCTGCAGGGCGAGCCACTGTGCGCCGCTCAAACTGGCGCCGTCTGCCTCACCGCTTTGGCGCAAACCGCCTTCGGGCACCAGGCTGTAACGGGTGTCAGCGTCCAGTCCACCCAGGGTCATGGTTTGCGCATCCAGCATTGGCAACAGGCCGATTTCCCGCAGCAACAACAACTCGAAGGTCCGCAATGCACCCTGCAAGGCTTCACCGTGGCGGGAGGCGACCACCTGCACTACGTTGGCATACACGTCAAACAGGCGCGGGTGCGGGTCGTCGCGCGCCATCAGTTTGAGCAGCAGCTCATTGAGGTAATAACCCGACATCAATGCGTCGCCCGTGGGCATGACGTGCCCGCCCATCCACTCCGCGCCCTTGAGCGTGCGTATTTCAGCATCGCCGCCATAGGCCACATGAAGGGGCTGAAGGGGCAGCAAAACGGGGCGGAAATTCGAACTGGGTTTTTTGGCGCCTTTGGCGACCAGCGCAATGCGTCCGTGATGCCGCGTAAATACTTCCAGGATCAGGCTGGACTCGCTCCAGTCGTAGCGGTGCAATACATAGGCAGGCTCATTTGCTACTCTTTTCATAGCAAACTACTCAATATTGACGAGGGCAAACGGGCTAAATGGCTCATAAATCACCGGCCACCGTCGCCCACCAGCGCATACGGGGCCCAAAACGCAGGGTGCGCAAACTTTGGCATCGCCATCACCTTGAGCATGGCCTGGCGCAGGCTTTCGGCTTTGGGGGCCTGCGGGTTGGCGGTGTAGTGCTCGAAGGTGTTGGTTGTGAGCAGTTTTGCGGATTCGCTTTCCACCGCCCAGTGCGTGACCAGGAGGCTGCGGCTGCCGGCGTAGAAGAAGCCACGGGCCAGGCCGCTCAGGGCTTCCTCGGCCTTGCCGTCTGCCGCTGCGGTGTTGCAGGCCGACAGCACGACCCAGTCGGCGTTGAGCTTTAAAGTCAACACGTCTTCCAGGGTGAGCAGCGGGGCCAGCGGGTTTTGCGCTTCGGCACCCGTAGCTGCCATGGCCAGGGCGGGCTGATTCAGGTTGGGCAGGTCGCCAGCCATCAAGCCGTGGGTGGCAAAGGCGATGACACGCTTGTTGGCCAGCAGGCCGGCCTTGCTGGCCGCCAGCACGCTGTCGCGCGTGGCCAGGCTGCCCAACAACACATCGCGGCTTGTGTTGGCTTTCAAGGTGGCGGAAATCGCCAGCAGTTCTTCCCGGGTGTCGGGCAAGGCCGGGATGTCGGCGTATTTCAGCGCAGAGGGGGCGGTCGTGGTTTTCTCCAGCGCGTCAAGGTCTGCCAGCGTGGTGGCGCGGGTGAGTGTGACGCGGCGGGCCTGGGTTGCGGCGCTGGAACCTGTGGCTCCAGCCGTAGCTGCCTTGGCGCTAAAAGCCGGGTCGCCCCAACCCACAAATGCCTGGGACGCGGATTTGCCTTTCGCTATTGATTTAATGGCCAGCCACGCAGACAGGCTGGGAACTTGCGCTATGGAAGCCTCCCGAATCAGCCACGGCGCGTTGGCCGCGAAGCCGTTGCCAGCCACACCTTTGCCGTCCAAGCCGACTGCTCGGGTTTGCAGCACGCCAAACGGCAACTGGCTCAGTGTGCCGCCCGCAGCCACAATAAGCTGGGTTTTGCCCTGCCAGGCTGAAGCGACGGGCGCCAGAAGTTTGGCGTAAAGCTCAAATGCCGCTGCATTGTCAAAAGCTGAGCCGACGCCAGGGCCCCAGTTGAAATCAAGTTGTTGGCGCAGGCGGGTGACCAGGGCGTTGACTTGCGCTTCAGTGAGATTGGCGCGGACAAAAGCCGCCGGGCGGTCAGATGCCACGGCCCAGACGTAGACTGCATCGGCAGTCGGAAGCAGCAGCAGCAGTGCCTGCTGCGGGTCAAGCTGGCCGGCGATGTCGTTGACGGTGGGTGGCGTGGGGCGCACCAGGCGTTCGTAATCGGGAAATTTGGCCTTGATGTCGGCCTGCAATTTGACGCGTTCGCCTTCCAGCACCGCGATGCGTTCGCGCATTTGTGTGGCGATTTGTGGCAGGGGGGAACTGGCGCCGCCCGCTTCCCCCGACAGGTAGCGGCGAATGCCTGCCACCTCGTTTTTGGCATCCTGCTCGCGGCGCACAACGTCGGCCAAAGCAGGCGTGCTGGCGGCGGCCCGCACGGCGGCGTCGCTCAGGGCCTCTTGCACCGTGCCGCCACGCACCCAGTCGGCAGCGCCGATGGCCTGGCTCGGGGTTTCGTCCGACGTGGTGGAGACCGCTTCCAGGTAGGCTGCGAAAACGATCTCGCGCAGTTCCGTGCGGATGCCGGAGTTTTCCAGGAAATCCGCATTGGCGGGGGCCATGTAGTCGCGCACAGCGGCCTTGAGCAGGGGCAGCGCCCTGGCCCGGTTCTCGGCACTTCCAGTGCGCCACAGCGATGCGCCATGCAGGCCCGCTGCTTGGGCGCTGAAGAAGTGGGACTCGCCATACAGCCGCTGATTGCCCTGGGCGACATTCTCGAAAAGCGGTGCGGCCTGCGCGAACCGCTGGTTGCCGAAATACACCACGGCCCGGTCGAAGCGGAACAACACGCGGCGCTTGAGGCTGGCGTCGTCGCCCGCCAGGCGATCCAGCCGGTCAAACTCCTGCAGCGCCTCGGGCCACTTTTTCTGGCCTGCCAAAGCGATGATGATGTCGCGCATCCGGGAGGCCCGGGTGGCGCTGGTTGGCTCAAAACCCAAGCCATCCAGCACGGCGTCTGACTTGCGCATCAATTGCTCGGACTGCACAAACTCGCGCTGGGTAAACCGCAAGTTGCCTGCGGTCGCGTAGATGCCCGACAGATAACTGGCGGGCAACTGGACTTCCCACGAATAGCGGATGTAGTCGGCCAAGGTGTTTTCAGCGTCCTGCAGCCGTCCGGCGGCGCGGCTGGCCTGCAGTTTGCGCGCGATGGCGACGGCGACGTCGGCGTGAAGGAAGGTTCTGGCAGCGCGGCTGTCCACGGTGTCTGCTGCAGGGATCAGCGCGGCGGCTTTGCGGGCGGCCTGCTCAGCCATTTGGGCAGCCTGGACGGCCTGTGGATACCGCCCCGCCGTTTGCTCCAGCAACGACAGGCATCGGTGGCTGCGGCTCAGAGCCCGCTGCAGCAGAAGCTTTTGCCGGTCGAGTTTGGCATCGGCTTCGCCGGCCTTGGCCTCCGCGACGACTTCGGCGATGGCCGCGCCCGACTCGTCCCGCTTGCCCTGATCGTACAAGTCGCACGCGATATTGGCCAGAAAGAACATTTTGGTGAAGCGGTCCCCCGCATCTGCCATAGCCTGCCTGGCCAGCGCGTTGCCTTCCGGGAACTGGCCCCTGTCCAGCAATTGCCGTGCAAGGTTGTTTTTCCAGACTGGATCAGGCAGCAGGCTGATCGCCTCGCGCAAAATGGCTTCGCGCGCAGCCCCGTCCAGCAACACCACAGCAGCCCGGTCTTTCTCGCGGAAATGCCGCCGCAGCGCTTCCAGTGCCGCGCCTTGCGGCACCGGTTCGGCCAGCACCGCGCGAAGCCGCTGCTCTTCGGCTGGGGTAGTTTTTCTAAAACCCTCGGCGATCTCATCGGTCTGGGCGTGCAAGCCCCCAGCCAGCATCGCCAGGGCCAGAATCGCGAGCGCCCGCAGCCGTGCCAGATTCATGCGTCACTCGTAGCCAAAGCTGCGCACCCGCGCGTCGTCATCGGCCCAACCGGAGCGCACTTTGACCCACATCTCGATGAACACTTTCGCGTCCATGAGTTTCTCCAGCTCGACCCGCGTCTCGGTGCCGATGCGCTTGATGCGCTCGCCCTTGTCGCCGATGACCATGGCCTTGTGGGTGTCGCGCTCGACCACGATGGTGGCGGCGATTTTGACCAGGCGTTTTTGCTTGCCACGGCCGGGCTCTTCTTCGAACTTGTCGATCACCACGGTTGAGGTGTAGGGCAACTCGTCGCCAGTCAGGCGAAAGAGCTTTTCACGCACGGTCTCTGAGGCCAGGAACTTCTCGCTGCGGTCGGTCAGCTCGTCTTCAGCGTACCACCAGGCCTGCTCGGGCAGGTATTTCTCGCAGATGCCCAGCAGGCGCCCGATGTCCTTGTCATTCTTGGCCGACATGGGCACGAACTCGGCAAATGCGTAGCGCTGCTGCATGTCCTGCAGCCAGGGCGCGATGTCGCCACGGCGATGGACCTGGTCCAGCTTGTTGGCAATGAGCAGGGTGGGGATGTCTTTGCCCAGCAGCGCCAGCACCTTGGCATCGGCCTGGTTGAACATGCCCGCTTCAACCACAAACAGGATCAAGTCCACGTCACCCACGGCCCCCTTGACGGTCTTGTTCAGGGCGCGGTTCAGGGCGTTGTTGTGGCGGGTTTGAAAACCCGGCGTGTCGACAAACACGAACTGGGTCGCGCCCAGCGTGTGCATGCCAGTGATGCGGTGGCGCGTGGTTTGCGCCTTGCGCGAGGTGATGCTGATTTTTTGCCCGACCAAAGCGTTCAGCAAAGTTGATTTGCCGACGTTGGGTTTGCCGACAATGGCAATCAGGCCGCAGCGCTGGCCTGCAATGGCCGCGCCCGGCGCCGGCGCCATCTTGGTTTCCTTGAGCATGCCCTGGATCATGCTGTCCAGGTCATTTTGGCCTTCTGCCGTTGTGGAATCAGCATAGTCAGCTATTTTTTCAGGAGCTTTTGCTGATTTTCCAGCCGATTGTCCCGCTGATTTTCCAGCCGCTTTTGCCAATGCGGCGGGGCTGGCTTGTTTGGCGGCGCCTGGTTTTGCAGCGGTCATGGGGTGGTTCTTGATTTGAGTGTTTGCAACATCGCGGTGGCGGCGGCCTGCTCGCCCGCCCGGCGTGAACCGCCAATGCCGCGCTCGGCCAGATTGAGCTCGATGATTTCACACTCCACGTCAAAAGTCTGTTTGTGCGCCGCGCCCAGCGTGCTGACCACGCGGTACAGCGGCAGCTTCATCTTGCACCCTTGCAGCCATTCCTGCAACTCGGTTTTGGGATCCTTGCCGATCGCTTCCATCGTCGGGTTGATTTCAACTGCACTGAACAGGCGATGCACCAGGCCTTGGGCGGCGGCGAAGCCGGCATCGAGATAGACCGCGCCAATCACCGCTTCGAGCGCGTCGGCGAGTATCGAGGGCCGGTTTTGCCCGCCGGAGCGCATTTCACCCTCGCCCAGGCGGATGGCATGGGGCAAGCCCAGATCAACCGAAAGCTGGTGCAGGGTCTCCTGCTTGACCAGGTTGGCGCGCACGCGCGACAAATCGCCTTCGGGCAAGGCGCTCAGGCGCGTGTAAACCAGCTCCGAAACCGCAAGGCTCAGCACCGAGTCGCCCAGGAACTCGAGGCGCTCATTGTGATCTGCCGCAAAACTGCGGTGCGTGAGCGCCTGGCTCAACAATTGAGGGTTGGCGAACTGATGTTGCAGGCGCGTCTGCAACGCGATCATGGCCTCGTTCACGCCTTGGTCACGCCTTGGTCACGCGCCGACGGGCGCGGCTGGAGCGCCTGGATCGGCAGTAAATGCCATCACTTGGAGCGGCCGGCATATTTCAGGGTCAGAAAAGCCGGGCCGGCCAAATGGATCTCGCGCTGGTAGGCGAAGCTGACCACGATTTTGTCGCCTTCTTTGGTGACCTCGATGTCCTTTGCAGTGACGGATTTGAAGTCGTCCACGGCGGACTGCTTGTCAAACAAACTGCGCACTTCGGCCACGGTGTTGCCTTGGGCGGCCTTGCCTGCGGCCTTGGAGATGGCCTGGTATTCAATATAGGTGGGGAACACCTGGGCCGCGATCACACCGGCGATGGCCAGCGCGCCGCCGACGAAGATCAGGCCCAAAAAGGATATGCCACGTTGTTTTGACCGGGATTGCATGTTCATATGATTCCTTAAAGCGTGAAAGCCGATTCGTGAAAGTACAGTCCTGAAAGGCCAGTCCCAAACCCGAAGTTCAAGCGCGCCGGCTCAATTGAACGAGCCGATGCGTTTGAGGTTGCCAAAATTCATCCACACAAAAAAGGCCCGCCCGACGATATTTTTGTCTGGCACAAAACCCCAGTAGCGTGAATCGAGCGAGTTGTCGCGGTTGTCGCCCATCATGAAATAGTGGCCTTCTGGCACTTTGCAGACCACGCCCTCGGCGCTGTAGCTGCAATTTTTCCGGTTCGGGAAATCCATCACCTCGGCCTCTGACACACCGGCGCGGCGGGAGTCGTCATTGAGCAGGCGGTGCTTGGCGCCGCCCAATTGCTCCTCGTACTGCGGAAAATAACGCATCACGTCTTCGTCGAAAAACTCCGGCGCTTGGGAAGTTGGGACGGGTGTGCCATTGATCGTCAGGCGTTTGTTGGAATAGGCCACCTCGTCGCCGGGCACGCCGACGACGCGCTTGATGTAGTCCTGGCTGGGGCGCGGCGGGTAGCGGAACACCATGACATCGCCCGCCTTGGGCTTGCTGCCTTCGGTGATTTTGTAATTGACCACCGGCAGGCGCACGCCGTAGTGGAATTTGTTGACTAGAATCAGGTCGCCGACCAGCAAGGTCGGGATCATCGAGCCTGAAGGGATCTTGAATGGCTCGAACAGGAAGGAGCGCAGCAGGAACACGACGACGATGACCGGGAAAAGCCCCGCAGTCCAGTCCAGCCACCAGGGTTGCTGGCGGATCTGTGCCTTCGCCAGCTCAACGTCGAGATCGACCTGCTTGATGCCCAGTTTGTCGAGTTCCAGGCGGCGCTTTTGCGCCTGCTCCTCCAGCGCGGCGGCGGCTTTTTCGCGCTGCGGCAAAAAGTGGAACCTCTCGGCCAGCCAATACAGGCCCGTGACCACAGTGGCCATGAAAAGCAGCAGGGCGAAGTTGCCCTCGATGTCGCCGTGGTACCAGGCGCCGGCGTAGGCCACAAAGGCCGCCAGAATCAGCGCGGTCAGTGTCTGCATCAGTCTTCCACCTGCAAAATTGCCAAAAACGCCTCTTGGGGCACTTCAACCGAACCAATTTGTTTCATGCGTTTCTTGCCAGCCTTCTGTTTTTCCAGGAGTTTCTTTTTGCGGGAGATGTCGCCGCCATAACACTTGGCGATGACGTTCTTGCGCAGCGCCTTGATTGTCTCACGCGCAATGATGTTGGCCCCAATGGCGGCCTGGATGGCAACGTCATACATTTGCCTCGAAATGATCTCCCGCATTTTGGCGACCACGGCCCGCGCCCGGTACTGGGACTGGGACCGGTGCACGATGATGGACAGCGCGTCAACCTTGTCGCCATTGAGCAAAATGTCCACCTTGACCACGTCCGCCGCGCGGTACTCCTTGAACTCGTAATCCATGGACGCATAACCGCGCGATACCGATTTGAGCTTGTCGAAAAAATCCAGCACAATTTCGGCCAACGGCATCTCGTAAGTCAGCATGACCTGGCGGCCGTGGTAGGCCATGTTCATCTGCACGCCGCGCTTCTGGTTGGCAAGTGTCATGACCGAGCCGACGTATTCCTGCGGCATGTACAGGTGCACGGTGACGACGGGTTCGCGAATTTCATCCAGGCGGCCCTGGTCGGGCATCTTGGACGGGTTCTCAACCATCTTCACGGTGCCATCGACGCCGACGACCTGGTAGACGACGCTCGGCGCCGTGGTGATCAGGTCCTGGTCAAACTCGCGCTCCAGGCGCTCCTGCACGATCTCCATGTGCAGCAGGCCCAAAAATCCGCAACGAAAGCCAAAACCCAGGGCCTGGCTGACCTCAGGCTCATAGTGCAAGGACGAGTCGTTGAGCTTGAGCTTTTCCAGGCTGTCGCGCAGGCCTTCGTATTGGTTGGCCTCGGTCGGGTACAGGCCGGCGAACACCTGGGGCTGGATTTCCTTGAAGCCGGGCAATGCCTGGGTGGCAGTAAACGCCGCCCCGCCCGTGCCCAGCTTGATCAGGGTGATTGTGTCGCCCACCTTGGCCGCCTGCAATTCGCGGATGCCGGCGATGATGTAGCCGACCTCGCCGGCCTCGAGTGAATCGCGCGGCTCGTTGGCGGGCGTGAAGACCCCCAGGCTGTCGGCGTTGTACGTGGTCTCGGTGGCCATCATCTTGATGCGCTCACCCTTGGCCAGACGGCCATCGACCACACGCACCAGCATGACAACACCGACATAGGTGTCAAACCAGCTGTCCACAATCATCGCGCGCAGGGGGCCTGCGGGATTGCCCTTGGGCGCCGGGATGCGCGCGACGATGGCTTCGAGGATTTCCTCGATGCCCATGCCGGTTTTGGCGGAGCAGGGAATCGCGTCGGTCGCGTCGATGCCGATCACGTCTTCAATTTCCAGCCGCGCGTTGTCCGGGTCAGCGTTGGGCAAGTCCATCTTGTTGAGCACCGGCACCACTTCCACACCGAGTTCCAGCGCGGTGTAGCAGTTGGCCACGGTCTGCGCTTCAACACCCTGGCTGGCATCAACCACGAGCAAGGCGCCTTCACATGCGGACAAGGAACGCGAGACCTCATACGAGAAGTCGACGTGGCCCGGAGTGTCTATCAGATTGAGGTTGTAGACCTCGCCGTTTTGCGCTTTGTATTTGAGCGAAGCGGTCTGCGCCTTGATGGTTATCCCACGCTCTTTTTCGATATCCATCGAGTCAAGAACCTGCGCCTGCATCTCGCGTTCCTGAAGGCCGCCGCAGCGTTGAATCAGACGGTCAGCGAGTGTTGATTTGCCATGATCAATGTGCGCAATGATCGAAAAATTTCTGATGTGATTCATCAACGAAGAGCTTCAAGTGATTGAATTAACAAGGGAGGGGGAAAGAAAAAAGGGCGCGTCGTGATACGGCGCGCCCTGAACCAACAATCATTGGCAACTGCGAAGGTTGGAGCTTCATTGTAGGCAAAAAGGTCCCATTGCACAGCCCCAAAACCCCGGGCAAGGGGTCGTTGCGACGCAGCAACAGAGATTTTATACACAGCTTATTCACAAAATTAGGGAGAACCAATGGGACAACATGTGGGTGATCTGTGGATCGACGGTGCACCACTCGTTTTGATCCCATATGGTGGATTTTGGCGATTTCGATATGCCCATAATCCACGCCAGTAGGACTCTATTCTAACCAAAATCACAAATGCGTGAAATATAAGTTAGCGAGTGCAAACTTTAATCGTCCAAAAAACGGTCTTAAAAATATTTATATATTCCGTTCCAGCTACCGTAAATCAGACAAAAGCCCCCAACCCGGGCCAGGGATTGGGGGCTTCTGCGGATTGGACTGGCTATCAGCGTGCCGGGCGGATCAATGCATATTGCGCCCATTCACCGCGGCGGAACAACACATTCACGGGCTTGGTTTTGTCGATTTTGACGACCGCCGCCTCAAACTCCTTGACGCTGCCCACTTCGGCATTGGCGATCGCGACGATCACGTCGCCTTCGCGCAGGCCAGCCCGAACGGCGGCCTCGGTCGCAGCCTCGACCTTCACTCCGCCCTTGATTTTCAGTTCCTTCTTCTGTGCGTCGGTCAGCTCGGACACAGTCAAGCCCAGCAAAGCCGCCGCCGAGGTCGCCTTGGGCTTCTCTTCGCGCTCAGGGGTTTTCTTCGCGACTTTGTCGGGCTCGATCTCGGCGACCACCACGCTCAGGTCTTTCGCGCCGCCCCGGCGGAACACCGTCAGGCTGCTCCTGGTTCCGGGTTTGACGCCGCCCACCAAGCGCGGCAAGTCGCTGGATTTCTCGATGGTCTTGCCTTCAAACTTGGTGATGATGTCGCCTGCCTCGACGCCGGCCTTTTCGGCCGGCGAGCCGGACTCGACGCCGCGCACCAGGGCGCCATGGGGCTTGCCCAAACCGATCGACTCGGCCACATCCTTGGTGACCTGATCGATCTGCACACCGATGCGCCCGCGCGAGACGCGCCCGGTGGCGCGCAGCTGGTCGCTCACACGCACCGCTTCGTCCATCGGGATGGCGAAGGAGATGCCCATCGAACCGCCCGAGCGCGAATAGATCTGGCTGTTGATGCCCACCACCTCGCCGCGCATGTTGATCAGGGGGCCGCCGGAATTGCCGGGATTGATGGCCACATCGGTCTGGATGAAGGGCAGGTAGTCGCCCGTATCGCGCTGTTTGGCGCTGACAATGCCGGCCGTCACCGAGTTGTCCAGGCCGAACGGCGAGCCGATGGCCATGACCCACTCACCCACCTTGAGGCGGCTCACATCGCCGACCTTGACCGCAGGCAAACCGCTGGCCTCGATCTTGACCACGGCCACATCGCTGCGTTTGTCGAAGCCGACAATCTTGGCTTTGAACTCGCGTTTGTCGGTCAACGTAACCAGCACTTCGTCGGCGCCTTCGACGACGTGGGCGTTGGTCATGACAAAACCGTCGGCCGACAGGATGAAGCCCGAACCCACGCCACGCGGCTGGGCCTCTTCGTCTTGCGGGGTTTGCGGCCGGTTGGGACGTGGCCCCTGGCGCGGGACGTTGGGGATGGGCACGCCGAAGCGCTTGAAAAACTCCAGCATCTCTTCGTCCATGCCATTGCCCAGGGCCGTGCGTGCGGAGGCTTTTTCAAGCGTGCGGATGTTCACCACGGACGGGCCGACCTGCTCCACCAGATCGGTGAAATCTGGCAAGGTGCGGGTCTGGGCCTGCAAAGGCGCGGCACCGGACAACATCAGCGTCGCGGAAAAAACCGCAGCGCCCAGGAGAGACACGAATTTTCTTTTATCAACTGGAAACATCACCGACCTTTCATTGAATGCCGTGGACTGGAGAGATACAACAGATGGCTGTGAATAGATCCAACGCGATTGGTTCTGGCCACGATGGCAAATGTGCGCAATAAGCCAATTAGGTCACAGAACCGGCCCCGTCACAAAATCAACCACATCGCAGATGGGGGCTCATTTTTTGCGTTCAAGGCCTTGAGCGAAGCTTGCCAAGGTGCCGGCGGGCACCTCGCCCACGATCGTCAACCACCACTCGGCCGCCTTGTCGCCGGCTTTGTCAGCCAGCCTGCGCGTGAGCGACTGGGTCGCGCCGCTGGCCAGCAAGCCCTCTTGCAGATGGCGCTGGCGGTCAAACACTTCAGCGAACAGCGACACCGAGGCCAAACCGTCCGAGAAGATCCATTGCATCGCGTTCTCCGCTGGCGCGCCGTCGCTGCGCGCCACCACCCGCTTGTAGCAGCTCATGGGCTTGAAGCCGGCCACCGGCGTCTTCAAGACCCAGCCCTCGTTCAAGGCGGTGGTCTTGACGAGTTCGGGTTTTTCAACCTTGTAGCCTTCGACACTGCCCATCATCTGGGTCAGGCGCGCCATGCTCACCGGCGCGTCCATTTGCAGCTCGGAATAGGCGGCCTGCTCAAGCACGCGGCCGTCGGTGTCCAGGGTTTGCAGCTTGACCACCAGGCCGGTCTTTTTTTCACTCCAGACGCGGTAGCCGAAGCGCAGATTGTCCTTGGGGTTGAGCTGCACCACATCGGCGTCAAAGCCGGCCACACGCTCGACGCCCACTTGCTTGGCGGCATAAAATTGGGCGATGCCCGAATCGGCCGCCTTGAGCAGGTTGGGGAACAGGCCAATGGACTCGCGCTTTTCAGACAGCGCGGTTTTGGTGTCGGCGTGGAAGGTGATGACTTCGTCGTTGCGCCGGAAAGTGGAACGCGGCGCGCCGGTCAGCGCCTCGATGCGCTCCATCTGCTGCTCGCCATCGCAGACGTGCCAAATGCGCGCGCTGGACATGCTGCTGGTCGACGACACGACAAATGTCCCGATGTAGGCACGTTTGCGCGAGGCCTCGTGCATGCGCATCAGCCAGTCGGAGATGTTGCGCTCTTGCGGTTTGCCTTCGGCGGCGCCTGGCGCACCAGAGCCAGAGCCAGAGCCCAACGCAGCAGCACCAGCCTGCGCGACGGCGCCAGCCGGCGTTTGCGCCAAGCCAGTTTGGCAGATCAACAACGCAGCCAGGCCAAGCGCCGCGCAGGCCACAGCCTTTGCGCTGACGGCAACCATGGCCAGCGCGTCGCCTGGCCTGGCTGCAGCTCGGCGCAAGCCGCCGCTGCGCTTTGAGTTCCGGCTGTGGCGCATGGTCATCGCAGTGCCATCAGGTTGAGGCAGCGCTTGCAGCATGGCCCGGTCACCGGCCGGCGCCCTCGAACGTGGCGTTGCGGATGAAGCCTGCGGGCATTTGAAGCGCCGAGGTGCCGCCGAACTGTTTGTGCGCGGCCAGCAGCGCGTCCAGATGCGGGTCTCGGATCATTATTTGGGGCTGTTGCGCCTGGCCGGGCGCAACCGCGTCGGGACGCGCCTGGCCGGGCGCAACCGCACCGGGCGCGGCCTGGGCCAGTTGCGCTGAGGGCTTCAAGCCGCTCAAAGTGTCAGCCGCACCTGGCAAATTGCCCAGGCTGCTCCAGCCAATCGCGCCTACCGCCGCAAGCGACGCCACCGCCGCCATCAGCTTCCAGCGGTAGCTGGACTGGTTGGCACTGTCATTTTCCGGATTTGACTGGTCAAATTGGCCGTTTTCCCTTGTGGCATATGCGTAATTAGCTACAATTTTAGTAGCATCCGGCGAATCGGCCAAGGCTGGCTTGAGGTTCGCCTCCTGCGCCAGGCGGGTTTCAAAACGCGCCAGAAAACCTTGGTCGAAAGCATTGGCCCCGGCCTCGCCGGTGCGCAGAATCTCGCCGGCCAGGTGATAGGCATGCCAGGCTGCGGCGGCGTCGCCATCCTGGCTCGCCAGGGCGACCGCGCGCGCGAACTCGGCCCCGCGCAATTGGCCGTCCGCCAGCGCACTGACCAACTCGCGGTTTTTCAACTGTTCCGGTTTCATCATCATTTGCTCTCTCTGATTTGGCACATCGCCCCGCCGCCACGGCGCAGGCGCCTCACCGTCGCTTCACCGTCGCTTCACCATCGCTTAACAATGGCTTCACCATCTTTTGCCCGCCTGATTTTCCAGCATGGGCCTGACCTTGGCCGAAATCGCCTCGCGCGCGCGGAAAATGCGCGAACGCACCGTGCCAATGGGGCAATTCATCACCACGGATATTTCCTCGTAGCTCAAACCTTCAATCTCGCGCAGCGTCACCGCCTGGCGAAGATCTGCCGGCAGCGCCGCGATTGCCCCGTTCACCACCGCCGCGATCTCCTTGGCGGCAAACACCGATTCCGGCGTTTCATCGCTGATTAGTTCGTTTCCACGGGTTTTAGTTTCATCATCATCGTCCGGTTTGAGAAAACTCTCGGTCACCGTGGGGTCACGTTTGAGCTCCATCAGGGCTTTTTTGGCGGTGTTCACGGCAATCCGGTACAGCCAGGTGTAGAACTGCGCGTCGCCGCGGAACTGGTGAAGCGCCCGGTAGGCGCGGATGAAGGTCTCCTGGGCGATGTCCTCCACCAGATCCACATCGCGCACCATGCGCCCGATCAGGCGCTGGATGCGCCGCTGGTACTTGACCACCAGCAGCGCAAAGGCCTTTTGGTCGCCCGCCACGGTGCGCTCGACCAGCATCAGGTCGCTTTCGGCGACGGCGCCGGACGGGTTCGGGTCTGGCGCGTTCACAAGGCGCCTCCACGACCGGCCGGGGTTTGCGCTGGCGAAGCCGCCGCCCCCGCATGCGACACCCGTTCATGCGACACCCGCCCATGCGCTGCGCGGCGCAAGGCCTGCCAGTGCGCCACGTCGCCCTGCGCTTGCAACCAAAGCCAAAGCCTGGCGCCGTTCTCAAAATGCAGGCGGGCGAGCATCACGACCTGGAAATCAAGTTGGATCGACAGGTTCGCGCCGACATCCACTGGCGTGCGCGGCAAAGAGCGGGCCAGTTCAAGATGCCAAAGCTGGCCGTCCCAGCGCAGCACGCCCGCCGGGGTTTGCCGCCAGCGCCAGAACGCGTTGAGGCTGGCCAGGAACAACAGGGCGAAGGCCAGGGCTTGACGCCAACCCACAGCGGCGCAAGCCAAGCCCCAAGCGGTCGAGGACGCCAGGCCGGCCAGGCCAGCCGCCAGCAAGATCCAGCCATGAAAGCGCGAACGCCCCACCGGGTAGCTGACCGCTGGGGCGTTGTGCATCGGGGAGTCTTGCCGCAGACGGTCTGTTCAAAAAAGCTCAATGGCGTTTGAAAACCAGACTGCCATTGGTTCCGCCAAAACCGAAATTGTTTTTGACGGCAACGTCAATCTTCATGTCCCGCGCGGTGTTGGCGCAGTAGTCCAGGTCGCACTCAGGATCCTGGTTGAAGATGTTGATGGTGGGCGGGCTTTTCTGGTGGTGCAGGGCCAGCACGGTGAAGACAGACTCAATGCCGCCCGCGCCGCCCAGCAGGTGGCCGGTCATCGACTTGGTGGAATTCACCACCAGCTTCCTGGCCGCGTCGCCAAACGCCGCCTTGATGGCATTGGTCTCATTGATGTCGCCCAGCGGCGTGGAAGTGCCGTGTGCGTTGAGGTACTGAACCGCGTCGGCATTGATGCCGGCATTGCGCAGCGCGCCTTGCATGGCGCGCCGGGGCCCGTCCATATTGGGCGCGGTGACATGGCCCGCGTCTGCGCTCATGCCAAAACCGGCGAGCTCGGCGTAGATTTTGGCGCCACGCGCCTTGGCGTGTTCGTATTCTTCCAGCACCATCATGCCGGCGCCCTCACCCAGCACAAAACCGTCGCGGTCTTTGTCCCAGGGGCGGCTGGCAGTTTTGGGGTCGTCGTTGCGGGTGGACAAGGCGCGCATGGCTGCGAAACCGCCCACGCCCAAAGGCGACACAGTGGATTCCGCGCCGCCGGCCACCATCACGTCAGCGTCGCCGTATTCGATCATGCGCCCAGCATCGCCAATGCAGTGCAGGCCCGTGGTGCAAGCTGTGGCGATGGCGATGTTCGGGCCTTTGAAGCCGTATTTCATCGAAACGTGCCCGGCGATCAGGTTGATGATCGAGCCCGGCACAAAAAATGGCGTGATGCGCCTGGGGCCGCGGTTGACCAGCTCGGTGTGGGTGTTTTCAATCAGCGGCAAGCCGCCGATGCCCGAACCGATGACGCAGCCGACTCGCACCGCGTCTTCTTCGTTCAAGGCCGTGCCGGTCGGCAGCCCCGAGTCTTCCACCGCCTGGCACGCTGCCGCCAATCCGAGGTGGATGAAGCGGTCCATGTGGCGCGCCTCTTTTTCGGGGATGTAGTCGGCGATGTTGAAACCCTTGACCTCGCCCGCGAATTTGCAGGCGAAGGCGCTGGCGTCAAAACTGGTGATAAGGTCGATGCCGGACTGGCCGCGCAGCAGCGCAGCCCAGGAATCGGCCACCGTGTTGCCAACGGGGCTGATGCATCCCAAACCGGTTACGACAACACGGCGACGGGTCATGCCGGGATCAGGCCTTCTTGTGGGTCGTGGCGTAATCCACCGCGTTTTGCACCGTCGTGATTTTTTCGGCGTCCTCGTCGGGGATTTCGATGCCGAATTCGTCTTCCAGCGCCATCACCAGTTCGACCGTGTCCAGCGAATCCGCACCCAGATCAGCCACAAAGGCTTTTTCGTTGGTGACTTGGGATTCTTCAACACCGAGTTGTTCGGCAATGATTTTCTTAACGCGTGCTTCAATATCGCTCATGAGATCCCTCGAAGGGTTGTAAATGAATCCGTGATTCTAGTGCAGTGAACCTATTCCACCGCCAGACCGCCGAACGGACCAATCGGCTTGATTTCTACATCAGCATTCCGCCATTCACGTGGAGTTCCTGCCCGGTGATGTAAGCCGCGTCGGGCGACGCCAAAAAGGCCACGGCGTGCGCCACATCCGCTGGTTTGCCCAGGTGTCCCAGGGGAATTTGGCCCAACAGGGCTTTTTGCTGCGCTTCGCCCAGGGCCGCCGTCATGTCGGTTTCAATGAAGCCCGGCGCCACACAATTGACCGTGATGTTGCGCGAGCCAAGTTCCCGCGCCAGCGCGCGCGTCATGCCAGCCACGCCGGCTTTGGCGGCCGCGTAGTTGGCCTGGCCGGCGTTGCCCATGGCCCCCACCACCGACGTGATGTTGATGATGCGCCCGTAACGCTGCTTCATCATGGTGCGCATCACGGCGCGGCTCATGCGGAACACGGCCTTGAGGTTGGTGTCGACCACGGCATCCCAGTCCTCGTCTTTCATGCGCAGCCCCAAGTTGTCGCGCGTGATGCCGGCGTTGTTGACCAGAACCTGCAGGCCGCCGTGGGCCGTGACGATGGCGTCGATCAGGCTTTCAGCCGCAGCGGCGTCGTTGACATTGAGGTTTTTGCCGCTGCAACCAGCGAACGCGGCCAGGGCGGCGCTGATTTTCGCCGCACCCTCGTCAGTGGTGGCGGTGCCGATGACCTGCAGGCCCTTGCGCGCCAATTCCAGCGCGATGGCCGCGCCGATGCCGCGCGACGCGCCGGTCACCAGGGCCACTTGACCCTCAAATTTCACTTCACTCATGCGGGCTCACCTGACAAAACTTTTTGCACCTCGGCCAGGCTGGCCGGGTCAAACAGGGGTAAACCGGTCATTTCCGGGTCGATGCGTTTGACCAGGCCGGCCAGCACCCGGCCGGGGCCGCACTCGACCACGGTGTGGATGGCGTGCGCGCGGATCGCCTGCACACACTCGACCCAGCGCACCGGGCCGAAAGCCTGGCGGTACAAGGCGTCGCGGATGCGGTCGGCGTCGAACTCCACGGCCACGTCGATGTTGTTGATCAGGGTGATTTGCGGTTCGGCAAAATCGACTGACTCCAGCTTTTCGCGCAATTTGTCCGCTGCCGGGCCCATCAGGCTCGAATGGAACGGCGCCGACACCGGCAGCGGCAAAGCGCGTTTGGCGCCGCTGGCCTTCAAAACCTCGCAGGCTTTCTCAACTGCCGCCTTGCTGCCCGCGATCACGGTCTGCGCCGGGTCGTTGAAATTGACCGCCTCGACCGTTTCCATCGAATTTTCTGCGCCAGAAGCCTGCATGGCCCGCGTCACATCGGCGCAGCCAGCGATCACTTTTGCAGCGTCAAGCCCCAGAATCGCCGCCATCGCGCCGACACCAACCGGCACCGCCGCCTGCATCGCCTGGGCCCGAAAGCGCACCAAGGGTGTCGCCTGCGCCAAAGTAAGCACTCCGGCCGCAACCAGGGCCGAATACTCGCCCAAAGAATGCCCGGCCACGGCTTGCGGCGCAACACCGGTCTCGGACATCCAGACGCGGTAAGCCGCCACGGCTGCCACCAGCATCACCGGTTGGGTATTGGTGGTCAGGCCCAGCGCCTCCTTGGGGCCTTCATGGATCAGTTTGGCGACGTCTTCACCCAGTGCGTCAGAGGCTTCCTTGAGCGTTTCTGCGACCACCGGATGGCCGCCCCAGGCGTCGAGCATGCCCACGGACTGCGAGCCCTGGCCGGGAAATACAAAGGCGAACGGTTTCATGGGCTTTTTACGAATATTGGAAGATAACAGAGGGAATTTCCTCGCCGGTATTGTATAGTTAGCTACAAATTAAGTAGCACAGCGCCCCAGGTGAAACCGCCGCCGACACCTTCGAGCATCAGCATCTGGCCGGGTTTGATCTGGCCGCTGCGCACACCGGCGTCGAGCGCCAGCGGAATCGACGCGGCCGAGGTGTTGCCATGCTGGTCCACCGTGACGATGACTTTGTCCATCGGCATCTTGAGCTTTTTGGCCGTGCTTTGCATGATGCGGATGTTGGCCTGGTGCGGGATCAGCCAGTCGATGTCGGCCTCGGTCTTGCCGGCTTTGGCCAGGGTGGCGCGCGCGGCCTGCTCAAGCACGCCCACGGCCAGCTTGAACACCGCCTGGCCGTCCATGGTGAGCAGGGGAACGCCCAGAACCTCGCCGCCCGACACATGGCCCGGCACACACAGGATGCCCACGTGTTTGCCGTCGGCATGCAAGTCGCTGGCCAGGATGCCCGGCGTGTCGGACGCCTCCAGCACCACGGCGCCCGCGCCGTCGCCAAACAACACACACGTGGTGCGGTCTCTAAAATCAAGGATGCGCGAGAACACCTCGGCGCCGACCACCAGGGCCTTGCTGGCAGCGCCGGTCTTGATCATGGAATCGGCAATCGCCAGAGCATAAACAAAGCCGCTGCACACCGCCTGCACGTCGAACGCCGCGCCGCCGTTGGCGCCCAGCTTGTTTTGCAGGATGCACGCGGTGGACGGAAACACCATGTCCGGCGTGGACGTGGCGACGATGATCAGGTCGATCTCCGAGGCTTTGACGCCGGCGGCCTGTAGCGCATTTTTGGCGGCTTCCAGCCCCAAGTCGCTGCTGGCGACATCGGACGCGGCGAAGTGCCGCGCGCGGATGCCGGTGCGCTCGACAATCCAGTCGTCGGAGGATTCAACGCCCTTGGCGGCCAGCTCGGCCACCAGATCGGCGTTGCTAAGGCGCCTTGGCGGCAAATAGCTGCCGGTGCCGGTGATTCGGGAATAAGGTCTCATCAAGTAGTCCAGCTAATCCAAAAGTCCGGCTGCGGTGGTTCTCACGGACGGGTCGACCGCCAGCAAGGGCGCTGCGTGGGCGATGCGCGCCTGCACACGGTCCAGCAAATTGTTACGCGCTGCATCATACGCCCGGCTCAAGGCGTTCTCAAAGGCCAGCGCGTCGGCCGAGCCATGGCTTTTGAACACCAGGCCGCGCAGGCCCAGCAAGGCGCCGCCGTTGTAGCGCCGGTAGTCCACGCGGTTTTTCAGCGCGGCGATGACCGGGTACGCCACCAGGGCGGCGGCTTTGGTGAACAGGTTGCGCGAAAACTCTTTTTTAAGGATTTCGCCGATCATCGAGGCCAGGCCTTCGCTGGCCTTAAGCGCCACATTGCCGACAAAGCCGTCGCACACCACGATGTCGGCGGTGCCCTTGAAAATGTCATTGCCCTCGACATTGCCGTAGAAGTTGAGGTCGCCGGCCTTGGCGGCAGAGCGCAGCAGCTCGCCGGCCTTCTTGATGATTTCATTGCCCTTGATGGCTTCTTCGCCGATGTTGAGCAGGCCGACGGTCGGGTTTTCATTGCCGTCCAGCACCGACACCAGGGCCGAACCCATCACCGCGAACTGCAACAAATGCTCGGCCGTGCAGTCCACGTTGGCGCCCATGTCCAGCACCGTGGTGGCCTGGCCTTTTGCGTTGGGGATTTGCCCGGCGATGGCGGGGCGGTCGATGCCGCTGACGGTCTTGAGCAGATAACGCGATATCGCCATCAGGGCGCCGGTGTTGCCGGCCGACACCGCCGCCTGCGCCGCGCCCAGCTTGACTTGCTCGATCGCCACGCGCATGGTGGAGTCTTTTTTGCGCCGCAAAGCCACTTCGATCGGGTCGTCCATGCCCACCACCTCGCTGGCGGTGATGACTCTGGCGCGCGGATGCGAGAACGAGGCGACGCTGGCGGGCAGGCCGACCACCAGCAGATTGGCCTCGGGGTGGTGGTCCAGAAACTGGCGGCAGGCGGCCAGGGTCACAGGCGGCCCATGGTCGCCGCCCATGCAATCAACGGCGACGGTGGTCACTGCGGCCATAGGCTTGCATGCCCGCAAAAAAGCGGACGCAAAAGCGGACGCTCAAAGCAGCGCCTGAACAAAGAATGCCTCAAATGGGGAGCCCGACAACACAAAAGCCCGATGCTACCAAATGGCGGCTTCGGGCTTTGACGGGAAAAGACGCTGTTAACAGGCCTATTTCCTGGGCTGGGGATTTAAAAAACAGCGCGCTGGAAACGATTTCAGGCGATTTCAGGCGGTTTCAGGCGCTATGGGTCGCTTTTAGTCTTCCGACTTGGACTTCAGCACTTTGCGGCCGCGGTAGAAACCGGTGGGGCTGATGTGGTGGCGCAGATGGGTTTCGCCCGTGGTGGACTCCACCGCGATGCCAGGCACCACCAGCGCGTTGTGCGAGCGGTGCATGCCGCGCTTGGACGGTGATTTTTTGTTTTGCTGGACGGCCATGATCCGGATCCTTCGATTTAGTGAGATGTTCTCGTGACGTTCTGCCCAAAAAAATGGGCGAAGCCTTGGATTATAGCGCAAAACACCGCCATGCAGTAGGATCAAGCTGCTTGCGCGATGCCGAAAAGCGCCAAAAAAGCGCCGCAAAGCGCCCCAAAACCGCACAAACAAGGAGCCCCAATGATCAAAGTCAGCGTGATGTACCCCAACACCCCCGGCGCGCGGTTCGACCATGCGTATTACCGCGACAAACACATGCCCCTGCTCAAAGCCCGCATGGGCGCCGCCTGCAAGTCTTACACCATCGACAAAGGCCTGGCCGGCGGCGCGCCCGGCACGCCCGCAACCTATGTCGGCATGTGCCACATTTTCGCCGACTCGGTCGAATCCTTCCAGGCCGGTTTTGGCCCCCACGCCAAGGAAATCATGGCCGACATCGCCAACTACACCGACCTGGCGCCGGTGATGCAGATCAGCGAAGTGGTGGTAGGGTGAGCAAGCACATCCGCGCGCCCTTCGCCGCTGGCTTTGCCGCCCCCTTCGCCTGCCTCATCGCCCTCGCCTTCGCCCTGCTGGCGGGCTGCGCCACGCTGGATGAAAAACAGCGGGCCTGGATATTCCAGCCGAGCGACCGCAGTTGGGGCAACAGCGGCGAGGCGGCCAGCGGCATGGACGATGTCTGGATCAGCTTCCAGTCCAGAACCAGTGGCCAGCCGGTAAAGCTGCATGCATTGTGGCTGGCGGCTGATGGCGCGCCCAATGTGGCCAACGGCCCGGCCAAGGCGGCGGCTGACGCCGGAAAATCCCCCGTGATGCTGTACCTCCACGGCGCGCGCTGGAATGTCAGCGGCTCGTCCGGACGCATCCGGCGCATGCAGGAACTGGGATTCTCGGTGCTGGCGATTGATTACCGGGGGTTTGGCAAGAGCAGCAACGAGTTGCCGTCTGAAACCTCGGCCTATGAGGACGCCCGCGCCGCCTGGGACTGGCTGGCCGCCAGATACCCCGGACAGCCGCGCTACATCTTCGGCCACTCCCTGGGCGGCGCGATCGCCATCGAGCTGGCCACCCAGGTTGATGACGAGAGCGGCACGATTGTCGAGGGCAGCTTCACCTCGATCCCCGAGGTGTTTGACAGCATGAAATGGGGCTGGCTGCCGGTGGGCGCCCTGATCACCCAGCGTTTTGACGCCGCCGCCCGGGTCGGCAAAATCGGCTCGCCCCTGCTGGTGGTGCACGGAACCCAGGACAGCACCATCAAACCTGAACTGGGGCGCAAACTGTTCGAGGCGGCGCAACAGCCCAAGGCCTTTGTGCTGGTCGAAGGCGGCTCGCACTTCAGCACCAATGCCGTGGGCCAGGCGCAATACCGGCTGGCGCTGGCGCGTCTGTTCGATCTGTAGGGAATTTGCGAAAAATATTTTTGCTATTAATTTGGAAGCTAACTACGTATATTCCACGAGGGAAATCGGCCCTTTTCATTGGAAAAATGGCGGATGCCGGGGTTTGGGCGCCATGGCGGGCGCTGGATGGCCTGCGCCCCGCCCTGGCGGCCGATCTGCTACGCTTGAACAGATGCCCCAACCCCCTCAGTCCGCGCCGCCTACGCCGCGCGCCATCTGCCTCGCAGGCCCCACAGCCGCTGGCAAAACGGCGGCGGCGCTGGCCATCGCAGCGCATTTCAAGGGGGCGTTTGAGCTTGAAATCATCAGCGTCGATTCGGCCCTGGTGTACCGGGGCATGGACATCGGCACGGCCAAACCGTCCAAGGCCGAGCTGGCCCAGGCGCCGCACCATTTGATCGACATCCGCGACCCGCTCAACGCTTACAGCGCCGCCGAGTTTGTGGCGGACGCCAATGCGCTGATCGACGACATCCGCGCGCGCGGCAGATGGCCCCTGCTGGTGGGCGGCACCATGTTGTACTTCAAGGCGCTGTTTGACGGCCTGGACGACATGCCGCGCGCCAACCCCGCCATCCGCGCGCAGATCGCGCAAGAAGCAAAGGCCCAGGGCTGGCCCGCCCTGCACGCGCAACTGGCCTTGATCGACCCGGCCGCCGCAGGGCGTTTGAAGCCCGCCGACTCCCAGCGCATCTCGCGCGCGCTGGAGGTCTGCCGGATTTCGGGGCAGCCGATGTCGTCCTTTCATACTATCAAAAAAATAGCAGATGATGACCATTCCGAAAGGGCTAATGGCCATTTTTACCCCCTGATCTCGCTGGAGCCGCTCAATCGCGCCTGGTTGCACGAACGCATCGCCCAGCGCTTCGACCTGATGTTCGCCGACGGATTCGAGGACGAAGTCCGGGCCCTGCGCGGGCGCGGCGACCTGCACGCCGACTTGCCGTCCATGCGCTGCGTGGGTTACCGGCAATTGTGGGAAGCCTTGGACGGCACGGCCCCGCCGGCCGAGGTGCGCGACCGCGGCATCTTTGCCACGCGCCAACTGGCCAAGCGCCAGATCACCTGGCTGCGCGCCATGGCGCAGCGCCAGGTTGTGGCCTGCGACGCGCCGGACGCGGCCCGGCAGGTGCTGGACCAAGTGCTGCCTTGGGTGGCGCAGTTGGATGGCGCGGCCTGACAACGCGGTTTCATGACCCTCGTCATCGACAATTTAAGCAAACGTTACGGCGAGGTGGCGGTGTTTGCCAACGTCAGCCTGACCGTGGCCAAAGGGGAATTTGTCACCATCGTCGGAGAGTCGGGCGTGGGCAAATCCACCTTGCTCAACTGCATGGCTGGGCTGGACAGCTGGGACAGCGGCACGGTCAGGCTAGCCGGCGTTGACATCGGCGCCTTGAGCGACGACCAGCGCGCCCTGACGCGGCGCGACAAGATCGGCTTTGTGTTCCAGGCCTTTCACGTCTTGCCGCACCTGGACGTGGCGCAGAACGTGGCTTTGCCGCTGTTGTTGCAGAGCGGCCGGCAAAACAACCAGTCCACCCATGCCGCCAACGACCTGCGGGTGCAGGCCATGCTGGACGCGGTGGGTTTGGGCGGCTTTGGCAAACGCCTGCCGCACACCCTGAGCGGCGGGCAATTGCAGCGCGTGGCCATCGCCCGCGCGCTGGCGCACCGCCCGGCCTTGCTGTTGGCCGACGAGCCCACCGGCAACCTGGACCCCGCCACCGCCGCCGTGGTGATCGACGCCCTGGTCAGCCAGACGCGCGCCCATGGCGCGTCCCTGGTGCTGGTGACGCATTCAGAAGCTGCTGCGGCCAAGGCAGACCGGGTGCTGAAACTTCGCCATGACGGGCTTGGGGCTTGACAATCTTGAGAGTTGGCGAAATCAGCCAAAATCCGCAGAAATCCGAAAAAACCAGAAAATTCCAACAAAATAGGGCGTTTCCCCTCGTGGAACATGCATAACTAGCTACTATTTACGTAGCACACCAGTTGAAAATGAAATCACTGTGCAGCGCTGATGTTGTTGCGCTGCATGAAGCTGGTCCAGAAGTTGCGGTAACCAGCCGCCCAATCATTGGCGGGTTTGCCTGTGACGCGGGCCGGGATCAGGCCCTGCTCGGCCAGCCTGGCCTGAAAATCTGGCCGCTGCAGGGCGGCGCTCATGCGGTTGGCCAGGGCGGCTTTCACGTCGGCGGGGGTATTGGCCGGCACCAGCACCATATAAGCGCCGCGCCGGTCAAAGTTGGCATAACCGGACTCGATCACGGTCGGCACATCGGGCAACTGAGCCAGGCGCTGGTTGGTAGACACCGCCAGGGCGCGCAACTTGCCGCTTTTGACCAGGGCCAAAACCGCAGGCAGGGTCGCGAAAGCGACTTCGGCCTGGCCGTCTGTCAGCGCCGCCAGCGCAGGTGTTGAGCCTTTGTAGGGCGTGTGTTGCAGTTTGAGCTTGGCGAACTCTTCGAAAGAAGCCATGACGAGGTGGGCAAATGTGCCGATCCCGGCTGACGCGTAGTTCAACGGGCGTTGGCGCGCCCGGACGACCAGGTCGGCGACGCTTTTGACCGGGCTGGATTCAGGTACCACCAGCACGGACGGCACATAGGCGATCAGGGCCAGTGCTTCAAGTGCTTTGGCCGGGTCAAAACTGGCGGTTCTTTTGTAAAGGCCGGGGTTGATGGTGATGACGGTGTCGGCCGTGAAAAGCAGGGTTTTGCCATCCGCCGTGCTGCGGGCAACCGCCTGCGCGCCCTGATCGCCGGATGTGCCGGGTTTGTTCTCGATCTGGATCTCGCCCTGGATGGGACTCTTGAGGGTGTCCGCCAGCATGCGCGCCAAGTTGTCAGACGGGCCGCCTACCGCGAAAGGGACAACCAGGCTCTGAATGGTGGCGCCCGCAATGACGGGTGGGGACGGTTCGCTTTTTTTCTGCGGTAGCTGGGGTTGGGCCTGGTTTGGCGCCTGGGGCTGGGGCTGGGGCTGAGGTTGTGGCTGGGCCTTGTTCAGCTTCAGCAGCCTTTCAGCCTCGGCGCGGGCCTGGGCCAGTTGCGCTAGGGTCTGGGCCAGTTGCAGGCTTTTATCGTCTTGCGCTTTGAGGTCGGCGTCGCGCCGCAACGCTTCGTCTTTGGCCGCTTTCTCAGCTTTCTCGCGCTGGGCGGCAGCCTCCTTCAACGCTGCTTCCTTCTCCGCCGCCTGTTGTGCCCGCAGCGCATTGGCCTGCGCGATGGCCAAATCCGCCTGGCGGGTTTCCTCCTGTTTGGCAAGGGCCACCTTTTGCTCCGCCGTCAGAACGGCGGCTCGCTCCTTCTCCGCGCTGCGCTGGTAGGTCTCGTAACCGCCCCAGCTCACGCCCGCTGCCGCCAGCGCCACCACAGCCCATTTGAAGGAGGGTGCGCGCCCGGTTGGCGCATCAACCGGGCTGGCCAATCTCTGCATGGGTCGAGGCTGCGCCGGTGTGTGCGCGACTGGCGTTGGCGTATTTTGTGACGTGGGAGGTGACACCAGAGGTGACGCAAATTGGGGCGTCAAATCCGCTTGAGCGACGGGCTCGGCCACCGAGTGCAGTCCAACCGGCGCGGCTGGTTTTTTCACAAACTCTTCCAGGGCCTGGATCAGCATCTGGACGTCGGATGTCCAGCGGGCGTGTGTCAATTCAACCGCGTTGCGGTAGGCCAATTCCTCCATCTCGGGCGGCAACTGCTCTTTGCGCGGCATCACCGCCGCTTGCACCAGCACCGGAACCACGGGAATGTCGCGCTTGAGTGCCGAGATGGTTTCCAGCCGCACAAAATCGTTCGCGTCGTCCAGGCGGCGCTGGCCGGTGCTGTCTTTGGCGGACACAGCCAGCCTTTGCCGATGACGGCCAGCAAGGCGTCGCAGTTGGCTACGTTGGAGTCAATCGCCTTGCGGAAGTCGCGCCCCGGCTTGATGCCGGCCACGTCCATGAAAACCGCGTCTTGGCCAAAATGCGCTTTCAGCGCTTCAACCTGGCGTCATTGGCGTGGCGTCATTGGCGTGGCGTCATTAACGCGGTGTCATCCGTATCGCGCCGTCCAGCCGGATCGTCTCGCCGTTGAGCATCGGGTTCTCCAGAATCTGCATGGCCATCATGGCAAACTCATCAGGCTGGCCCAGGCGCGCCGGATGCGGAACGGACGCTCCCAACGAAGCCTTGATCGGCTCCGTCAAACGCGCCAGCAAGGGCGTGTCGAACAGGCCAGGCGCAATGGTGCAGACACGGATGAACTTGGTGGCCAGGTCACGCGCCGCCACCACCGTCATGCCGACCACGCCAGCCTTGGAGGCCGAGTAGGGGATCTGGCCGATCTGGCCTTCGAAGGCGGCGACCGATGCCGTCATCACCATGGCGCCCCGCTCGCCGTCCACAACCTCGTTTTTGGCCATGCGCGCGGCCGAAAGCCGCAGCATGTTGAAGCTCCCCACCAGATTCACGCGCACCACCTGCTCATATTTTTCCAATGAGCCGGGCTGCCCGTCTTTTTCAACCAGGCGCACGGCGCCGCCAATGCCGGCGCAGTGCACCAGGGCGCGCAACGGCCCCAAGGCCTCAGCCGCATCCAGCGCCGCGTTGATCTGGTCAGTGTTGGTCACGTCGCCGTGCGCGTAGGTCAGGCCCAGCTCTTTTTCAGCCGCCGCACCGGCTTCGCGGTTCAGGTCAACGATGACGACCTTGACGCCTTTCTCCACCAGCCTGCGCGCGCAGGCCAGTCCCAAACCCGATGCGCCGCCCGTGACCAGCGCTGACATGTTTTGCAGTTTCAATTTCGCCTCCTTGATAAATTAATTGGGGTCAGATTCCACTTATCGCAATGCGGAAAATTTAATTGGGTTCTGACCCCAATTAAATGCGTTCGATGATGATCGCTGGTGCCATGCCGCCCGCTGCGCACATGGTCACCAGGCCGCGTTTCAAATCGCGCCGTTCCAGCTCGTCAAGCAGGGTGCCGATCAGCATGGAACCAGTCGCGCCAATCGGATGGCCCAGGGCCATCGCGCCGCCGTTGACATTGACCTTGTTGCGGTCGAGCTTCAAGTCGCGGATGAACTTTTCCATCACCACGGCGAAGGCTTCGTTGATCTCCCACAGGTCTATGTCGTCCGCTGTCAGCCCGGCCTTGGCCAGCACCTTGCGGGCGGCGGGCACTGGGGCATTGAGCATCAGCGTGGGCGAGTCGCCCACATTGGCAAAAGCGACGACGCGGGCGCGCGGCTTCCAGCCCTGTTTGGCCGCGTATTTGGGCGACGCCAGCAGCAGCGCACCCGAGCCATCCACCACACCCGACGAGTTGCCCGCGTGGTGCACAAAATTGATGTCCAGCCCCGGGTGCTTTTGCAAAATCAGGCTGCGGTAGGTATTGCCCTTGTCGTCCAACGGCATGTCGGCCACCTTTGTGAAGGCGGGTTTGAGTTCGGCCAGGCCCGCCGCCGTGGTCTGCGGGCGGGGGAACTCTTCGTGGTCCAGCGCCAGGCTGCCGTCGGCCTTGTAGACGGGGATCAGGCTCTTGCTGAAGTGGCCGTTTTTGATGGCCACTTCAGCACGGCGTTGGCTTTCCAGCGCACCGGCGTCCAGGTCGGCGCGGCTGATGCCTTCCATCGTCGCAATCGCGTCGGCACACACGCCCTGGTTTGACTGCGGCACATTGGCGCGCAGGCGCAGGTTGCCGGCGTCCATCATCAGCGGCCCCTCTTCGGCGGTGCGCCGGCCCGGCATGGACATCATCTCGGTGCCGCCCGCGATCATCAGGTCTTCCATGCCCGACATGATGGACGCCGCTGCGAGGTTCACCGTGGTGATGCCCGAGCCGCAAAAGCGGTCCAGCGTGACGCCGCTTGAGCGCATGTCGTAGCCCGCGTCCAGCGCCGACATGCGCCCCAGGTCGCAGGCCTGCGCGCCGCGCTGCGAGCTGGTGCCCCAGATGATGTCGTCCACCTCGGCGGTGTTGATGTTGTTGCGCGCTTGCAGGGCCTTGAGCACGGCCGCGCCCAGGTGCTGCGGGTGCATGTCAGTCAGGGCGCCTTTGCCAAATTTGCCAATGCCGCGTGGTGTGCGGACGGCGTCGATGATGAGGGCTTCAGTCATTGGGGTCTCCTGGTGTTGCGCTGTAAAAAGGTAGGCGTTGATTTTGAATCAACATCTTAGCCGGGGTTGTCACTGACGGGTCAAAAGGCAAGAACTCCGCAATTGGCCCGCATGGTTTGGCTTTTTGCGTCCGGGGCTCGGGTCCGAAACGTCAAGCACGCCAAATCGCGTGTGTTTCTGCTCCAAAACCGCATGCGCCGAAAAGGCCAAAAAGTTAGCCCAACGACTGTAGTGCTGGCAGCGTCGATATTGGGCGCGATGCTGCCCCGCTCGATTCCGATTTATGTTCTCAATCTTCTTCAGCTGGTCGAAGTTGAGCGCGGGAGCGCGTGCCCAGTTTCAAGAAATGTCTTGAGATTCGAAAGAACCTTGGGCCACCCGCCCGATATGCCCGCAAGCATCTGGGGGTCGCGCTCCAGGTCATCGTGGATGATCTTCTTTGCCTTCCAGTTTCTTCTTCAGGTCCTGCAACACACCGAGGCGGTCGCGCACGAATTTTCCTATCCACCGCTCCTGGATCTCGTGCAGCGGCACAGGGTTCAGGCAGTGCAGCTTTTCCCGACCCTGCCATATGACAGAGACAAGGTTTGCGTCTTCGAGCTGCTGCAAGTGCTGTGCCACCGCCTGGCGTGTCATGTCCATATGCGCGCAGAGTGCCGTCAGCGTCTGGCCGTTCTCACTGTGCAACTGGTCAAGCAGACGCCTGCGGCCTGGGTCAGCCAGCGCTTCGGATGACCCGTTTCGGCTCACTGCCGCAAGCTTGATGCGGTCAGTCGACCTTACACTGGCGCCTTGACGATTTAATATCGATTCAATCTTGATATCTCCATTGAGTCTTTCCAGGAAAACACTTCATGAAAACCAAAGCCGCAGTCGCCTGGAAATCCGGCGCGCCATTGACCATCGAAACCGTCGATCTGGACGGCCCCAGATTCGGCGAGGTGCTGGTCGAGATCAAGGCCACCGGCATCTGCCACACTGACTACTACACGCTCTCGGGCGCCGACCCCGAAGGCATCTTCCCCGCCATCCTGGGCCACGAAGGCGCGGGCATCGTGGTCGATGTTGGGCCCGGGGTCACGACCCTGCAAAAAGGCGACCATGTCATTCCGCTCTACACGCCCGAATGCCGCCAGTGCAAGTTCTGCCTGAGCCGCAAGACCAATTTGTGCCAGTTGATTCGCGGCACGCAGGGCAAGGGTTTGATGCCCGACGCCACCAGCCGCTTCAGCATGCACGGCAAGCCGATCTTTCATTACATGGGCACGTCCACCTTCAGCAACTACACGGTGGCACCTGAAATTTCGCTCGCCAAAATCCGCAAGGATGCACCGTTTGACAAGGTGTGTTACATCGGCTGCGGCGTCACCACCGGCATTGGTGCGGTGATCTTCACTGCCAAGGTCGAGGCAGGCGCGAATGCCGTCGTGTTTGGCCTGGGCGGCATTGGACTTAATGTGATCCAGGGTTTGAAGATGGTGGGCGCCGATAAGATCATCGGCATTGACTTGAACCCCGGGCGCGAAGCCATGGCGCGCAAATTCGGCATGACGCATTTCATCAACCCCAAAGAACTTGAAGCTCGCGGCGAAAACGTCGTCGATGCGATTGTGCAGCTGACCGACGGCGGTGCCGACTACAGCTTTGAGTGCATAGGCAACACCAAGGTGATGCGCCAGGCGCTGGAGTGCACACACAAGGGCTGGGGCCGCAGCATCATCATCGGCGTGGCCGAAGCCGGCGCGGAAATTTCCACACGGCCGTTCCAGCTGGTGACGGGCCGCAAGTGGGAAGGCTCGGCCTTTGGCGGCGCGCGCGGCCGCACCGACGTGCCCAGGATTGTGGACTGGTACATGGACGGCAAGATCAATATTGACGACCTCATCACCCACACCATGCCCCTGGAAGACATCAACAAGGGTTTTGACTTGATGAAGCGCGGCGAGTCGATTCGCGGGGTGGTGATCTATTGATTTTGTGAACATATAGGTCGCTTCCCCTCGTCGAACATGCATAATTAGCTACTTTTATTATAGCAATGAAAACTCTGAAACCCTTGTGCCATGTCCGGGCCGGCGTGCTGGATGTCGCTTATTTTGAAGACGGCCCGACAGACAACACGGCGCAGGGCACGCCGGTTTTTTTGATGCACGGCTTTCCGTATGACATCCACACCTACGCCGAAGTCGCGCCCCTGCTCGTCGCCCAAGGCTGCCGCGTAGTCATCCCGTTCTTGCGCGGATTTGGTCCCACTCGCTTTTTGAACGACGCCACGCCACGCTCGGGCGAGCAGGCAGCGCTGGGGGCGGACTTGCTGGCCTTGATGGACGCCCTGCAAATCCCCAAAGCGGTGTTGGCCGGTTACGACTGGGGCGGCCGAGCGGCATGCGTGGTCGCGGCCCTGTGGCCTGAACGTTGCGCCGGTTTGTTGTCGTTCAACAGCTACAACATCCAGAACATCGCCCATGCCATGGCGCCGGACACGCCCGAAAGCGAACACAGCCTGTGGTATCAGTATTATTTTCACAGTGAGCGTGGGCGTGCCGGGCTCCAGAAAGACCGGCGTGCGGTGTGCCGCTTGTTGTGGCGGCTGTGGTCGCCCAGTTGGAAGTTTGACGATGCGAGCTTCGAGCGCAGCGCCGCTGCCTTTGACAACCCGGATTTTGTGGACGTTGTGATCCAGTCCTACCGCCACCGCTTCGGCCTGGCGGCGGGCGACCCGGCTTATGCGGATATTGAGCGTCGCCTGGCTGCCCAACCGCCAATCACCGCGCCCTGCATCACCTTTGACGGTGCTGACGACGGCGTGCGACCAGTGGCGCCCGCCGCGCAGCACGCGAGGTTCTTCAGCGGCCTGCGCAGCCATCGCGTGGCGCCAGGCGTGGGCCACAACATGCCGCAGGAGGCGCCACAGTTGTTCGCCGGCGCGGTGATGGAATTGGTACGGGGGCAATCGCCCGCGTGACATCCGCCGCAGCCCGAAATGGGCACAATGGCCCATGTTTGCAATTGCACAAGGAGCGCCGCGATGACCCCAACCATGGCCTACAACCTGAGCGACGAGGACGCGCGCGCCGAGGCGTTCGCGCTGCCGCTGGCGCGCATCGACGTCAGCAAGCCGCGCCTTTTCCAGGCTGATTCGGTAGGCCACTATTTCGAGCGCCTGCGACGCGACGCGCCTGTGCACTGGCAGACCAACCCGATCAGCGGCGGCTTCTGGTCGGTCACCAAATACCAGGACATCATGCAGGTGGACACCAACCAGGCGGTCTATTCATCGGACGCGGCGCTGGGCGGCATCTCCATCATGGACCTGCCGTTGGACGCGGGCGGTTCCAGCTTCATCGCGATGGACCAGCCGCTGCATGACGAGCAGCGCAAAACCGTGAGTCCCATCGTGGCGCCGGGGAACCTGGCGTCGATGCAGGCCACCATCCGCGAACGCACGGCCAAGGTGCTTGACGGCCTGCCGCGCAACGAGACTTTCAACTGGGTCGAACGCGTGTCGGTCGAGCTGACCACGCAGATGCTGGCAACCTTGTTCGACTTCCCCTTTGAAGACCGCAAGCTGCTGACTTGGTGGTCTGACGTGTCAACCGGCGCAGTCGGGCCGGGCCGCATTGCCGAGTCGCTTGCGGCGCGCCAGGCGGTGCTGGATGAATGCCTGGCCTACTTCACCCGGCTGTGGAACCAGCGTGTCAACGCCGAACCGAAAAACGATTTGATCTCGATGCTGGCGCATTCGCCGGCCACACGCAATATGTCGCCGCGCGAATTCATGGGCAACCTGATCCTGTTGATCGTCGGCGGCAACGACACCACACGCAACTCCATGACCGGCGGCGTTCTGGCCATGCACCGCAACCCCGGCCAGCTCGCCAAGCTGCGCGCCAACCCGGCCCTGGTCGAAAGCGCCGTGCCCGAAATCATCCGCTGGCAGACTCCCCTGGCCCACATGCGCCGCACCGCGCTCGCCGACGCCGAGCTGGGCGGCCAACACATCAAAAAAGGTGACAAGGTGGTGATGTGGTATTTGTCTGGCAACCGCGATGAAGAGGCGATTGACAGGCCGAATGAATTCATCATCGACCGCGCGCGGCCACGCCAGCATTTGTCGTTCGGTTTTGGCATCCACCGCTGCGTGGGCAACCGCCTGGCCGAGATGCAATTGAAGATTTTGTGGGAAGAGATCTTGAAGCGCTTCCCGGTGATCGAGGTGGTAGGGGAGCCCACCCGCGTGTTGTCCAATTTTGTGCGCGGCTACACCCATCTGCGGGTGCGCCTGGCCGCTTGACGCGCCATGCACCTTTGAATTTGTCCCATTTTTTTCCAGGAGCATCAACATGGCGGCTTATGTGATTGGCGACGTCGAAGTCATCGACAGCGCGGCGTATGACGAATACCGCAGCCGGGTGCCGGCCACCGTCGCGGCTTATGGCGGGCGCTACCTGGCGCGTGGCGGCGCGGTGGTGGCGGTTGAAGGCGGCTGGTCGCCCTCGCGTTGTGTGATTCTGGAATTCCCCAGCATGGCCCAACTCAAGACCTGGTACACGTCGCCCGAATACACGCCCCTGCAAGCCATCCGCGCGCGCGCGACCAAGTCAAAGATGATTTTCACCGAAGGAATTTGACGGCAGGCGGTCCGGCAGGCCGCGTCCAGGTTCCTTCGCCTACTCGCCCAGATAAGCGGCGCGCACTTTCGGGTCGCTGAGCATCACCTTGGCGTCGCCGCTCATGGTGATCAGGCCCGATTCCATGACGTAGGCCCGGTCGGCGATGCCGAGGGCGCGGCTGGCGTTCTGCTCGACCAGAAGAATGGTCACGCCCTGCGAGGCGACCTCGCGGATCACCTCGAAAATCTTGTCCACCATGATCGGCGACAGGCCCATGGACGGCTCGTCGAGCAGCAGCAGTTTGGGCCGGCTCATCAGGCCGCGGCCCATGGCCAGCATCTGCTGCTCGCCGCCGGACATGGTGCCCGCCAACTGGTTTCTGCGCTCCTTCAGGCGCGGGAAGATGCTGAACATCTTCTCCAGGTCCTGGGCAATCTCCGCCTTGTCATCGCGGATGTAGGCGCCCATCAGCAGGTTCTCGGTGATGGTCATGCGCATGAAGACGCCGCGCCCCTCGGGCACCATGGCCAGGCCGCGGGCCACCATGTCCCAGGCGCCCTTGCCCTTGATGCTGCGCCCCAGGTAGGCGATGTCGCCTTCATTGAACGGCAAGGTGCCGGTGATGGCTTTCATGGTGGTTGTTTTGCCGGCGCCGTTGGAGCCGATCAGGGAGACCAGTTCGCCTTCACTTACTTCGAAATCGATGCCTTTGACGGCCTGGATGCCGCCGTAGGCGACCTTGAGGCCGCTGACCTTGAGGAGGCTTGGTTTGCTCATGTCAGTGGCCTCCGGTGCCCAGATAGGCTTCAATCACTTTTTCGTTCTTCTGCACGTCGGCCGGCGTGCCCTCGGCGATCTGTTTGCCGTAGTCCAGCACGGTGACACGGTCGCACAGGCCCATCACCAGCTTGACGTCGTGCTCGATCAGCAAAATGGTGCGGTTGTCTTTGCGGATGCGGTCGATCAATTCGCGCAGCATCAGCTTTTCAGTCGCGTTCATGCCGGCGGCGGGTTCGTCCAGTGCGATCAACTGCGGGTCGGTCGCCAGCGCACGGGCGATCTCCAGGCGGCGCTGGTCGCCGTAGCTCAGGGTGCGCGCCTTGTAGTCGGCGAATTTGCCGATGCCAACGTAGTCCAGCAGCTCTTGTGCGCGTTTGGCGATGGCCAGCTCCTCGGCCTTGAAGCCTGGCGTGCGAAAGATCGCGCCGATGATGCCGGAATGGGTGCGGATGTGGCGGCCCACCATCACGTTCTCCAGCGCCGTCATGTCGGCGAACAGGCGGATGTTCTGAAACGTGCGCGCGATGCCGGCCTTGGCCACCAGGTGCACGGCCGACGGGTGGTAGGTTTTGCCGGCCAGCTCGAACTTGCCGCTGTCGGGCTCGTACAGGCCGGTCAGCACGTTGAAAAATGTCGTCTTGCCCGCGCCGTTGGGGCCGATCAGCCCATAGACCTGGCCGCGCTTGATGTTGATGCCGACGTCACTCAAGGCCTGCAGGCCGCCAAAGCGCTTGGAGACGCCGGATACATTCAAAACAACATCTGACGTGCTCATGCAGCCTCCTTGTTGCCGTTTTGCTTCAAGGACTTGCCATGGTCGGGCGCCGGCCACAGCCCGCGCGGGCGCAGCAGCATGACGCTGATCATGGCCACTGCAATCAGCAACTGGCGCAGGATGGAGGCGTCCAGCCGGCCGTCGGTCACGGCCTGCAGGGGCCCGGCCACGTAACGCAGGACCTCGGGCAAGGCCGACAGCAACACCGCGCCCAGAATCACGCCCGGCAGGTGCCCGATGCCGCCCAGCACCACCATGGCCACGATCATCACCGACTCCATCAGGCTGAAGGACTCGGGCGAGATGAAACCCTGGAACGCCGCGAACATCGCCCCCGACACGCCGCCGAAGGTGGCGCCCATGCCAAAGGCCAACAGCTTCAGGTTGCGGGTGTTGATGCCCATCGCCCTGGCGGCGATTTCGTCTTCGCGGATGGCCATCCAGGCGCGCCCCACGCGCGACAGCTCCAGCCGGTGGCAGACCACCACGCTGAACACGACCAAGGCCAAAAACAAATAGTAGTAGAGTGAAACCGGATTCAGCTCAAACCCGGCCACGCTCACTTTTTTGCCCAGGTCCAGCCCGAAGAAGCTGATGGAATCAATCTGGTTCAAGCCCTTGGGGCCATTGGTGATGTTGACCGGGTGGTCCAGGTTGTTCAGGAACACGCGGATGATTTCACCAAAACCCAGGGTGACGATGGCCAGGTAGTCGCCGCGCAGGCGCAGCGTGGGCGCGCCAAGCAAGACGCCAAAAAAACCGGCGATGCCCGCAGCCGCCGGAATCACGATCCACAAGGGGGTGTGCAGGCCATTGGGGAACAGCGACGCGAACAAGGGGAACGTCTCGGTCAAGTGCGGCGACGCCAGCAGGCCGAACATGTAGGCGCCAATCGCGAAAAAGGCCACGTAACCCAAGTCCAGCAGGCCCGCGTAACCAACCACAATGTTCAGGCCGAGCGACAGCAGGATGTACAGCAGGGCCATGTCGGCAATACGCACCCAGGCGTTGCCAAAGCCCTGCAAAACCAGAGGCAGCAGCAACAGGCCTGCGGCAGCAAAAAGGATGGCGATGAGGCGGGTCTTTGAGTTCATGGCGGTCCTCTAAGCGCGGTCCGCCACACGTTCACCCAGCAAGCCCGAGGGCCGCAGCGTGAGCACGAAGATCAGGACGATGAAGGCGAAAATATCCGAGTAGTGGCTGCCCAGAACGCCGCCGGTGAGCGTGCCAATGTAACCCGCGCCAATCGACTCGATCAGGCCCAGCAAGATGCCGCCCACCACCGCGCCGGCCAGGTTGCCGATGCCGCCGAACACCGCCGCCGTGAAGGCCTTCAGGCCCGGCAGAAAACCCATGGTGTGGTTCACGGTGCCGTAATTGGCGGCCCACATCACGCCGGCAATGGCCGCCAGCACGGCGCCGATCAAAAACGTGGCCGAGATCACCACATCGGGCTTGACGCCCATCAGCGAGGCGACACGCGGGTTTTCGGCCGTGGCGCGCATGGCACGGCCCAGCTTGGTGCGGTTGACGACCCACATCAATATGGCCAGCGACACCGCCGTCATGCCCAGAATCAAAATTTGGGTGGTGGTGATCACTGCGCCGCCAATGTTGAACGGCACGGCGGGCAGCAGGTTGGGGTAGGGTTTGTAATTGGGCTTCCAGATGATCATGGCCAGCGTCTGCAGCAGGATCGACATGCCGATGGCGGTGATCAGCGGCGCCAGCTTTGGGCTGTTGCGCAGGGGCCGGTAGGCGACCTTTTCGATGACAAAATTCAGCGCTGCGGCGACCACGCAGGCGATCAGCAGGGCGACCAGCAGGATCAGCCAGCCTGGCGTGCCGGGCATGGATTCCTTCATCAGCCCGATGATGCTCCAGCTGGTGAGCGCCCCCACCATCAGAACCTCGCCATGGGCGAAGTTGATCAGGTTGATGATGCCGTAAACCATGGTGTAACCCAGCGCAACCAGGGCATACATGCTGCCCAACACCAGACCGTTGATGATCTGCTGGATCAAGGTTTCCATAAGATTTCTTCCTTGTTTTTGTTCAGGCTTGACACTAACAAAAAGCCCGCCAAGGCGTTGGCTCTGGCGGGCTGATGAGCGCGATTGTAGCCACGGGATGTTTAGGGTTTTTACTTGGCCCCGTTGTCCTTTTGATTGCGTTTTTTCAGCTCGCGAAGTTTCTCGGCGATGCGGATTTCAAGCCCGCGTTCGACCGGCTGGTAAAACCCGGGCGCTGCCATGCCATCGGGCAAATAGTGCTCGCCCGCCGCAAAGCCGCCCTCCTCGTCATGCGCATAACGGTAGCCTTTGCCGTAGTCCAGTTCCTTCATGAGCCTGGTGGGTGCATTGCGCAGGTGCATGGGCACGGGGCGCGTGCCGTCCTGCTTGATGAAGGCCTTGGCCGCGTTGAAGGCCTTGTAGACCGCATTGGATTTGGGCGCCACCGCCAGGTAGACGACACATTGCGCCAGCGCCAGCTCGCCCTCGGGTGAGCCCAGGCGCTCATACACCTCTGCGGCATCCAGCGCCAGGCGCAGCGCGCGCGGGTCGGCCAGGCCAATGTCTTCACTGGCCATGCGCACCAGGCGCCGCGCCATGTAGCGTGGGTCGGCCCCGCCGTCGAGCATGCGCATGAACCAGTAGAGCGAGGCATCCGGGTCCGAGCCGCGCACCGATTTGTGCAGCGCCGAGATGGTGTCGTAAAACTGGTCGCCGCCCTTGTCGTAACGGCGCAGGCGCTCGCCCAGCACCTTGAGCAGCCAGGCATCGTCGATGGTGGCCAATTTCTCCTGGGTGGCCGCCACGGCCAAGGTTTCCAGCGTGTTGAGAAGCCGCCGGGCATCGCCGTCAGCGTACGCGGCAAGTCGGTCGATCGCTACTTTTTCAATAGCTGGAATCGCTTGAATGGCGAGGGCCCTGGCTACTATTTGTTCCAAATCAGCTTCGGTAAGCGGCTGCAGCACATACACGGCGGCGCGCGACAGCAGGGCCGAGTTCACCTCGAACGACGGGTTCTCGGTGGTGGCGCCAATGAAGGTGAACAAGCCGCTCTCGACATGCGGCAAAAACGCGTCCTGCTGGCTTTTGTTGAAGCGGTGCACCTCATCGACAAACACAATCGTGCGGCGATTTTGACCTCGCGCCACCTCGGCCCGTTCGACCGCCTCACGAATGTCCTTGACCCCGCCGAGCACGGCGCTGATGGTGATGAACTGCGCGTCAAACGCGTCGGCCATTAGGCGCGCAATGGTGGTCTTGCCCGTGCCCGGCGGCCCCCATAGGATGCAGCTATGCGGCTGGCCCGATTCGAACGCAATGCGCAGCGGCAAACCTGCACCGAGCAGGTGCTGCTGGCCTATGACGTCAGCCAGCGTCCTGGGGCGCAGGCGCTCGGCCAGGGGTTGGTGGTTTTGAGTCGCGGCGTTCATTGGGTAATATTGTGGCAGGTACACCCTTTCGAACGAAGCCCACATGTAAGCCCATATGCCAGCCCAACATCAATCCACGCCCAACCAACGCCCCAACATCATTTTCATCGTGGCGGATGACCTGGGTTTTGCCGACCTGGGCTGCTATGGCGGACGCCCGGCCCGTTTTGGTGCGGTGTCGCCGGTTCTGGACCGGCTGGCAGCCAAGGGCATCAAATTCACCCAGGGGTATTCCAACTCCCCGGTATGTTCGCCGACCCGCTTTGCGCTGATGACGGCGCGTTACCAATACCGCCTGCGTGGCGCGGCCGAAGAGCCGATTAACAGCAAAAGCCGGGGCAGCACGGTGTTGGGCCTGCCGCCGGAACACCCTACGCTGCCGTCCTTGTTGCGTGCGGACGGTTATCGCACGGCATTGATAGGCAAGTGGCACATGGGTTATCCGCCAGCCTTTGGTCCCCTGCGCTCGGGTTATGAAGAGTTTTTTGGCCCGATGTCGGGCGGCGTGGACTACTTCACCCATTGCTCATCCAACGGTACCCACGACCTCTGGTTTGGCGAGGAGGAGCGCGCCGAAGAAGGTTACCTTACCGACCTGATCTCGGACCGGGCGGTGGACTATGTGCAGCGGATGGCACCGGGGGCCAAGGCGGGCACGCCGTTTTTCTTGAGCCTGCATTACACCGCCCCGCACTGGCCCTGGGAAACCCGTGACGACCAAGCTCTGGCCGAAGAGCTCAAGGCCAATCTTTTTCACCTGCACGGTGGCAACATCCACACCTACCACCGCATGATCCACCACATGGACGAAGGCATTGGCAAGTTGATGGACGTGTTGACGTCACAGGGCCTGTCCAACAACACGCTGGTCGTCTTCACAAGCGACAACGGCGGCGAACGCTTCTCGGACAACTGGCCATTGGTCGGCGGCAAAATGGACTTGACCGAGGGCGGCATCCGCGTGCCGTGGATCGCCCATTGGCCCGCCGTGATTGCCCCCGGCGGTGTCAGCGCCCAGTCGTGTTTGACTATGGACTGGTCTGCCACGATGCTGGATGCAGCAGGCGTGCGGGCTGATGCGGCCTATCCGCTGGACGGCGTGTCACTGTTGCCTGTGTTTCGCGACGCCAAAAAGCAGTTTCCCAGGCCCCTGCACTGGCGCATGAACCACCGGGGCCAGCGCGCCATGCGCGATGGCGACTGGAAATACCTGCGGGTGGATGGCAACGACTACCTGTTCAACATCCCCGGCGATGAACGCGAACGCGCCAACCTGGGCAATCACCAGCCGGAACGTCTGGCCGCCATGCGGCAAGCCTGGGATGCCTGGAACGAGACCATGCCGCCTATTCCGGCAGATGCGACAGTCAGCCTGGGCTACAGCGCGAAAGACATGCCGCGGCGGTGACGGGCTGACTACTGCCGCAGCACATCCGCCCCTGCGGGCGGTTTGAACTGGAAGGCGGTGGCATCGAGCAAGGCATTGGCCACAAAGCCGCTGAAGCTCATGCGCGAGGTCTGGCCAAAGCTGTCCAGAATATCCAGTGCAGCCAGGTTGCCCGCACGAAAGCCGATGCGCACGGTTTGCACCTGGCCATCCTTGGTTTTTGGCGTCGCAGTCACCCACTCCAGCCCATCTTTGTCAGGTGCATTGGCCAGCGTGAAATCGGCCTGCAGGGCGCGCAAATCAGCGGCTGAGGCAATCAGCGCGGCAGGCGTTGAGCCCAACACCTGGGCTTGTTTACGCGCAGTTACCTGGTTCAAATCAACGTCATACAACCACAGCGTTTGACCATCGGCCACGATGGTTTGTTCGAACGGTTTCTTGTAGACAAATTTGAACTGGCCAGGCCGTGAAAACTCGAAGCTGCCAGTTGAGGTTTTGATGCGTGGCGCCTGCCCTTCCTTGGCAGGCGGCGTCACAACCTGGCTGAAGTCCGCTTTGCCGGTTTTGACCGTTTTGACGAAAGTTTCCAGGCTTTCCAGGCCATTTGCCCTCGCCGGTATTACATAGTTAGCTATTATTAGTATAGCTATCAGTTTACCCAACAGGCGTGTTGGCAGATTCATGCTTCAGCCCGTGCGGGCACCAGAATGTCACGCTGCCCATTGGTGCCCATGCTGCTCACCAGGCCAGCTTTTTCCATGTCTTCCACCAGGCGCGCGGCTCGGTTGTAGCCAATCTTCAAATGGCGCTGCACCAGGGAAATGCTGGCCTTGCGGTTTTTCAGAACCACCTCTACCGCCTGGTCGTACATCGGGTCTTTTTCACCGCCGCCATTGCCGCCTGCGCCGTCACCAAGCAAGTCGTCTTCGCCATCGACTGTGCCGCCTTCGAGCACCCCTTCGATGTAATTTGGCTCGCCTTGTGATTTGAGGTAAGCCACCACGCGGTGCACTTCTTCGTCGCTCACAAATGCGCCGTGTACGCGGATGGGCAAGCCTGTGCCACTGGGCATGTAGAGCATGTCGCCCATGCCCAGCAGGGCTTCTGCGCCCATCTGGTCGAGGATGGTGCGGCTGTCGATCTTGCTGCTGACCTGGAACGCGATGCGGGTGGGGATGTTGGCCTTGATCAGGCCGGTGATCACGTCCACGCTGGGGCGCTGGGTCGCCAGAATCAGGTGGATGCCTGCTGCGCGCGCCTTTTGCGCCAGACGCGCGATCAGCTCTTCAATCTTCTTGCCGACGACCATCATCAGGTCGGCCAGTTCGTCGATCACCACCACGATGTGGGGCAGGCGCTCCAGTGGTTCGGGCGCTTCGGGTGTCAGGCTGAACGGGTTGCCGATGTGTTCGCCACGGGCTTTGGCGTCTTCGATTTTGACGTTGTAGCCCGCCAGGTTGCGCACGCCCATCTTGCTCAGCAATTTGTAGCGGCGCTCCATCTCGGCCACGCACCAGGTCAGGCCATGCGCGGCCTGGCGCATGTCGGTGACCACCGGGGCCAACAGGTGCGGAATGCCTTCGTAGACCGACATTTCCAGCATCTTGGGGTCGATCATCAGCAGCCGCACATCACGCGCCTCGGCCTTGTAGAGCAGGCTCAAAATCATGGCGTTGATGCCGACGGATTTGCCCGAACCCGTGGTGCCCGCCACCAGCACATGCGGCATCTTGGCCAGATCGGCCACCACCGGGTTGCCAATGATGTCCTTGCCCAGGCCCATGGTGAGCATGGATTTGCCGTCGTTGTAAATTTGTGATCCCAGAATTTCCGACAGCCTGATGGACTGGCGCTTGGCGTTGGGCAGTTCCAGCGCCATGTAGTTTTTGCCGGGGATGGTCTCGACCACGCGAATGGACACCAGACTCAAACTGCGCGCCAGGTCTTTGGCCAAGCCGACAATCTGCGAACCCTTGACGCCCGTGGCCGGCTCGATTTCATAACGCGTGATGACCGGGCCGGGCTGGGCCAGAACGACGCGCACTTCGACGCCAAAGTCCTTCAACTTTTTTTCTATCATGCGGCTGGTCATTTCCAGCGTTTCGGGGGCAACGGTTTCCTGCTTCAACTGGGCGCCATCGAGCAAATCCACCTGGGGCAGTTTGCTGTCAGGCAACTCCATGAAAAGCGGCTTCTGGCGCTCTTTGGCCACCCGTTCGCTTTTGGGTAAATCCACCAGCACCGGCTCTATCATCAGGGGCACGGGGTGGTGCACGGCGATTTCTTCGCGCTCGACCAGCACCACTTCTTCGCGTTCACGGGCGGCTTTTTCACCCAAGGCCAGATCCTGGGCGATTTCGCGGTTTTCACGGCGCGTCTCAAATTGCGAAACCAGCCAGGCGCCGATGCGCTCTGCGGCGTGGCCCCAGGAGAAGCGGAACACCAGGGCCGAGCCGACCACGCCCAGGGCGATCGCCACCAAACCCGAGCCCAAAAAGCCCAGCCATTTGACGCTGGCCGGGCCCACCAGGTAACCGAGAGCCCCGCCCGCATGCCCCGGCAAAAAGCTCGCCTCAAAACGGTAGACGCGCGACCACTCCAATGCCGTGCTGGCGCACAAAAGGACGGCAAGGCCCAGCCAGAATCCGGCCCGGCTCGATGTCAATCTGGCAGCCAGTGTGCCGCCCGGTTTGGACTCGCGCGACAGCGGCTGCTGCCCGCGCATCCAGCGCGCCAGCGCCGACAGCCAGGCCCGCACCCCGGCCGCAAAACACCACCAGACCGACAGCCCCAGCAAAAAATAACTCGCGTCGGCCAGCCAGGCGCCGAGTTTGCCGGCGCGGTTGGCTGCGGCGCCCTCGCCGCCAGAAGTGGACCAAGCCGCGTCCAGGGGCGAATAAGTCAGCATCGCCAGCAGCCACAACATCAGCAGCACCAGGCCGGCGAACAGGCCCAGTTCGCTGGCGAAACGCACCCAGCCGGGGCGCTCTGGCAGGCCGTCGGCGCGGGAGGAGTTCAGTGTGTTGAGCGAATAGGTCATAGGTCCGGAAAAATTCAAAATCAGCGCGGCAGCTTGCGCCGCTCCCTGACCCAGATGGCGCCGTCGGGCTTGGTTTCAATGAAGCCCTGCTCCTCAAAGTCTTTCATCACGCGGCTGACCATCTCGCGCGAGGCGCCGACCATTTTGGCGATGTCCTGACGCGAAATTTTGTCGCGGATGACACGCAGGTCGTCCCCTTCGGGATTGGGATGGGGAACGCCGCTCTCCAACAACACGTTGGCAACACGGCCATAGACGCCCATCAAGGCCAGTGACTCGATTTTGCGGTCCGCGCTGCGCAGGCGCCCGACCAGGCCGGTCATCACGGCGTGCACGGTGGAGTGGTTTTCAAGCAGGCACTGGGCAAATTCCGCGCCGCCCAGCACCAGGGCGTCAGTCTGCAGTTCGGCCTCGACTGTGGCCGAATGCGGCTCCTGGTCGATCAGGCTCATTTCACCAATGTAGTCGCCCGGGTGCAGGGTGGCCAGAATGACCTCGCGCGCCTTGCTGTCGGTCACCAGAACGCGCGCGCGCCCGGCCAGGATGATATACAGCGCGTCGCATTTTTTGCCCTGCTCCACAATGTGCTCGCCACGCTTGAAACGCCGCTTTTCCACGGCATTGGCAAGCACTTCGGCCTGGGCCGGCGTCAGCTTGGCAAACAGCGGCACGCGGCGGATCAAGTCAAAATTGGTCAACATCGACATGGGTCAATCCTTTGCTCTGGGTTGTCTCACAAGGAACGTTTTTATAATTGCGTCGTCCGGCTGCCATGCACTTGATTTTGCATCAAGCGCAACAAGTTGAAGCCAGGCGCTTCGCCCCAAACTGTACACGGCCTGCGGGCAGCCGATATCAGGCAATTCAGAGTTTTACAAAGGTTATTCAATATGTCCACCACAAGGCACGCCAAAGTGCTGATCCTGGGCTCCGGCCCTGCGGGTTACACCGCAGCGGTTTATGCCGCTCGCGCCAACCTGAACCCCTTGCTGATCACGGGCATCGCCCAGGGCGGCCAGCTCATGACCACGACCGATGTGGACAACTGGCCAGCTGACGTCGACGGTGTGCAGGGGCCGGACTTGATGCAACGGTTTTTGGACCACGCAAAGCGGTTCAACACCGAAGTCGTGTTCGACCACATCAGCGCAGTTGACTTGGCCAAACGCCCCTTCACGCTCAAGGGCGACAGCGGGGAATACACCTGCGATTCACTCATCATCGCCACCGGCGCCTCCGCCAAGTACCTGGGCCTGCCTTCGGAGTCAGCCTTCATGGGCCGAGGCGTCTCGGGCTGCGCCACCTGCGACGGCTTCTTTTACCGCAACGAGATCTGCTGCGTGGTGGGCGGGGGCAACACCGCCGTGGAAGAGGCGCTGTATCTGTCCAACATCGCCAGCAAGGTCTACCTGGTGCACCGGCGCGACAGGTTCAAGGCCGAAGCGATCCTGATCGACAAGATGATGGACAAGGTCAAAGCGGGCAAGATCGAGCTCAAAACATTCAAGACTCTGGACGAGGTGCTGGGCGATGCGACGGGTGTCACCGGCATCCGCCTGAAAAGCACGACGGACGGTTCGACCGAGGACATTGTGCTCAAGGGCTGTTTCATCGCCATCGGCCACGCGCCCAACACCGAGATTTTCCAGGGCCAGCTGGAGATGGCGGGCGGCTACATCGTTACCCAATCGGGCCTGAAGGGCTTTGCCACCATGACCAGCGTGCCGGGCGTTTTCGCGGCCGGCGACGTGCAGGACCATGTCTACCGCCAGGCCATCACCAGCGCCGGCACGGGCTGCATGGCGGCACTCGACGCGCAGCGCTTTCTTGAACAATAGGGGACACCCCCGACTCTCGCCCACTTCGTGTGGCTCGCATCCCCCCTCAAGGGGGCGCACCGAGCGGCCCGGCAAAGCCGGTTCCGCCGGTGCCCTGGAACTGGCCTGGGCTGCGCGCGGCCTCACGGCGGGCACCAGTTCTGGGCTCTAAATCAAAATTTGCTATAATGTTGGGCTTTGCTGGACTTTGATGGTCCATCATGGGTTACCGCCACCCTACTGGCGAGGTGAGACCTCCACCGCTCAGGTGATGGTCGTTTAAGTAGTATCGGAGTGTCCTCATGGCACGCGTATGTGAAGTCACGGGCAAAGGCCCGATGGTCGGAAACAATGTTTCCCACGCCAACAACAAAACCAAGCGCCGGTTCCTGCCGAACCTGCAATACCGCCGTTT
>JANMVT010000147.1:0-1589 GCA_031392945.1 Rhodoferax sp. | reverse complement strand
AGGCAACTGGGGCGGGCTGATCTCCAACCCCGGCATTCAACTGGCCCACGCCATTGCGACCATCGTGTCACCCACCGGGCAGATTCAAATCCCGGAATGGGTGCCCAGCGAGTTGCCGGCATCGGTGCGCCGTGCCCTGGCCGATTGCGAGGTCGATGGCGGCCTGGATGGCCCCACCGTCGAGCCCGAATGGGGCGAGCCGGGGCTGTCACCGGCCGAGCGTGTATTTGGCTGGTGTTCGTTCGAAGTGCTGGCCTTCAAGACCGGCAACCCCGACACCCCCGTCAACGCGATTCCACCGCGTGCCTGGGCGCGTTGCCAGTTGCGTTTTGTGGTGGGCATTGACCCGAGCGACATCCTGCCCGCGCTGCGCCGCCATCTGGACGCCAAGGGCTTTGCCATTGTGAAGATTGAAGCCGTGCGCGAAGAGGTATTCCAGGCCACACGCATCGACCCGGAGGAGCCCTGGGTGCAGTGGGCGGTGGCGTCGATTGCCAGGACCAGCGGCAAGAAACCGGCGGTGTTGCCCAACTTGGGCGGCTCCCTGCCCAACCACATCTTTACCGACACCCTGGGCCTTAAAACGGTCTGGGTGCCGCACTCTTACGCGGGTTGCTCGCAGCATGCGCCCAACGAGCACTTGCCACCAGAGCTGCTGCGCGAGGCGCTGGCCATCATGACAGGCCTGTATTGGGATTTGGGGGAGGTTGGCACGCCGGATAGGGTAAAAATGAACTTTACCCGCATGTAATATAGATAGTTTGCTTTTATAATCATAGCATATCTTGGTAAAAATTTCTCTGGTGCCCAAGCCGGTTGCTGGCCCATAATGTCCTAAAACACCAAGAGGAGGGGCATGGACCGCACCGAGCGTTTCTACAAAATCAAGGAACTGCTGCGCCAGCATCGCGTGGTCAGCTTTGCCGCGCTGCAGGCCGCGCTGGAAGTTTCGCGCTCTACGCTCAAACGTGACATGGCCTACCTCAGCACCCGCCTGAACAACCCCATCGAGTGGAGCCGCGAGGCCGGTGGCTACCGCCTGGCACAGGCCGCCGGGGCGGCGGACGCTGCCGACGTATCGCACGAACTGCCCGGCCTGTGGTTCTCGTTCACTGAAATCCACGCCCAGCTGACCATGCAGCACCTGCTGGCGCATGTTGACAGGGGCGGTTTGCTCATGCCCCACATAGAACCGCTGATGCAGCGCCTGGCGGCCCTGCTGGGCCACGCCGATGAAGATGCCGCCCAGGTGCGCCGCCGCGTCCACATCATCGGGCTGGCGCAACGCGCCGTGCAGCCCAAACATTTTCAGCGCGTGGGTACCGCGCTGGTGCAGCGCAAACGGCTGCAAATTTCCTACCTGGCCAGAGGCAAGGGCGAGTTGACGCAGCGCGACGTTTCCCCACTGCGCTTGATGCATTACCGGGAAAACTGGTACCTGGACGCGTGGTGCCATCTGCGCAAGGGCCTGCGCAACTTTGCTGTTGATTCAATCCAGGATGCACACCTGCTGGACACCCCCGCCATGGAAGTGAGCGACGCCAAACTCGACGCCATCTTTGGCCCCAGTTACGGCATCTTCTCAGGTG
>JANMVT010000146.1:0-4393 GCA_031392945.1 Rhodoferax sp. | reverse complement strand
GGGCCAGCAACCGGCTTGGGCACCAGAGAAATTTTTACCAAGATATGCTATGATTATAAAAGCAAACTATCTATATTACATGCGGGTAAAGTTCATTTTTACCCTATCCGGCGTGCCAAGCTCCCCCAAATCCCAATACAGGCCTGTCATGATGGCCAACGCCTCGCGCAGCAGCTCTGGCGGCAAGTGCTCGTTGGGTGCATGCTGCGAGCAACCCGCGTACGAGTGCGGCACCCAGACCGTTTTCAGGCCCAGGGTGTCGGTAAAGATATGGTTGGGCAGGGAGCCGCCCAGGTTGGGCAACACCGCCGGTTTTTTACCGCTGGTTTTGGCAATCGATGCCACCGCCCACTGCACCCAGGGCTCATCAGGGTCGATGCGGGTGGCCTGGAATACCTCTTCGCGCACGGTTTCAATCTTCACCATGCCAAAGCCCTTGGCGTCCAGATGGCGGCGCAGCGCGGGCAGGATGTCGTCGGGGTTAATGCCGACCACAAAACGCAACTGGCACCGCGCCCAGGCACGCGGTGGAATCGCGTTGACGGGGATGTCGGGGTTGCCGGTCTTGAAGGCCAGCACTTCGAACGAACACCAGCCAAATACACGCTCGGCCGGTGACATCCCCGGCTCGCCCCATTCGGGCTCGACGGTGGGGCCATCCAGGCCGCCATCGACCTCGCAATCGACCAGGGCACGGCGCACCGATGCCGGCAACTCGCTGGGCACCCATTCCGGGATTTGAATCTGCCCGGTGGGTGACACGATGGTCGCAATGGCGTGGGCCAGTTGAATGCCGGGGTTGGAGATCAGCCCGCCCCAGTTGCCTGAGTGGTGGCCGCCTTTGCGCGCCTCTATCGTCAAATCGAAATTGATGCAGCCGCGCGAACCCAGAAAGACCGTGGGCCGCCCGGCGCTGAGGCGCGGGCCGTCGGAGGCGATCATCACGTCGGCCTTGAACCGGGCTTTGTGTTCTTCACACAGCTCGTGCAGGCCAGGGGACACCACCTCTTCACCCATCTCGATCAAATACTTGGCGTTGAAGCCCAGCTTGCCGCGCGTGTTGATCACATTGGCCAGGGCCTGCATGTTGACCGAGTGCTGGCCCTTGTTGTCGGCAATGCCGCGGCCATACCAGCGGCCATCTTGCTCGGTGAGCTGCCAGGGCGACAGGCCGTCTTTCCACTCCGCCTCCAGCCCGCGAATGACGTCGCCATGGCCATAGCCAAACACCGTGGGCAGGCTGGCATCTTCCAGGCGCTGCGCAAACAGGAAGGGCGATTTGCCCTTGGAGTGCGTCAGCAACTCGCAGCTAAAACCCATGGCCTCGAAGGCCGGGCGCATTTCGGCCTCCAGGTAGTTGACCAGCACCGCGCCGCGCTGCGGGTTCTGGCTCTCGGTGGGGATGGCGACGCGGCGCGCCAGGGTCTGGCGGAACGCGCCGGAATCGAATTGCGCCTGGGCCAGGTGGATGGCTTGTGATCGGGTCATGGGCATAATCATACGCACCCAACCGGAGCCGCCATGCACGCCAACGCCGAATTGATCACCCGCTTCTACACCGCGCTGTCCCGGCTGGACGGCGCCGCCATGGCCGCCTGTTACGCTGACGATGCGACGTTTTCGGACCCGGTCTTCCCCGGCCTGAAAAACGGCGAGCCGGGCAAGATGTGGCGCATGCTGACCACACGCGGCAAAGACATGACGGTGGTGTTTGACGGCATTGAGGCTGACGGTTCAGGCGGCAAGGCACATTGGGTGGCGACCTACACCTTCTCAGGCACGGGCGCGCGCGTGGTGAACGATATCCAGGCCCGCTTCACTTTCAAAAACGGCAAAATCGCGACGCACCGCGACCAGTTTGACCTGTACAAATGGATGCGGCAGGCGCTGGGCCTCAAGGGCCTGTTGCTGGGCTGGTTGCCGCCGGTGCAGGCCAAGCTGCAAAAGACCGCGCGCGCCGGGCTGGACGCGTTCAAGGGCTGAACAAATTCAAGCCGGCGCCAGCGTGCCCCGGCGCACCCGGCGCACATTGAAGGCGCTGGCAATGATCACCATTTGCACCAGCGCCAGACCAACGAAGACACCGGTGTATTGACGCTGGTCCATCAGCACGCCAAAAATCAAGGGCGATATCGCCTGGCCGATGTCCAGCCCCGAATACACCACGCCATAAACCCGGCCAGTTGAATTCTCGGGGGTGGATTTTTTCACCAACAGGTCGCGCGACGGCCCCGCCGTGCCGGAGGCGAACCCCATCATGCCAAACAGTACCGGCACCGCGTAGGCGGGCACGTGGGCCAGCCCCAAGGTCAGCGCCACTAGGGCGGCGACCGTGAAACAGCCGGCCACCACCCGCTCGCAATGCGCGGGGTTGGACGCCAAAAAACCGCCCAGCACCATGCCGCTGGCGCTGCACACCATGTAGATCGTCAGGCAGACCGCAACCATGGCCACCGGCACACCATGCAACTGGCGCGCGGCTTCGGGCGCAAAGGCCTGAATCACACTGAGCACGATGGCGTACAAAAAGAAGAACCAGAAACACATCCACACCGACGGGATCTTGAGAAAGTCAAAATTGCTGCCAGCATCTGATTGTGCTGCGTCGGCATCGGCCCTGGGCACTGGCGCCACCGCCAGCGCGAGTTTGTCGCGGTTCAGAATCAGGGCACCGAGCACCAAAAACGCCAGCGCACCGGCAACCATCAAGGCCTCACGCCAGGAGTAAGCCAGGGCGATGGGCACCAGCAGCACCGGCGCCAGCGCCCAGCCCAGGCTTCCGGTGATGCCGTGGGTGCTGTAGGCGTGGCCCAGGCGCGACGCTGTGACCTTCTTGTTCAGCAGCGTGTAATCCACCGGGTGAAATACCCCATTGCCCACGCCGGCCATTGCGGCAAAACAGGCCAGCATCAGATAACTGGTGCTGATGGAGAAGCCAAAGGCCGCCAGGCCCAGAATGCCCAACCCAACGAACAGGATCGGGCGCGGGCCGTATTTGTCCACCCAAAAACCCGACAAGGCCTGCACCACACAGGAGACGACAAAAAACACCGTCATCAAAAACCCCAGCTCGGTGTAACTGGCGTTGAAGGCGTCCTTGAGCCATGGGAACAGCGGGGGCAGCAGCAACTGGCTGAAGTGGCTGATCATGTGGGCGGCGCCCACCAGTCCGATCAGGTGCGCGTCCTGGCGCAGGGTGTTGGCTGTGGCTGGCACAGCTAAGTTCATGGCAGAGGTCGTCATGCCCCTATCGTAATTGAAGCTGGTCAAACACGTTTGACGGCCTGTCGTGGGCCTTTGAACCGCGCCAAGACCACCACCATTGATGATGTGGCGGGCTGCCTGGCCGGACTTGGGGGCAAACCAGTTTCCGAGGCCAAAACACGCGCCCTGATTTTGGCCCGGTTAAGAGCCGAGGATGAGGCGACCAAAACACCGGTAAAACCTGTAGCAAAGCCAGCAGCAAGAAAAGCGCGATGATCGCGCTCGACACCAGTCTGTTGGCGCGATTGCTGCTGCAGGACGACGCGGGCCAATATGCCAAGGTCAAGGCACTGTTGCGAGGCACTGCGCAATTACCGTGAAGGCATGGGCTTTTCAGACGCCCTGCATTTGGCCCTGAGTTCAAAGCAGCAGCAATTCATGACCTTCGACAAAGCTTTCAGGCACAAAGCCAAAAAACTGGGCCTTCATCCCGAAGTGGCGCTGGCGTGAATGAAATGAGTGAGCCGGACCAGGCCACTGCCGTTGCCAGCTGTGCACCCTGCTGGGCGTTACCGCGGAACATCCCGGCGAGCATGGCGAAGTGAATGTGACGTTGACCAGAAAAATCGGAGTCATCCGTGCAGATTTGACCATTGGCGTGAACATCACCGACGTGCAATCGCTCCAAGCGAACGAAAACCTCAGCAATCGTGGCGTACAACTCTTTGGTGCTGGTTTCGTCGCCGCGCCCGAAGAAGCCGCTGCGCTTGGTTTGGGTAGCGTGCCAGGGCTGGAGCAACACATCCGCGACTAGCGCAACGGCCGCGACCTGACCGATGCGCCACGCGGCGTGAAGGTGATCGATGCTTTTGGCCTTGCCGCCGAAACTGGTGGATTTTTGGCGAGCCACGCAAAGTACTTCGCAGACAACTCGCCAACCTACCGCGCTAACGAACAAGGCCAGGTCGGCGTGCTCAAAGACCTGCACGATGACCTCGACGCCGCCGTGCTGGCCGCTTACGGATGGGAAGGCGCAGGCAGCAAGGACGAGCTGCTGATCCGGCTGGTGGCGCTCAACCTGAAGCGGGCCATCGAAGAGAAAACCGGCCCGGTGCGCTGGCTGCGGCCCGAGTTCCAGAACCCGGCGGCGCATGGGTCACTATAAAAAAAAGAGCTAACTACGATTATT
>JANMVT010000115.1:0-16384 GCA_031392945.1 Rhodoferax sp. | reverse complement strand
GTCGGCCAGCAGGTCTTCATAACTTCCATAGGCTTTGGCGATGCCGAGTTTGGCGGCCCAGCTCTTCGCAGAATCGAGGCTGCGCGAGGCAATCGCATCGATGCTGCACAGCGCGCCCTGTTGCATGGCGGGGATGACTTTCTCCCAGCCGATTTTGGCGGTGCTCAAGACGCCCCAACTGACTTTTTTCATGGTTTTCCCCTGGTTTGACAGGCAAATTGGCCATTTGCCTTCGTGGTTATTGCATAGTTAGATATCAATATAATAGCAATCAAGCGTACAATTTGTGGAACTGTCCATAACGTGGCGCCATCATGGCCTGCTCTGAGGCATCGGGGCGGAACACCCGGTCGATGTCCGGCGCAGTGCAAACGGTTTGAATGTCGCCGCCCGCCGCCAGCCAGGCCAGGCGTGCCGCGCCCAATGCGCCACCCGCCGCCGACGCGCCATGGGTGACGATGTCGATGTTGAGTTGGGACGCCAGTTGCTGCGCCCAGAAGGCGCTGCGCGCGCCGCCGCCCACCAGGGACAGGCGCCCGGCCTGGCTGCCCGCTGCCTGCAGGGCGCGCAGGCCATCGTGCAGGCCAAAAGTGACGCCTTCGATCACGGCATAAGCCAGTGACGCGGCAGTGGTGTCGTGGCTCAGGCCGTGAAAACTGCCGCGCACCGTGGCGCTGTTATGCGGCGTGCGTTCACCGCTCAAATAGGGCAAAAAGATGGGTGCGGCGGCGCGCTCGGCCAAGGACAGGACGCTGGCCTTGGCTTCGAGCTCGGCTTCCGACTTTGCGCCCAGCAACTGCGTTGCCCAGGCCAGGCAACTGGCGGCCGACAACATCACGCTCATCTGGTGCCAACGCCCCGGCACGGCGTGGCAAAACGCATGGGTGGCGCTGGCGGCATTGGGCTGGTAACGCGGCGTGACGACAAACAAAACGCCGCTGGTGCCCAGGGACAAAAAGCCCTGCCCTGCCTCGACCGCACCCATGCCCACCGCGCTGGCCGCGTTGTCGCCGCCGCCGCCAGCCACCACGATGCCGGAGGGCAGGCCCAGCGTTTTCGCGGCATCCAGGCTCAGGTTGCCGCCGGGCGCGCTGCCTTCGACCAGGCGCGGCATGTGCTGTTGTGACAAACCGGTCAGCTTCAAAAGCTCGTCCGACCAGGCGCGTTTTTCAATGTCCAGCCACATGGTGCCGCTGGCGTCCGACATGTCGCTCACATAGTCGCCGGTGAGCTTGAGCCGCACATAATCTTTGGGCAGCAGCACCTTGGCAACGCGGGCGAAAACCGACGGCTCATGGCGCTGCAACCAGCGCAGCTTGGGCGCGGTGAAGCCCGGCATGGCCAGGCTGCCGGCCAACTGCGCGAGGGCGGGCAGCTCGGCCATCATGTCGGCGCATTCTTGTGCCGCGCGGGTGTCGTTCCACAAAATTGCCGGGCGCAACACCTCCCCTTGGGCGTCAAGCAACACCGCGCCGTGCATTTGGCCGGACAGGCCGATGGCCTGCACCGCTGCAAAGGGCTTGGCGTGGGCCTGCTTCAAAGCGACCAGGGCGGCTTGGGTGGCCTGCCACCAGTCTTGTGGAGACTGCTCGCTGTGGCCCGGGTGCGGGCGCGAAATCGCCAACGGCGCGCCGGCGGTGCCAATCACATGGTGACTGGCGTCCAGCAACAGGGCTTTGACTTCCGAGGTGCCAATATCGATGCCTAGAAACATGCGCTTCCTGATGGTTGTGGCGAGGGTTTATGTCAAGCCGCAGTCGGCTGACAGGCTTGCGGCGCAGCGTGCGCCAGGGCAGCCGCACCCTGGGCGCGCGGGTGCATGGGCCGCAGGTACTGGTGCAGCACCAGAGCCGCTGCGCCCACCGCCGCCGCCAGCAGTCCATAACGCGCGGTCCGCACCTCTGGCAGCGACATGCCCGCGCTGGCGGCATAGGCCTTCAAGGTGTCAGTGGCAATTTGCACCAGTTCCGGGTGGCGGATGCATGAGGCCCCGCCCATCACCAGGACGCCGGGGTTGAACGTGGTGCACAGGTTCTGGATCAACACACCCAGGCAACGCCCGGCCTGGCCCAACTTGCCCGACTTGCCGGACTTCAGCGCACCCTGCGCCATGTCGCGCGCCGTGTCACGTTCCAATGCCCGCGCGCCGATGAAGGCCTCGGCGCAACCGCGCCGCCCGCAGGAGCAAAGCGGGCCGTCAAGCTGGATGATGGTGTGGCCAATTTCACCGGCCATGCCCTGGGCGCCGGTGAACAGGCGGTCGTTGAGCACGATGCCCGCGCCCACGCCAACGTCGCAGGTGATGAAGATCAACGCGTCCTGGCTTTCACCTTCGGCGAATTCATACTCGCTCAAGGCAGCCGTGTCGGCCTCATTCTGGATGTGCACCGGCACGCCGGACATGCCGGCCGCACTCAGTGCCCGCGTGATGTGCGGCACGAAATCCACATTGCGCCAGCCCAGGTTGGGCGCAAAACGCACCACGCCGGCCGTGTCGTCAAAAGCACCCGGTACACCGATGCCCACGCCCGACAGCAAAATGCCGCGCACCGCAAGCTCGGTGTGCCCGCAGGCCGCCAGGCGCGCCGCCTGCCGACAGACTGACGCGGGCCCGGTGTTTTGCAGAGGCTCTTCGGCGGACCACAAGACCTCGCCCAGCAGGGACACACTGACCACGCGCAGGCAATCCACCGCGACTTCCACGCCAATCAGGCCGTGGCCGCAGGCGTTGATGCGCAAGGGCGTGGAGGGCCGCCCCAGGCCGCTGGTGTTCGCATTGGCAATGTCGCCCACTTCAGCCAGCCAGCCCTCGGTGATCAGCTCGCGCACCGCCGAGCTGACGGTGGACTTGGTCAAACCGCTCTGGCCAGCCAGCTGGGAGCGCGACAGCCCCGGCTGCGCCCGGATCAGGCGCAACAGGACGCTGCGGTTGATGCGCTTGACAAGTTGCTGGTCGCCGGTGGTTTTCATGGGCAGCTCGATGGAAAATTGGAATCCGGCCCCGGTCAATTGAGCCGCTCGGCCTGCTCTTTGCCCTGCGGGCGTTTGCCGCCGATGATCATGCCCAGCACTTCGTCTTCATTGACGTCCCTGGTGTTGTAGGTGCCCACCAGGCGGCCGTTTTTCATGACCGCCAGGCGGTCGCTCAAGGCGAACACGTCATGCATGTCATGGCTGATCAGGAAGATGCCCACACCCTCGGCCTTCAACTGGCGCACCAGGTTGCCGACCATGGCGGTTTCTTCGGGCCCGAGCGCCGCCGTCGGCTCGTCCATAATCAGGATGCCGGCGTTGAAATAGATGGCCCGCGAGATGGCCACCACCTGGCGCTGGCCGCCCGAGAGGCGGCGCACGGGAATCCGGACGTTGCTGAAGTTCTTGTTCAGGCGCAAAAACACCTTGCGGGCATCGGCGTCCATGCGGTGGTCGTCCAGCGTGCGCCAGCGTGTCAACAGTTCGCGGCCCAAAAACAGGTTGGCCACAGAGTCGAGGTTGTCGGCCAGTGCCAGCGTCTGGTAGATCGACTCGATGCCCAGAGCCTGCGCGTCGGCCGGTGTGCGCACATGCACTTTTTCACCGGAAATGACCACGTCGCCGCTGTCGATGGGGTAGGCCCCGGCAAGCATCTTCATCAGCGTGGACTTGCCTGCGCCGTTGTGCCCCAGCACGGCCACCACTTCACCGGGATAGAGGTTGATGCTGACGTCTTCCACCGCACGGACGCCGCCAAAAGCCTTGTTGATGTTGCGCAGCTCCACCAGGCATTTGGACGTATCCACGACCCGCTTGGCATCTGGCGCCGGGCTGGTATTGGCTGAGGGGGCGCTCACAACACGTCCCCCGTCCATTTGCGGTAGGCCACGTCAAACACGACGGCCGCTATCAACACCTGGCCAATGATCACGTAGCGGGTGCCGATGGAGATGTCCAGCAGCAACATGCCGCTGTCGATGCTTTGCATGATCAATGCGCCCAGCACCGAACCGATGATGGTGCCGCTGCCGCCTGCCAATGCCGTGCCGCCAATGACGGTGGCGGCGATGACCAGCAGCTCCAGGTTGTTGCCGACCGAATTGGTGCCGGCATTGAGCCGCGAGATGGCCACGACGGCCGCGATGGTGATCAGCACGGACAACAGCAGGAACAGGAGCATGGTGACCTTGCGCACCGGGATGCCGACCAGCGCAGCCGCATCCGGGTTGCCGCCCATGGCGAAAATGTAGCGGCCAAAACGTGTGCGGTGCACCAGGAAGGACACGAACATCGCCACTGCCCCCCAGATCAACACCGGAATCGGAATGCCCTGCGGCTCTGGCTTGTTGGGGATTTGGTAGGCGTTCATGACCGCCACGAATGCCAGCACGACGACGATGGGGATCAGCACGATGGCCGCATCCAGCCAGGCCGGGTTGACAGGAACGCCATAGGTCTTTTTGGCCTGCCGTTTGCTGATGGTGGACGCCACCAGGCCCACACACATCAATGCCCCCAGCACCCAGCTGGCAGTGGTGCCAATGCCGCCGTTGTAGCCGCCGCCGAGCTTGAGGAAGAATGGGTCGGACAGCGGCTGGGTCTTGCCATCCGCAATCAGGTAGGCGGCGCCGCGAAACGACATCAGCCCGCCCAGCGTCACCACGAAGGAAGGGACGCCAATGAAGGCGGTCAGCGCCCCCTGGTACATCGAAACCGCGATGGCGGCGGCAAGGCCGGCCAGGCACGCCGTCGGCCAGGGCCAGTCGGCGGTGTACATCAAGAAGGCGATCAGCACGCCGACAAAACCCATGACCGACCCGACCGACAGGTCGATGTGGCGGGCCACGATGATCAACACCATGATGGTCGCCAGGATGCCGACTACGGCCGTCTGCTGGGCAATGTTGTAGAGGTTTTCGGCCGACAGGAAAATGCCTTCCGAAAGAATGTTGAAAACCAGCGCGATGACCGCCAGCACGGCGGACATCAGCACCATGCGCCAGTCCACCTGGGCGCGTTTGATTGATTGCGTCAGACTGTTCATCGGGAATTCCTCGGGCCACAAACAACACTGCGGGCGCCAGGCCCGCAGTGCTCCACTCACAAACCGTCAGCTCAGGCGTTTATTTGCACGCGGCGACTTTGGCGCCATCGACACCCTTGCACAGCGCGTCTTTCTTGATGTAGCCGGCTTTCAGAACCACATCCAGGTTGTCCTTGGTCACAGGAATGGGCTTCAGGAAGATGGACTTCAGGGTCATCTTTTTCGGGCCGCCAGCCCAGTCGGCCGCGCCCGTGACAGGCTTGCCGGCGCCGAGTTCCACTGCAGCTTTGGCGGCAGCCGTGCCCAGATCAGCCGAGTTCTTCCAGACCGACACGGTCTGGGTGCCCAGGGCCACGCGGTTCAGCGCAGCGTGGTCGCCGTCCTGGCCTGACACAGGGATGCCTTGCAGGCCCTTGGCAGTCAAGGCTGCAACCACGCCACCGGCCATGCCGTCATTCTGGGCGACCACAGCGTCCACCTTGTTGCCGTTCTTGGTCAGGATCTGCTCCATGTTTTTCTGGGCGCTTTCAGGCTTCCAGCCGGCCGAGAACTCTTCGCCGACGATTTTCACGTCGCCCTTTTTGATGGCATCGGCCAGCACTTCGCCCTGGCCTTCACGCAGGAAAGCCGCATTGTTGTCACCTGGGTCGCCCTTGATGATGGCGTAGTTGCCTTTCGGCTTGACGGCCAGGATGGCGCGGGCGGTCATGCGGCCCACTTCCTTGTTGTCAAAGGTGATGTAGGTCACCCCGGGCGCTTCAAACAGGCGGTCGTAGGCAATGACGGGAATCTTTTGCTGGGCGGCTTTGTTGACGGCGGGCAGGATCGCGTCCTTGTCTTTGCCCAGGATGATCAGGACCTTGGCGCCCTTGGCGATCAGGCCGTCGATGTCGGCCAGCTGCTTCTCGGACGAAGCGCCTGCGTCGGACATGATGTACTTGGCGCCGGATTTGGCAAGTTCAGCCTTGATGGCGGCCTCGTCGGTTTTCCAGCGCTCTTCCTGGAATGCGTCATAACTGACGCCGACCACCAGCTGGGCGAATGAGCTGGCCGCCGACAGGCCCAGGGCCAGGGCGGTGAGGGTATGTTTCAATTTCATGGGTGTCTCCGAAGGATTGCCTGCTTCAGGCGTTTGGTTTGGATGCTTATCGCCTAGCGGCCATGGGTCAAGCGCAACTCGTTTGGCACCATAGTTCGAGCGATGGACTAATTATCGGGAGAGGGCCGCTTCCAACTATCAGGACTTACCCTGAAGGCCGTGCCGGCCCGTTCAACGCTTGAATTTAAGCGCCAAGGCCTTGCCGGCCACGCAACGGCCCTGCACCTGGCCACCGAGCACGCCTGCGCGGTAGTGAATGCCTGCGTAGAGCCGGGACATCGCCGCCTCATCCGCAGCCGTCTTGAAGTTCTTGAAATTGCGCGGGCCCCAGCCGCGGTCGTTGTGGGTGTTGTCGGTGAAAGGCGTGTCTTCGCCAAACGCCTGGCCCAGCACGGCAGCCGCCGCGCTTGATTGCACAGAGTGACCCGACGGGTACTCGGGGAACGGGGGGTTGTGCATCAGGGCTGGCACCCAGTTGCTGTCGATCAGCAGTTGCACGTAGGTCACCGGGCGCAGCAAGTTCAAGCTGTATTTGGTGTGCCAGCCGGCAATGAAGGCATCCGCCATGGCGACGTTGAGCCGGGCATAGACTTCAGCGGCACTGGCCAGCGAAGCCTTTTTGTCTTTGAGCAAATCGGTGGCGATATAGGCCCAATGGCCCGCTGGCGTGGGGGTTTTGAGCGGGTCATCGGCCCAGTAAAGTGCAAACTGGCGCTGTTCCTGCGTCGCCTGGTTGCTGATGGTGTAGACCTCGTTGGCCTCTTTGTAAAACGCAGACGTCGCCTCTTCGGAATATGCGGGCGGCTGCGGGGCCGGGCACTCTGCCGGCGCCTTCAATACAAAGGGGCGCACCTCACCCCACCACGGCAGCAAGGCCGGCCCAAAGGCCGGTGGCGTGGCCGACCACTTGCCGGCGCCGCTGGGCGGCACATAGTTTTGCTGGCTGCGCCGCAACGGCCCCCAGGCCTGGTGGCCACCGTCGGTGCGCGCCCAGGTGAAGATGGCCATGGCCATGAGTTTGCCGAAGGTTTCTGACCGGTTGGTGATCTCGGCGGTGACGGTGTTGGGGTCGAAGTCCTGCCCATATTTCAGGGGCAGGCTGCGCTCCAGCAAATCAATGCGGGCCTTGTTCTCGGCGCTGGCGGTCGGGAACATCATCCGCGTCATGGTGGCCAGCGCGGCGTTGGCCACGGTGGGCCAATGCAAGGGCTCGTCCGGCTGGGCCCAGGGCAGTGAACTCAGTTCATTGAGCTGGCCAGCCAGGCTGATGTTTTGCGGCATGCCAGGCACGACGGATTCGTACAGGGTGAGGCCCAGGTAGGCCAGCGCGCGCGATGCCACAGGCGGGCTGAAGCCGGGCGTTTGCTGCGTGAGCAGCAGGGCCAGTTGAAACCACTCGGTGGCCACGGCGCTGGAATACGCGCCTGTAGGCTTGGCGGAAGCGGTTGCAGGCGGCTTGATTGGGCCACTTATCTGACCATTTACGTGGTCATTTTGGGCTATGACCCTTGTGGAATATGCGCATATAGCTACTATAATAATAGCATTTACAACGCCTGCGAACCGCCTGGATCGGGTCATGGCTGCCTCCAGGCACTCACGCCGCGCGATTTGTCGATGGTGTAAAACGCATCGGCGTTCACGGTCTGCCAAGCCGACGCGCCGCTGCTGGTCGCGGCATTGGCGGCGTCATGCGGCCACAACACGCGCACCCGCACTTTGTCGGCCTGCCCCAATCCGAAGTGCATCCAGCCCAAGTGGCCGCTGGCGTGCCCGCCGCCCACCGTCAACTCCTGGCGGATCACGCGCTTGCCGCCCGCCTCGCCCAGATCCACTTCCACCCACGCGCCGATAGCGTCGCGGTTGCCGCCCGCCTGCTGCAAGCGCAATTGCAGCCAGCGGCCCATGGGCGCGGGTTTGTCGGCCGTGCCTGAACCAACGTTGCGCCATACCTGTGCCTTGTCCCAGCGGTTGACCACCAGCATGTCCAGCAGGCCATCGCCATTCAAGTCCACCAGCATGCCGCCGCGCCCGCGTTTCACGCTGGCCACGCCGGCCTGCTGGCCGGCCTCGACAAAACGCCCGTCGGGCTGCTGCAGCAACAGGTTGTTCGGGTCCAGCGCGGCGAAGTCCGGCATGGCCGCCACATTGCCCTTGACGATGAACAGGTCGGCGTAACCGTCATGGTTCACGTCGGCAAACTGCGCGTGCCAGGCGGTGGATGGCTTCAAATCGCCGCCGACGTAGGGTCGATGGGCGGTTGCGCCGCGTTTGTAGGCGACATCTACGTAGGTGGGTCTGGGTGGATTGGCCCCTGCGGCGGTATCGAGCTTCTGCAATTTGTTGTCCGCCATACTGGTCAGAAACAGCTCGGGGCGGCCATCGCCGTCCAGGTCGTGGCTGGCTATGCCCATGCCCCAAATCTGCAAGGGCTTCCAGCCCTGGGCAGCGGTGTACAGCGTGGGCGCCTGGCCCGGCGCGATTTTCCATAACTGCTCCTGCCCGTCTTTGTAGTACTCGCGGTCATTGCTGACCCGCAAGCCCGCCTCGCCCGTGCGGCCCCAGTCGGAGAACAGCATCGACAGGGCACAGTGGCCAGGCAGCAAGGGCGTGGCAGGGGTAAAAACTTTGCCTGACGCAGCAGGCCGCAAGAGCGACCCGGCTGTGCAAGTGCCCCAGGGGAATTCAGGCTTGCTGCGGTCGTAATACGTGCCCAGCGCCATCGTCGGCCAGTTCTGGCCGCGCTCCCAAGTGGCGGAAAACGCGGTGTGCCAGGCGTTGGGCGTGGCGATTGCCCAAGCTTCGTTGGCGCGCTGGAATTTGCAACTGCCCAGGCCGCGGAACACCTGCACTTCGCCGACGCGCAGCACCACCAGGTCGGTGTTGCCGTCGCCATCGATGTCCAGCGGGTAAGCGCCGATGGCATTGGTCAGTTCCAGCCCCGAGCGTTCTTCCTGTAGCTTGAGCGGGCCGCCGCGCGTGCTGCGGTTGCGGTAAAACTTGGCTTTGTTCACGCCCGCCGTGACATACACCTCGGGCAACCCATCGCCGTCGCAGTCGAAGGTGGCGACGCCGCCGCCAACCATGAACTCGTCTTCGCCCTCAAAGCGGCTTTGCAGGCCGGCCGTTTCAGTTTCTTCGACAAAGCGGGGGATGGCCGACGGCGGCGGGGGCACAGAGGGCACAGGCGCATTCACCTGCACTTGCGCCTGCACTTGGGTTTGCGCCTGCGCCAGCGGTCCGGGCACACCGCCCACCCAACCCGCCAATCCCAGCAAAGCCGGCAGCCAGCGGTGCACCGGCGTTGATGTCGCCGCGCCGCAAGTCATGCCGCCTCCTTGTAGAACCGCCTGGGCTGCAACACCCGGCCCGGCAGCGGGGCCACCGCCTGGCTGATGGCGGCGATGTGTTCGGGCGTGGTGCCGCAACAGCCGCCCACGATGTTGACCAGGCCTTCGGCGGCGAATTCGCGGATCAGGCGCGAGGTCACTTCGGGGGTCTCGTCAAAGCCGGTCTCGGCCATCGGATTGGGCAAACCCGCGTTGGGGTAACAGCTGATGAAGGTGTCGGGCGCGACCCGGGCCAGCTCCTGGATGTAGGGGCGCATCAGGGCCGCACCCAGGGCGCAGTTCAGGCCGATGGCCAGCGGCTGCGCGTGGCGCACGCTGTACCAGAAGGCCGTCACGGTCTGGCCGCTCAGAATGCGCCCGGACGCGTCAGTCACCGTGCCGCTGATGATGAGGGGCAGGCGCTCGCCCGAGGCCTCGAAAAACTCGTCGATGGCGAACAGCGCCGCCTTGGCGTTGAGGGTGTCAAAAATGGTCTCGACCAGGAGCACGTCGGCGCCGCCTTCGACCAGGGCCGCGACTTGCTCGTGGTAACTGGCGCGCAGCGCCTCAAATGTCACGTTGCGCGCGCCGGGATCGTTCACGTCGGGGCTGATGCTGGCGGTTTTGGGCGTGGGCCCCAAGGCGCCGACGACAAAACGCGGCTTGTCGGGCGTGGAAAATTTGTCGCAGGCGGCGCGGGCGATTTTGGCCGAGGCCAGGTTCATCTCGCGCGCCAAATGGCCCATGTCGTAATCGGCCTGCGCAACCGTGGTGGCGCCAAAGGTGTTGGTCTCGATCAAGTCGGCGCCGGCCGCCAGGTAGCCTTCATGAATGTCGCGGACCACGTCCGGGCGGGTCAGGCTGAGCAACTCGTTGTTGCCTTTGACGTCTTTGTGAAAGTCCTTGAACCGCTCACCCCGGTACTGGGCTTCATCGAGCCTGAAACGCTGGATCATGGTGCCCATGGCCCCGTCGAGGACGGCGATGCGGCTGGCCAGAATGCCCGGCAGGGCCTGGGCGCGGGTGTAAGCAATGCGGTTCGGCGGATTCATGCCCCGATTGTAGAAGTGGCCGCGCGGCCTGGTCAGCCCGGCTCAGTTGGGCTTCTCGGCGCCGTTGACAAACTCCTGCTCCCGGATCAGGCCGTTGGCGAAGTTATACACCCCCTTGCCATGGCGCACGCCATTGGCGAACTGGCCGACATATTTGTCGCCGTTGGCATAGAAGTGGGTGCCCTGGCCGGCTTGCGACCCGGCCACAAAACCGCCTTCGTACCGGTCCTTGGTGGCAAAGAAGTGCGTGCCCTGGCCGTTCTTGGCATTGTTCAAAAATTCACCCTCGTAGCGGTCGCCATTGGCAAAAATCATCAGGCCTTTGCCTTTGAACAGGTTGTCGACAAAATTGCCCTCGAACCGGTCGCCGCTGGCAAAGCGGTAGACGCCACGCCCCTGCTTGACGCCGTTTTGGTACTCGCCTTCAAAGGTGTCGCCGCTCTTGTAGGTCTGCAGGCCTTTGCCGTGCAGCAGGTTATTGAGAAAACCGCCGTCATAACGGTCGCCATCGGCGTAGCGGAAACTGCCCTGGCCGGTCTTGACGCTGCGTTGGAACTCACCCACATAGACATCGCCATTGGCATAGGTTTGGGTGCCTTTGCCGTGGAACATGTCGTCGGCGAAGTCGCCTTCGTATTTTTCGCCGTTGGCGAAAGTGTAGTGGCCGCGGCCACTGCGGATGGCGCCCCGCACCTCGCCTTCGTAACGGTCGCCATTGGGCATGGCGACGCGCGTTGCGCCGGGCTGCTGGGGTGTCAGCGCGGCGACCACGACGGCGGGTTCGCGCGGGCTGGCCGCCGTGGCGGGCGGCGTTGGTGTCGACGCTGCAACGGGATAGGCCCGCTCAGGCGGCGCGCTGGGCCTTGGCGCCAGCACGGCAGGCGCCGCCGAAGCGCCGGCTGCAGCGCTCAAGCCCGCGCTCGCCGCATTGGCCGCCCCAAGCCGCGTCAAGTTGGCGCGCGCCAGATTGGCGTAACGCCCCCTGGGGTAAATGTCCAGATAGGCCTCAAAACCGTCACGGTTGCCAGCCGATTTGGCGTCTTCCCAAAACCGGTCTTCACGCTGGGCGTCGGCCTGGCCGGCGTCGCCCGCCGTCCCCGGCGATTGCGCCGTGTTGGGCCCGAAAAAATAGAAGTTGCCGCGCGATTCGTTGTACAGCGCAGGCCGCTGCTCATGGCTCACGCTGCGCGCCAGGGTCTCGACCGAATCCTGGATCTCGCGCACCAGCTCTTCCACCCGCAGTCCCGGCTTGCGCATGCGCGAGATGAATTCGCGGGTAAAGACGCTGTTGGGGTGGTTGTCGGCATCGCTCAGGCGGTCCAATGCCTGCTGGCCCCGGCTGGCGGAATACACCACCATCTGGCCCTTGGGCGGGTCGGGCGGGTTCAGGCCACGCCCGCCGCCCACATTGCGCCCGCGCGTCTTGAGCGGGTTGTCGCGGCAGGCGTCCAGCAGCACCAGGCTGAAGGCGGCCTTGGCCTGGCCCAGGTGGTCCATCATGTCGTTCAGGGCGTAGGCGGTTTTTTCGACCTCGGACTCGCTGTTGGCCTCTATGTCGGTGGGCAAGAGGTAACTGCCGTTGCGGATCTGCACGCCGTGCCCGGCGAAGAACACCACCACCTCGTCGCCGCCGGTGATGCTGTTGTACAGCGACTCCATGGCCCGCACCATGGCACGGTAATTCAGATCCTTGTGCAGGATCACCTCAAACCCGGCCGCGCGCAGCTCGGTGGCCATGGCCACGGCATCGTTGCCGGCTTTTTGCAGTTTGGCGACGTTCTGGTAGTTGTCATTGCCCATCACCAGGGCCAGGCGTTTGGCGTGCGCCGGCAAACCGTGCAGGCAAAGCGCCGCGCACAGGGCCAAGAGTCGCCAAAAGTTCATATGCATGGTGGTGTCAAATTGTTACGGCATTTTAGTCGCGCCGGGTGATGCGAGACAATGGGCGCCATGCGAAATCTTCTCCCCAAGGCCACTTGGGCCCTGATCCAGGCGCAACCCGACGCGCTGTTCGTCGATGTGCGCATGGAAATCGAATCGCTCTACGTCGGCCGACCCCCCGGCGTGCACATCATCGCCTGGTACGAGTACCCCGGCTTGACGCCCGACGCGCCCGAATTCGTGCGCCTGGTCGAGCGCGAAGCCCAAAGCAAGAGCCGCACCGTGGTGCTGATTTGCCGCAGCGGCAAACGCTCGGTGGACGCCGGCCTGGCGCTGGAAGCCGCCGGTTTCAGCGATGTCATCAACGTAGTGCACGGCTTTGAGGGCGACCTGGACGACGGCTTCCACCGCTCCAACATCAACGGCTGGCGTTTTGACGGCCTGCCGTGGGAGCAAATGTGAAGATTGAGGAGTTAAATTGGCATATTTCCCTCGCGGGTATTGAATAGTTAGATATTATTTTGATAGCAACCGAAATTTCAGCGCCCGCAGTACCAGACGGCAGCGCAAAGCCCGACGCCTGCCGCGCCATCCTGCGCGAGGTGTTCGGCTACACGCATTACCGCGGGCCGCAACAAGCCATCATCGAACACGTGGTCGCAGGCGGCGATGCCCTGGTGCTGATGCCCACGGGCGGCGGAAAATCGCTGTGTTACCAGATTCCGGCGATCGCGCGCGAACAGAGGGGGCTGGGCATCACCGTCGTCATCTCGCCCCTGATCGCGCTGATGCACGACCAGGTCGGCGCCCTGCATGAGGCGGGGGTGAGCGCGGCGTTTTTGAACTCGACCCTGACATTCGAGGAAGCGGCGGATGTGGAGCGGCGCCTGTTGCGCGGCGACATCACCCTGCTGTATTGCGCGCCCGAGCGCGTCACCACGCCGCGTTTTCTGTCCCAGCTCGACAGCCTGCAACAGCGCGGGCGGCTCGGCCTGTTCGCTATCGACGAGGCGCATTGCGTGAGCCAGTGGGGCCATGACTTCCGCCCCGAGTACCGCGCGCTCACCGTCCTGCATGAGCGTTATGCCAGCGTGCCGCGCATCGCGCTGACCGCCACGGCAGACGCCCTGACGCGCGAAGACATCCTGGAGCGCCTGCAATTGCAGGAGGCGCGCTCCTTTGTCAGCAGCTTTGACCGGCCCAACATCCGTTACACCATCGTCGAGAAAAAAGACGCCACCCAGCAACTCCTGCGCTTCATCTCGCGCGAGCACCTGGGCGAGGCCGGCATCGTCTATTGCCAGTCCAGAAAACGTGTGGAAGAGGTGGCGCAGATTTTGTGCAACGAAGGCATCGACGCCCTGCCTTACCACGCCGGCCTGGACGCCGGCGTGCGCCGCGCCAACCAGGACCGCTTTTTGCGCGACGAGGCGATCGTGATGGTCGCCACCATCGCCTTTGGCATGGGCATCGACAAACCCGATGTGCGCTTTGTGGCGCATCTGGACATGCCCAAAAATATCGAGGGCTACTACCAGGAGACGGGCCGCGCCGGGCGCGATGGCGAGGCCGCTGACGCGTGGATGGCCTACGGCCTGCAAGACGTGGTGAACCAGCGCCGCATGATTGACGAAAGCCCCGCCGGCGAGGAATTCAAGCAAGGCCTGCGCGGCAAACTCGACGCCCTGCTGGGCCTGGCCGAGGCGACCGATTGCCGGCGTGTGCGCCTGTTGCGGTATTTTGGCGAGCCAAGCCAGGCCTGCGGGAATTGCGACAACTGCCTACAGCCCCCAGAGGTTTGGGACGGCACCGACGCCGCGCGCAAACTGCTCAGCACCATTTACCGCGTCAAACAAACCAGCGGCATCGGTTTTGGCGCCGGCCACATCATGGACATCCTGCGCGGCAAGGTCACCGACAAAGTCACGCAGTTTGGCCATCAAAGCTTGAGCACCTTCGGCATCGGCGCCGAGTTGTCAGAGGCGCAGATGCGCGGCGTGTTGCGCCAGTTGATCGCCATCGGCGCGGTGGCGGTGGACGGCCAGGCCTTCAACACCCTGCAGTTGACCGACGGTTCGCGCGCCGTGCTCAAGGGCGAAATTTCAGTGCAATTGCGTGACTCGGTCTCCTCGCCGCTGGAGCGCAAGAGCAAAAAGTCAAAGACCAGCGCCAATGGCAAGCCCGCCATCCCCAAAGCCGCCGTCGCGCTGGACGAAGCCGCGCAGGCGCGCTTCCTCGCCCTCAAGGCCTGGCGCGCCGAGATCGCCAAAAAACACAACCTGCCGGCCTACGTGATCTTCCACGACGCCACCCTGGCGGCAATTGCCGCGCTGAACCCCGCGTCCAAAGACGAGTTGGGCCATGTCAGCGGCATTGGCGAGAAGAAGCTGGAGGCGTATGGGGATGAAGTGCTGCGTGTTGTTTCGCGGGCGGGTTGACGCTACTGCAAAAACCCCATCCCCCGGTTCTCGCGCACCTCGGGCTTGATGCGGTGCTCGGCCTCCAGTTGTTCCAGAAACTCCAGTGCGCCGGGTTCCGAACCCAGGATCACGGCCTGGCGCTTCACAGCGGCGAAGTCGCCAGGGCAGAGCTGGTCCATCAGGGCCAGGCGAGCCTTGATTTCTGATGTCACGAGCGTGGCGTCTCCGGCCAGCGCTTCCACCACAAACATTTTCTCGCGTTGCTCTTTGGTCAGCGGCTTGAACTTGATCTTGAAGGTGAAGCGCCGCAGCGCCGCCTGGTCGATGCGGTCCAGCAGGTTGGTGGTGCAGATGAAGATGCCGTTGTAACGCTCCATGCCTTGCAGCATCTCGTTGACTTCGGTCACTTCATAGGTGCGCTGGGCGCCGCGCCGGTCCATCAAAAAGCTGTCGGCCTCGTCGAGCAGGAGCACGGCTTTTTCGGCTTCGGCTTCTTTGAACATGGCGGCCATTTGCTGCTCGGTTTCGCCGACAAACTTGCTCATCAGGTCGCTGGCCTGTTTGATGATGAGGGGCTTCTCCAGCGCGGTGGCGATGTGCTCGCCCAGTGCGGTTTTGCCGGTGCCGGGGGCGCCGTAAAAACACAGGGCGCCGTGGCCGCGCGCCTTCAGGGCCTCGACGATGCGCGGCACTTCATAACGGCTCTCGATATTGAGCATGGACAGGTCATAACTGGTCACCATGCGCCGCGCGGCTGGGGCGTCGGCGTGGTTGCCCAGGGCCAGATCGGCGTTTTTGAGCTGGCGCTCGATCAGTTTCTCCAGCGCGGCGGTGGGCTCGGGGTTGTCGGGGGCAATTTTGTCCTGCTCGACCAGGCCGGCAAAGCGCACCGCTGTGCGGATCTGCGCTGGCGTCAAGCCCTTGCGCGAGGTGAGTTTGGCGACGAACTCGTTGGACACCTGCACGCCTTCGAGCGTCTTGCGCACCACGCCTTCGCGCGCGCCGGGCGGCGGGCTTTTGAGTTCGAGGTGGTAGGCGAAGCGTCGGCGAAAGGCCGGGTCGATCTGCTCGATGCGGTTGGTCACCCAGATGGTGGGCACGGTGTTGGATTCAAGGATCTGGTTGACCCAGGCCTTGCCATTGACGCTTCCGTTGCTGGGTGCCGCAACCTGCTCGGCGCGGGCCAGCAGCTGCGCGGCCTCTGACGATATTGGCGGAAACACGTCTTCGACCTCGTCAAACAACAAGGCGGCCTGGTCGCTGCCCTTGAGGAAGACCTGGGCGATTTGCAGCGAGCGGTAGCGGTCGCGCCCGCTCAGGGAATTGCCGTCGCGGTCGGCGTATTCGACCTCGTAGAGCTCCAGCCCGGCGGCTTGCGCCACCACCTTGGCCAGCTCGGTTTTGCCGGTGCCGGGCGGGCCGTACAGCAAGACATTCACGCCGGGCTCCTTGCGCGCCACGGCATGGCCCAGCAGGCGGCACAAGACCTGGGTGTCGTCTTCGACGTAGGAAAAATCGGCGATGCTGAGTGTGCTCTTGGTCGAGGGCTTGGTGAACACGGCCATCAGCTCGGCCTGGTCGCGGTA
>JANMVT010000070.1:0-12209 GCA_031392945.1 Rhodoferax sp. | reverse complement strand
AGCGCAGTTTCCCGGCCACCGCCGTCGTGTACTACTGCATGGCGCTGAGCCTGTACCCCGGCGCTCCCAACCCAGCCCGAGCCAGCCAAGCGCGCAGCCCATTACCTGTGGGCGGTGTTGATCGCCCGCATCTACGAGGTGTTCCCGCTGCTGTGCCCGCTGTGCGGTGGGCAGATGCGCATCATCGCGTTCATCACGCACGTTGCTGATATCCGGCAAATACTGGAGCACACCGGGGTGGCGCCTGAGCCGGCGCACATCTCGCCGGCGCGCGGGCCGCCGCTGTGGGAGGATTGTGATGCGCAGGTGGGTGAGGGCACCCAAATCGAGCCGGATTGGGACTTGGCGGCACAACCGTCACCGGACTTTGATGTCGATCAGCGCGTCAATTGGTGACTGGTTGAGGCGGGGATTCTGACTCGCTGCGGGTTAGGCTGCGTGTGTGGCTGGCCTCGCCGACGGCAGCCTGGCCGCCCCGCTGCCGCCCCCGCCGCAGGCCCAAGCCGTCAAACCCGGCCCGAACCAGTCGGCTTATTGAGCTTCGAACGGGATTGGCAACCGGTGGGAAAGCGTTCAGAATGGCGCTGTCAGCCGGGCCTGGCCGTCAGGTCGCGGTGGACCAAATCCGCAGGCCGCGTACCGGTTTTTTGGCGCGTCGTTTGGCGCGCGGACCGAGTGAGAGAATGCTATTATAAAAATAGCTGACTACATATATCCCACGAGGGAAACTCCCGTTTTGACCAGGTAAATTGGACAAATCAGGTTTTCGACAGTTTTCGATATCTTCCAGGAGGCAGGCATGGTGGTGCGCATTGTCAGGCTCGGCACAAAGCGTCTGGAAGGCGAGGGCACGCGCATCGGCACCGTGCGCCGGCCGCCGCGTGGCGTGCCCAAGGCGCAGTTTGCCGCGCAAAACTGGTACGACGTTTGGTTCCCAACCCTGGCGCCCAGTGGCGATTTGATGAAGCTCGGGCAGGCGGCGAAATTACCAGCCGAGTGGGCCGCCTTTGTCAAAAAATACCGCAGCGAGATGGCGCAGCCTCAGGCGGCGCAGGCCATCGGCCTGCTGGCCGCGTTGTCGAAGGCGGGCGACTTCTCGGTCGGGTGTTATTGCGTCGATGAAGCGCATTGCCATCGCTCGGTGTTGCGCAGTTTGCTGGCTGAGAATGGGGCCGAGATCGCCTGAGCGACCGGGCGGGCTTAGGGCCCTCCTCAGAGACCCCTAGAGTTCCGCTTGCGCCTGCATCACAATAGCCGCGCGGTGGCAGTCCGCAAACCGCAAATGATTTTCAAAAACAGGAGACGACCGTGTCTTTTGCCCACCCTGCGGGCGCGCCCGGGCGCGCCATCCTGATTGACCGCCAGATGGGCCCCAAGCGGGTGCCGCTGGCCAGTGCCGCCGACGTCGCCGCCGTTGAGGCCGTGCCGCTTGGACAGCGCCTGGAAGCGGCCAGCACGTATGAAGCGATCCAGATCGGCGCGCGGCACAACCCGGGCGCCCCGGCGATCCAGTTCCTGCCGGCCTGCGACCCGGACGAGGCGCCGCTGGTCGTCAGCCACGCGCAGTTTCTGGCCCGCGTGACGCAGGCGGCCAACCTGTTCAATGCCTTGGGCGTCGGCCCGGATGACGTGGTCAGCCTGTTGCTGCCCTTGCTGCCACAGAGTTTTTATGCGCTGTACGGGGCGGAAGCGGCGGGCATTGCCAACCCGGTCAATCCCTTGCTGGAGCCGCACCAACTGGTCGAGATTTTGAATGCCGCCCACACCCGCGTGGCGGTGGTATTGGGCGCAACGCCTGGCTCGGACATATGGGACAAGGTGCAACGCATCCGCCAGCAGGTGCCCAGCCTCAAGACCATTTTGGTGGTGGGCGGCGAGCCGCTCGGCGCCGACGGGGTGGCCGTCGGCGCAGCGCGGGACCAGCAGGTGCTGGTCTTTGACGCGGAACTTGCCAAACAGCCAGGCGACCGCCTGGTCTCGGGCCGGCAAATCCAGCGCCACGACATCGCCGCCTACTTCCACACCGGCGGCACCACGGGCACGCCGAAACTGGTGCGCCACACGCATGAAAATCAGGTCTACCAGGCATGGGTTTGCAATGTCATGCTCAATGCCGGGCCGGGCCAGCCGATGCTGTTCGGCCTGCCGCTGTACCACGTGGGCGGCGCGTTGACGCAGGGTCTGTCGGGTCTGGCGTCGGGCGGCTCGCTGGTGGTGCTGTCGGCGTCCGGTTGGCGCAACCCGGCGGCGGTCAAAAATGTCTGGAAGCTGATCGAGCGTTTCCGGGCCCCGGTGTTCGGCGGTGTGCCCACCGTGCTGGCGGCGGCGGCGGCGATTCCCTGGGATGGCGTGGACTTGAGCTGCCTCAAAGTTTTCAGCGGCGGCGGCTCGGCGATTCCGGTGGCCGTTGGTGAAAAGTTCCAGCAGCATTTTGGCCTTCCGGTGCTCGAGGTTTACGGCATGACCGAAACCGCCAGCGTGCACACCATCAGTTATCTGGATCGCCCGTTGCGGCTTGGCACCGTGGGCCACGCCGTGCCCTACAGCCGCGTGCGCGTGGTGCGCATAGACGCCGACGGCAAGTTTGCGGGCGACTGCGCGGCCAACGAGATCGGCGTGGTTGCCATGGCCGGCCCCGGCGTGTTCGGCGGGTATTTGAACGAGATCCACAACCAGAACGCGTTCGTCGAGCCGGGCTGGGTCAATTCCGGCGACTTGGGCCGGCTCGACGAAGACGGTTATTTGTGGATCACCGGCCGCGCCAAAGACCTGATCATCCGGGGCGGGCACAACATCGACCCGATGCCGGTTGAAGAGGCCTTTTACCAGCACCCGGCCGTGGCGCTGGCGGCTGTGATTGGCCAGCCCGACGCCTACGCGGGCGAGTTACCCGTGGCCTATGTGCAACTCAAACCGGGTGCCAGGGCCACGTCGGCCGAGCTGCATGACTGGGTGCGCGCGCGCACGCCCGAGCGCGCCGCCATCCCGGTGCAGGTGGTGTTGGTCGGCGCGATTCCCCTGACCGGCGTGGGTAAAGTCTTCAAGCCGCAACTGCGCTGGGATGCGGCGAAAGCGGTGTTCGCGCAACTGCTTGCACCCCTGGCGGCTGGCGGCATTGCCATAGAGGTCAAAGTCGCGGCGGACGGCACCCATGGCACGCTGGCCACCATCTCATTGACGGCCGCGCATTCAGACGACGCTGCGCGGGCCAATCTGGAAGCGCAGGTGCGGGCGCGGATGAGCCCATTCACCATCCGCCATCAAATTACCTGGGCGACTTGAGGGCAAGGCGCTGCGCCCACGCCAGGGCCAGGGCGCCGGCCAGGCCCATGATCAGCATCAGCCACAGGCCGTTGCGGTAACCGGCTTGCGGCGTCCATAACAGGCCCAGTGCCAAGGGCGAGCCAGCCCGCGCCAGCGCCAGCGGCAGGCCCAAAGCGCCGTTGAGTGCGGCCACGTGCTCGCGACTGACGTATTGCGCCATGGCCGTGCCTTTGACGATGGTCAGCATGCCGTTGCCCAGGCCCCAGAGCAGGACAAACAGGCCCATCAAGGCCAAGGCCCCTGCCCCGGAGCCCAGCCAGGGCGAGGCCAGCAAGGTGGCCAGGGCCAGCGGCAGCAGGCAGGGGATCAGCAGGTTGGCCCGGTGCAAATCAAAATGGGACTCAAAGAAGTAGAGCAAGAGCCGCCCCAGCACCTGAATCACGCCGATGCTGGCCGGAATGGCGATGGCCCAGGCCTCGCCCAGGCCGTTTTCGCGCAGCAGGCTGACCATGTGGGCGGGCAGGGCAGCGGTGACGGCCATCATCAGGACGACAAACAGGGCCAACAACAAATAGGGCGCGCTGCCCAGATGCGCGCCCAAGGTATTGGCGGCCCGGATTGCGGCCGGTTCCGGCGTGTCCAGATGGCCTGCCTTGCCTGATGGGCCGGTTCGCAGGGTCCGCGCCGGTGTCTGCAGCGCCCGCGTCGGTCGCGGCGCATTCTTCAGGCAGACAAAATGCAGCGGCGCGCACACGCCCAAATGCAAGGCGGCCAGCCACCACAACGCGTCGCGCCAGCCCAGTTGGCCGATCAGCCAGGCGTTCAGGGGAATGAACACGGTGCTGGCCAGGCCGCCCAGAAAGGTCATGGTGATGATGGCGCGGCGGAAATCGCCGGGGAAGCGGCGCGTGACCACGGCAAACACCGGCGTGTACAAGGTGGCCGTCATGCCCACGCCCAGGCCAATCCAGACAGCGTAGAACCCGCCCAGGCTGGTCACAAAACTGTGCAGCACCAGGCAGACGGCCAGAAACAGGGATCCCAATGTCATGACCTTGCGCTCATGGCCGCGGTCGATCAGGTGGCCGATTGGCAAGGCCAGCAGACCCTCGGCCAGCAAGGCCAAGCTGAAGGCCAGGGACGACTGGGCGCGGCTCAGGCCCAATTCGCGCTCCACCGGGGCCATGACCAGGGCGAACAGGTAAAACACGCTGCCCCAGCTGATAAGCTGGGTGACAGACAGCCAGACCACCAGGCGGCGGTCATGGGCATTGGCAGCGGTTTGGAGCGGCGTCATTCGCGGTTATATGTGGTTGGATGTTGTTGGACGTGGCAATTCGTTGCAGCGCGCAATGGTTCGCCAGTGGTTCGCAATAGTGCCGGTTTTGGCGGGTCAGGCTTGGCTACACCGGGTTAATGCGGATCGGCATTGCGGCTCACAAATGATTTAGAAACGGAATTACATGTTCTAACCAAGTTTTTCGGTCGGCCAGCCCAAGCGGTGGTTCAATTGGGCCTGTAGGAGAAACATGAATAGGGAGGTCTGGCGCCCGCCAGGCTGGTCAGGTTCCACATCGAGATTATGAGTTGGAAAAAATCTAAATTTGCGTCGAGTCTGATCAGTTTGTTCACCGAAGCCACACCCGATTTGGGCGCCGACGACCGCATTGAAGCGGTTCGGGAGGCGATGTTGCACTCGTTGGACGGCGTCAGCATGGGTGCGGGGCTGGAAGAGATGATCCGCCGTCTGCAGTGGGCGCCGCATGCCCAGGCGCTGTGGTTTATGAGAAGTGACCTGATGACGATTTTGAGCAGCCACTATGGCGAGTTTGAGGCGCGCACACGCCTGCGGGCGATTTCTGCCCTGTTTGGCAGCCTGATCCCCAAAGGGCAAAAGGCGCGGGTCAGTCCGCTGGATCGGGGCAGATAGGCCAGCGTCAACTGCTGCGCAGCGCCCGGCGGTACTGCATGGCCTCGGCGACATGGGTGACCTGGGTCAAACGTGCGCCGGCCAGATCGGCGATGGTGCGCGCCACTTTGAGCGCGCGGTGGGTGCTGCGCGCCGACCAGCCCAGGCGGGCTGCCGCCACGTTCAAAAATTTGGCGGCGGCGTCGTCCAGCGCCAGAAAATCGTCAATTTCCTTGCCTTGCAAAGCCTGGTTGGATTTGCCTTGGCGCGCCATCGCCCGCTCGCGCGCGGCCACACAGCGCTGGCGGATGTCGCTGGTGGATTCGCCCGGCGCGGATTGCAACAACTCGTGTGAGGGCATGGCGGGCACTTCGACATGCAGATCTATGCGGTCCATCAAGGGGCCGCTGAGTTTGCCCTGGTAACGCGCCACCTGGTCGGGCGTGCAGCGGCAGGCCTTTTGGCTTGAGCCCAAATAACCACAGGGACAGGGGTTCATCGCGCCAATCATCTGGAACCGCGCCGGAAATTCAGAGCGCCGTGCAGCGCGCGAGATGGTGATGCTGCCGGTCTCCAGCGGTTCGCGCAGGGCTTCCAGCGCCGCCCTGGGAAACTCGGGCAACTCGTCCAGAAACAAAACCCCGTTGTGCGCCAGTGAGATTTCACCCGGCCGCGGCGGCGAGCCACCGCCCACCAAAGCCACGGCGCTGGCCGTGTGGTGCGGGCTGCAGGTGGGACGCAGGGCCCAGCGGTCCAGTGTGAAGCGCCCGCTGACCGATGCCACCGCCGCGCTTTCCAACGCTTCCAGCGTGGTCATGGGCGGCAACAACCCGGCAAAACGCTGGGCCAGCATGGATTTGCCCGCGCCGGGCGGGCCCATCAAAAGCAGGCTGTGGCCGCCGGACGCGGCGATCTCAAGGGCCCGTTTTGCGGCGGACTGGCCCTTGACATCGGCCATGTCGGCGTAGCGGGCGCTCGCTCCAGGTGGCGCAGCCTGGGCGCGCGACCAGCCAGGACTTGGCTCGGGTGGCGCAGTATTGGCGGCTTCTGGCAAAAAGTGCTTGACCACGTCCAGCAGGTGGGCGGCGCGGTAGACATGGGCATCGGGCACCAGGGCGGCTTCTTCGGCGCTGGCCGGTGGCAGAACCAATTTGGTGGCAACTTTCGCGCCATGCAAGGCCAAGCTCATGGCCAAGGCCCCGCGCACCGGACGCAATTCGCCAGACAGTGACAGTTCCCCGGCAAACTCGTGGCCGGCCAGGCGCGCGCCGTCCACCTGGCCGCTGGCGGCGAGAATGCCCATGGCGATGGGCAAATCAAACCGGCCCGAGTCTTTGGGCAAGTCGGCCGGCGCGAGGTTGACGATGATGCGTTTGTTGTTCGGAAATTCCAGGCCCGAGTTTTGAATTGCCGATCGCACCCGTTCGCGTGCTTCCTTGACTTCGACGTCGGCCAGGCCCACCAGAGTGAAGCTGGGCAAACCATTGCTCAAATGAACTTCCACCGTCACGGCGGCGGCATTCAGGCCCAACAGGGCCCGGCTTTGCACCAAAGACAAGCTCACGGAATAAATTCTCCAAAATGGTGCGAAATTTCGATGGTGGTGCACGGACAAGTGCACTCAACGCACCAATAGAATGCATGCTGTTTATTCATACAGATATGATAACGCGTCGCGCCGACTTTGGTTTACCGCGCCATGCACCGCCACAGAACTCGTCTGTTGGCATGGTATGTGCATTACTGCTTTGATCCTTTTTCTTAAACCTGACGGAGTTATTCATGAAATCCAAAACCGCTTTGCAAATCACCACCCTGTTGGCCACGCTGCTCGCTGGCACCGCTGCCGTGGCCCAAGCCAAAGCGCCAGTGCCGGATTACACGCTGGCCTACAACATCGGTGTTGTGACCGACTACCGTTTCCGCGGCATCACGCAAAACAACTACGGCGGCGCCCTGCAAGGCGGCATTGACTTTTCGCACAAGCGCGGCTTCTACCTTGGAGCCTGGGCTTCCAACGTGAGCTGGATCAAGCAGTTCAACGGCGCCAACAATGGCTCCTGGGAACTGGATCTGTACGGCGGCTACAAGGGCGAGATCATGAAAGACCTCAGCTTTGACGTTGGCGTGATCACTTACCAATACCCCGGCAACGATTCCGGCGCGACCGGCACGCCCGGCGCGGGTGGTTACTCGAATGCCAGCACCAACGAGTTTTACGGCGCATTGACCTATAGCGTTGCGACCCTCAAATACAGCCAGAGCTTGGGCAATTTCCTGGGCAACCTGAACAGCAATGGCAGCAAATATTGGGATTTGAGCGCTAATTTCGACTTGGGCAGCGGCTTCACGTTGACGCCTCATGTTGGCCGCCAGACCATACCTAACCAATCAACGGCGACCATTGCCAACACGGCAGGTGATTACACCGATTACTCACTGACGCTGGGCAAGGATTTCGGCAATGGCATTTCGGCAACCCTGTCCGTCTACGGCACCAACGCCGACGGCAGCGCTGCCGGTTTTTACAACAATACATTCAATGGGGTTACACCTCAGTTCATCGCCAAAAACGGCGCTGCCATCGGCGTGAAATACAGCTTCTGACCGCCCGCACCCATCCACTGAGGAGATCCCATGAAACTGTTGACCGCCATCATCAAGCCATTCAAGCTTGACGAAGTCCGTGAGGCCTTGTCCGCCATCGGCGTGCAGGGCATCACGGTGACCGAAGTCAAGGGCTTTGGCCGCCAAAAAGGCCATACCGAGTTGTACCGCGGCGCGGAATACGTGGTCGATTTTTTGCCCAAGGTGAAGATTGAAGCCGCCATCTCTGATGAACTGGTCGACCGCGCGATTGAAGCCATCGAAGGCGCGGCGCGCACCGGCAAGATCGGCGACGGCAAGATCTTCATCTACAACCTGGAGCAAGTCGTGCGCATCCGCACCGGTGAAACCGGCAAAGAGGCGCTGTGAACCAGCCGCTCAATTCAAAAAAGTAAAAGAGTAATCAAACATGAAAAAACTACTTGCTTCCCTTGTATTGGGGATTGGTCTGCTGGGTTTTGGCTCGTTGGCCATGGCCCAGGCCGCACCTGCGGCCGCCGCTTCGGAGGCTGCCGCGCCCGCTGCCGCTGAAGCCAAGGCCGCGCCAGCCGCACCCGCAGCGGCTGCGGTTGCCGCCCCAGCGCCGGCTGCTGCCGCGTCTGCTGCGCCCGCACCGGTGCCCAACAAGGGCGATGTGGCCTGGATGATCGTCGCCACCGCTTTCGTCATCATGATGTCCATCCCCGGCCTGGCCCTGTTCTACGGCGGCCTGGTGCGCAGCAAAAACATGCTGTCGGTGCTGATGCAGGTGTTTGTCACCTTCTCGATGATCGTGGTGCTGTGGTGCATTTACGGCTACAGCCTGGCCTTCACTGAGGGCAACCAGTACATCGGCGGTTTTGACCGGCTGTTCATGAAGGGCCTGTTCGACCCGATGAAGGGCGAGTTTGCCATGGGCGCCACGTTCAGCAAGGGAGTCGTGATTCCCGAACTCCTGTTCATGGCGTTCCAGGCCACCTTCGCTGCCATCACCTGCTGCCTGATCATCGGCGCCTTCGCCGAGCGCATCAAGTTCTCGGCGATGCTGCTGTTCATGGCGCTGTGGTTCACCTTCAGCTACACGCCCATTGCCCACATGGTCTGGTTCTGGATGGGCCCGGATGCCTACACCGCCAAGGAGGTGGTTGACGCCACCAATGCCAAGGCCGGCATGATCTGGCAGTGGGGCGCGCTGGACTTCGCCGGCGGCACCGTGGTGCACATCAACGCCGCTGTGGCCGGTCTGGTCGGCGCTTTCGTGATCGGCAAACGCACCGGCTACGGCAAAGAAGCCATGGCCCCGCATAGCCTGACCTTGACCATGGTCGGCGCATCGCTCTTGTGGGTGGGCTGGTTCGGTTTCAACGCCGGCTCGGCGCTGGAAGCCAATGGCACCGCCGTGCTGGCCTTCATGAACACCTTCTCCGCCACAGCCGCTGCCGTGTTGGCCTGGTGCATTGGTGAAACCCTGATGCGCGGCAAAGCCTCCATGCTGGGCGCGGCGTCCGGCGCGGTGGCCGGCCTTGTCGCCATCACGCCGGCTTGCGGCAACGTCGGCCTGATGGGCGCCATCGTGGTTGGCTTCGTGGCTGGTTTCGCCTGCCTCTGGGGTGTCAATGGCCTCAAGAAGATGCTCGGCGCGGATGACTCACTGGACGTGTTCGGCGTGCACGGCGTGGGCGGCATCGTTGGCGCCTTGTTGACCGGTGTGTTCAACAACCAGGCTCTGGGCGGCCCCGGCCTGGTCGGTGACTGGGTGACGGCGGCTGTGTCCTCGGTGCCAATCATGGACCAAGTCTGGATTCAGTTCAAAGCTGTGATGGTCACGATTGTCTGGTCGGGCGTGGTGTCATTCATCGCCTACAAGATTGTTGACCTGGTGATAGGCCTGCGCGTGGCTGAAGAAGACGAACGCGAAGGTCTGGACATCACCTCACACGGCGAGACGGCTTACAACCGCTGATCTCAAGCCCGGCCCATTGCGACAGCCCGTCGCAGGGCGCCGGAAACAGACAAAGCCCGCAGCGGTTTGCACCCTGCGGGCTTTTTCATTGGGTGGCAAAAAGACCTGCAATGACCAAGGCACAATGCAGGGCTGGAGAACGACAATGAACACCCCCCTGCTGCTGACCGCCGGATCCATGCGTTGCGAAATCGTGCCCGAGCTGGGCGCCTGCATCGCCGGTTTGTGGCTTGGCGACATGCCCGTGCTGCGTTCACCTGGTGCGGCCCAATTGACAAACGTGCGCCTGGCCGGCAGTTACCCGCTGGTGCCATTCTCCAACCGCATTTCCCAGGCCACGCTGAGCTGGAACGGCACCAGCCATCCGCTGGTAAAGAACTTTGGCGCCGAGCCCCACGCCATCCACGGCGTGGGCTGGCAGCGGCCCTGGTCGGTGCTGGACGCGGACGCGCATTTCGCCCTGCTCTCCTACCAGCACAGGCCCGACGCGTCCTGGCCCTTTGCCTTCGACACCTCGCAGGCGTTTCGCCTCACCGCCGACGCGCTGGAGCTGAGTCTGAGCATCACCAACCAATCCAGCACGGCGACCCCCGTGGGCTTGGGCTGGCACCCGTATTTCGTCAAGCGCAGCCGCAGCCACATCGCCTTTGAGGCCGCCGGGCGCTGGGAGATGGACACCCTGAAATTGCCGACCCACCGTGCCTCCGCCAGCGGCCTTGACGCCGATTGCGCCACACTTGACATCGACCATTGCTTCGACGGCTGGCGCGGCGTGGTTGATTTGCGCGATGAGGCATTGCACACGCGCATCGCCAGCAAGCTGGGGAATCTGGTGGTCTTCAGCAATGGGCGCCAGGATTGCATCGCGATCGAGCCTGTCAGCCACGTCAACAACGCCATCAACCTGATGGCGCGCGGAGTGGCCACCGCAGAAGCCTTGGGCGTGCGCGTGTTGCAGCCAGGCGAATCCATGAGCTGCGAGATGAGCATCCAGACGCGGGCGGCGGCATGAGCGCCGCGCCGGGCCGCTCCCAAGCAAGCTCGCACCGCAATGCGAAGCATGGAGGTTACCCAGTGACCCGGTCGGCATTGAACTGGCAAGTGGTCTGCGCCGAACCCGACGGCCTGGGCGAATCACCGTTTTGGCACCCGCTTGAGAAAATGCTGTATTGGGTGGACATTCCGGGCAAAAAAATCCTGCGCTGCCATGTGGCCACGGGTGCGGTGGAGCGCTGGGACATGCCGTCCGAGCCCGGCTGCATTGCCCCGGCAGCCAGCGGCGGCCTGGTGATCGCCCTGCGCGACGGCATTTACCGCGCGCGCGAGTGGGCCGGTGTCCTGACCCTGATCCAGCACTTCGAACATGACCCGGCCACCACGCGTTTCAACGATGGCAAAGCCGATTCCCTGGGCCGCTTCTGGGCCGGCACCATGTTCGAGCCGCGCACGGCGGCCAGCGCTGAATTGTTTGCGCTGGATTGCCGCGATGGCCGGGCCGCCAGCGTGCAACGCATGGCGGGCGACTGCACCATCGCCAACGGCCTGGCCTGGTCGCCCGATGCGAAGACCGTTTACTGGACCGACACCTCGCGCGGCCTGATCCGTGCCTGGGACTGGGACGCCAACGCCAACGCCATGACGGGCGAGCGCCTGTTCCACCAGTTCCGCGACAAACCGGCGGGTTGGCACTACGGCATGGGCACCTATCTGGGCCGCCCGGACGGCGCGGCGGTGGACACCCAGGGCAACTACTGGGTTGCCATGTTTGAAGGCGCACGCCTGCTCAAACTCAGCCCGCAGGGCCAAATCCTGCAAGACCTCGCCGTGCCCGCGCAGTGCCCGACCATGCCCTGCTTCGGCGGCGACGATTTGCAGACCCTGTACCTGACCACGGCGCGGCATGATCGCGGCAGCCAGGAACTGAAAGACTTTCCCCATTCAGGCTGCGTGTTGTCGGCAAGGGTCGATGTGCCAGGCCTGCCCGTCAACTTCTTTAGCGACGGACCGGCCCTTTGACGCCATGACCCGTTTTGACAGCGCGCTGCAAGCCATCACCGACCAGGTGCGCCGTGCCGCGTCCACCGGACGGCCCCTGCGCATCCAGGGTGGCGGCAGCAAAGATTTTTATGGCGCCTGCCGGGCCAACGAGCCCGCCGGCCAAGCCCCCGACGAACTGCTGGACACGCGGCCCCTGGCTGGCATCACCAGCTACGAGCCGAGCGAACTGGTGGTCACCGTGCGCGCTGGCACGCCCCTGGCCGGGCTGGAGGCCGCGCTGGCCGGCCAAGGGCAGTGCCTGCCGTTTGAGCCGCCGCACTTCCAGATCAGCGCCAGCGCCGCCACAGTCGGCGGCATGGTCGCCGCCGGACTGAGCGGCCCGGCGCGCGCCAGCGTCGGCGGCGTGCGCGACTATATGTTGGGTGTGCAAATCCTCAATGGCCGCGCCGAACTGCTCAGCTTCGGCGGCACCGTCATGAAAAACGTGGC
>JANMVT010000054.1:0-28734 GCA_031392945.1 Rhodoferax sp. | reverse complement strand
GACCATCACAGTCTGTATGAAATCCTACAAATCTTGAGTTTGTCCATGTTTGAATCTGTCCCAATAAATCAACTACTTACGCCACCCTCGCCAAATTCAGATGCAGATTGCGGGCTAAATCAGCTCTCTCTCCTCTGAGGAGCGTTGGGACACTACTGATACACAATATTTAAACTCGAACGGGAGCGCCAGGCGGCGCAACCGCGACTAACCCGGAATCTCGGGCTCCACCAGCATCGCCAGTTGCGCGAGTGATTCCTGCCACCCGAGGTAACACATCTCCAGCGGTATCGCCTCTGGAATGCCGCTTTGGCTGATGTTCACCTCGGTGCCGCACACCACCGGCTTGAGCGATACCGTCACCTCAAGCACGCCCGGCAGGTTCGGGTCTTCAAACCTGTCGGTGTAGCGGATCAAGGAATGTGGCACCAGCTCCAGGTATTCACCACCAAACGAGTGCCCCTTGCCCGCAGAAAAATTGTGGAATGTCATCCGGAAGGTCCCGCCCACGCGGGCATCCATGTGATGCACCTCGCAGGTGAAGCCAAAAGGCGGAATCCACTTGGCCAAGGCGCCGGCTTCGAGAAAGGCGCGGTAGACCTTCTCGGGCTTGGTTTTGAGCACGCGGTGGAGTCGAATGGTTCGGTCGGACATGATTGCCTTTCTCGGCGGTCGGCGCCGTGTTGCTGAATCCGGATTATTCAGCAAACGGGAGTTTTGGGTGTAACTGGGCGATCAGGCCGAAATGGTTGGCTATTTTGGCCTCTGGACCTCGTGGAGTATGCGCGTACAGCTACTAGAAATGTAGCTTTAGCATTTTTCGCCAGATTGCGATGTGCTGTCTGCGGTGCCCGCCTGCCCCACCCCAGCGCCGCCAGGTCTTAGGTATCGCTGGCCTTTCGGGCGACCATCTGCAGTACGCAGTCTCTGGGCCGCCGCGCAAACTCACTTCGCTGCGCTGTGTTCAAACAGTGCGCGGCTGAGTCGTCGCGCTGCGCGAGACCCTCACCCAGAGCCTTCGCGTGCTTAGCGGCTGCGAACATGCGCCCTGGCAGCGCTGGGGTGGGTCAGGCTATACGGGGCAACGCTGACACCCAATCACAGCTTGAAGCCAGGGCGGTGAAGGGGAGGCTGTGGGAAACGCCTACAGCCGTTTTGTTCGGTCCTAGGGCTGGCCCGCCCAGTTCCGGTTCAAACCCCTTGCCTGTGATGATTTCAATACACTTGATGCGGACCTCGTCAAACGCGCAAAACGGGCGGGTGCGCCGGGAAATATGAAGCTGGCGCCCGCCATCATCAAGCTCTGAATGGGCACGCCTCCGGCATCTTCACAACCAGGACTTCAGCCACCCCAGCCCCGCAGACGTACCACCCGCCTGCCCGCCCAGGCGCGGCCGGTACTCGCAGCCGATCCAGCCGTCCCAGCCGCAGGCGTTGGACACTTCGTCAATCACGCCAAACAGATAAGGGTAGTTGACTTCGCCGATGTCCGGTTCATGGCGCTCGGGCACGCCGGCGATCTGGAAGTGGCCGACGCGGCCAGTGGGCAGGTACTGGCGGATTTTCATGGCGACGTCTCCCTCGACGATCTGGCAGTGGTACAGGTCCATCTGCACCTTGAGGTTGGCGGCGCCCACTTCCTGGATGATTTCATGGGCGTGGTCTTGCCGGTTCAAAAAAAAGCGCGGGATGTCGCGGGTGTTGATGGGTTCGATCAGGATGTCGCGCCCGGCTTTGGCCGCCTCCTGCGCGGCCCAGCGCAGGTTGTTGACATAGGTGGGTTGCAAGGACTCGCGCTCCTGGCCCCCGGGCATCAGGCCCGCCATCAGGTGGATGCGCGGGCAGTCAAGCGCCTGGGCGTAATCCAGCGCCAGTGCCAGGCCGAACTGGAACTCTTTTTCGCGCCCGGCCAGGCAGGCGATGCCGCGGCTGCCATCGTTCCAGGCGGCCGCGATGCCTGCCTGATCGGCGCCGCCCGGCGGCATGTTGAACAGCACCTGGCGCAGGCCATTGCCCTTGAGGCGCGCCGCCAGCTCCTCTTTTTTCCACTCGTAGGGGAACAGAAATTCGACCGCCTTGAAGCCGTCTTTCGCCGCCGCTTCAAAGCGGTCGAGAAAGGGGACTTCGGGATACATCATTGACAAATTGGCGGCGAATTTTGGCATTTTGATTTGAGTGGACAGGGGGGCCCAAGCGAGAAAAAACAGCGATGTCGGCGCGTTACCAGCGCGCGCCAAAACGCTGGCGCAGTTCTTCAATTTGGGCGTCAGTTAAAGACAAGGGATGGGGCAGGTGCAAGGGCAATGGTTTGGCTTGGGCCGTATGCCACAGCCGGGCGGTTTCTTCCAGTTCTTCCAGCGTGGCCATGGCTGCTGCGGGTGAATCGTGCCAGACATTGGGCCCCAGGCACGCCAGCATGACGGCGCGTATCGGCGTACCCGCCCGGCCATACCGGGTGATGGTTTGGGCCACTATGGCTGCCGTATCGGGGTCGCCGGGGCGGTGGTAGCCGATGACCGGGACGTGGCCGACCTTCATGACGAAGTAGGGGGTCAATGCGGGCAATAGTTCTGGCAATAATTCGGGCAATGGCTCGGGTGAACTGTCTTGCAAGGTCAAACCCACGCAATGGCTGCTGTGGGTGTGGATCACACACCGGGTTTGGGGGTCAAATTGCCTGCTGGCCCTGTAGATGTGGTCGTGAAGAGCTATTGTTTTGCTAGCTGTGTCGCCGCTGGTCTGGCGCGCGCCGGCGTCCAGCCGGGCCAGGCGCGCGGGGTCGAGAAAGCCCAGGCAGGCGTCGGTCGGGGTGATCAGGAAACCGCCGCCCTGATCTTCGTCCAGGCGCACGCTGATGTTGCCCGCTGTGGCGTGGGCGTAGCCCCGCTCGAACAGGCTTTTGCCGACGCGGCAGATCTCGTCGCGGGCTTGGGATTCGGTCAGCGCCTGGGTCAATTGGTAACCTTCGTGCTGCGCACTACGGTGCGAGCTTGCTTGGGAGCGGCCCGGCGCTGCGCTCATGCCTTTTGCGGCAGCTCGATGCCGGGGAATATCTTGATCACCGCGCTGTCGTCCTCTTTGGCGAAACCCGCCGTGGACGCCTGCATGAACATCTGGTGCGCCGTGCTGGACAGCGGCAGCGGGAATTTGCTGGCGCGCGCCATGTCCAGCACCAGGCCCAGGTCTTTGACGAAAATGTCCACGCTGGACAGCGGCGTGTAGTCGGCCGCCAGCACGTGGGCCATGCGGTTCTCGAACATCCAGCTGTTGCCCGCGCTGTGCGTGATCACGTCATACAGCGAGGCCGGGTCAACCCCTTCGCGCAGGCCCAGGGCCATGGCCTCCGCCGCTGCGGCGATGTGCACACCCGCGAGCAGCTGGTTGATGATCTTGACCTTGCTGCCTGCGCCCGCCCTGTCGCCGAGTTTGTAGACCTTGGCGGCCATGGCGTCCAGCGCCGGGCCGACTTTGGCGTAAGCCGCTGCGCTGCCCGAGGTCATCATGGTCATCTGGCCGCTGGCGGCCTTTGCGGCGCCGCCTGAAATCGGCGCGTCCAGGTACAGGAGCCCGAGGGCCGCCAGGCGTGCCTCCAGCGCCACGGACCAGTTCGGATCCACCGTGGAGCACATCACAAACACGCTGCCGGGCCGCATGCTGGCGGCGCAACCGCCGTCGCCAAACAACACCCCTTCGGTCTGCGCGGCATTGACGACCACTGACACAATCACGTCACAGGATGCCGCCAGTTCAGCCGGTGTGGCGCAGGCCACGCCGCCTTCGCTGGCGAAGGCTTGCGCCACACCGGCGCGAACGTCGCAAACCTGCACGGCAAACCCGGCGCGGCGCAAGGAGCTTGCCATGCCCGAGCCCATGGCACCCAGGCCGATAAGGCCAATGCGGTCGATGCGGTCGATGCCGCCGATCGGGGCAGCCTGGCCGATCACGCTGGAAGAGGAAGATGTCGCAGGAACTTGGTGCGTCATGGGTGTCACACGGGGTGTCTGAAGAATGTCGGATGGGGTGCCGCAAGGTGGAGAGCCACTTTACCGCAGTGGCGTGTTGTTTTGAATGCTATGTTTATAATAGCTAATTATCTATACTCCACGAGGGAAATACGCCATTTTCATTGGAAATTGTTACAATCCCGACGCTGGGGCTGCCCAATGGTCCTTGTCGGCGAGAAAACGGCGGGAAAACTGTTGGATTTACGCATCACACTTAGGGACTTCACCCTGTGCCTCAGGAAGTTTCAATTGTAAAATTTTGTACATCCGAACCCAGGTTCGTCAAAAATACAGGCTTCCAATGGAACACCACACAACCATCCCGTCGACCCTAGGCCCTGCGGGTGGTTTAGGCAGTCCAGGCGTGCAAGACCGTCCCGCCGCGCGCAAACCAAGCGAATCCGAGTCGAGTCCGATTTTCAAGCTCGTCTTTTGGGCGGCTGTGGCGGTGTTGCTGCTGAGCGTTTTTCGGTATTTCACACGCTGAACATTGAATTGAGCGGGCTCTCTCGCAGCCTTATGGCTAGGCGCGATTCCGTTGCCAAATCAAGCCGAGAGAAGGCGCAGCGCCGCAGACGGTGCTTCAGCCTGCGCTCTTCTGCCTAGCGGCAGCATTTCGGGGCAAGGCGCTGCAACGCGCTACAACTTGCTACAACTTGCTACAATTTGCTATTGGCTTGATTGGGCAACGGAATAGGGTTGACGAGCCTTGACCCCGGCACTGGTTCTACAGTTAGGGCTGCTTGGTTCCCCACCTGACCCGGTTGGCCGCTTCACCATGCGGGAAGGCCCGTCAGCCCTGATTGTACCCCCACGTTCGCCCACTGCGTGTGGCTCTCTGCCCCCCGAGGGGGCGAATTTTTAGCTGCGCTGAAACTTCGTTTTCTAGGGGCGGCCCGTCGAAAATTTGCCTGTAAGCTCCCGGCCATGCGCTTCAACGACTTCTTTCCCCAGGCCGTCACTGTCAATGCGAAAGAGCGTTGGCGCACCGTCCTTGGCGCGGCGCTGGGCTTGTGGGTCACTGCGCTTGTCGGCCGCCTGATTTCCCATAGCCTGGGTGCCAGCGTGGGCGGCAGCGCATTTGCGCTGGGCTTGGCCGCGCCTATGGGGGCCAGCGCCGTGCTGGTGTTCACAGTGCCTGCCAGCCCCATGGCGCAGCCTTGGGCCGTGGTCGCCGGCAACTTTGTCTCGGCCTTGGTGGGCGTCGCCTGTGCCCTATGGATCGGCGCGCCATGGATCGCCGCGCCGCTGGCGGTCGGGCTGTCGATCGCCGCCATGTTCGCCTTGCGTTGCCTGCACCCGCCCGGTGGCGCGATGGCGCTGCTGGCCGTGCTTGGCAACGGCACGGACTTCGGGTTTGCGCTGTTTCCGGTGTTCACCGGTTCGCTGCTGCTGGTGTTGGCCGGCATCGCCTACAACACGCTCACCGGCCGGGCTTACCCGCCAGGCCGCCCGGGTCCGGGCCCGGCGGCGGGCGTCCAGGACGCGGCGCGGCGCTTCACCTCGGCCGACATCGACGCCGTGCTGGCCAATTACAACCAGGTGCTGGACGTGAGCCGGGGCGACCTTGAGAACTTGCTGCAGCAGGCCGAAGGGCTGGCGTACCGGCGCAGTCTGGGCGAAATCCGCTGCGCGCAAGTCATGTCCAAAAACGTGGTGAAGGCGCAGTTTGGCGACGCGCTCAGCCATGCCTGGGCGCTGATGCGCCAGCACGGCATCAAGGCCCTGCCCGTGGTTGACCGGGCCAACCGCATCGTCGGCATCGTGACCAAGAGCGATTTTTTGCGCCATGCGGATGCGGCCTTGCACGGCGGCTTGGGGCTTGGTTTGGGCGAGCGCCTGCGCGAATTCGTGCGGCCCAGCGGCAAGAGTAGCACGGACAAGCCCGAGGTGGTGGGCCAGATCATGAGCCGCACTGTGCGGGTGGCCAGCGCGGACCGCCACATTGTCGATCTGGTGCCGCTTTTCAGCGAACACGGCCATCACCACATTCCGATCGTTGACGCGGACAAGCGCCTGGTCGGCATCATCACGCAGACTGACGTGGTGCGGGCCTTGTTCCGCGCTGTGGAGCCACAGGGCTGACGGCGGCGAAAGTTAGAATCGACCCATGTCCTATCTGGTGCTCGCACGCAAATACCGCCCCCGCAATTTTTCTGAAATGGTGGGGCAGGAGCACGTGGTGCGGGCGCTGGGCAATGCGCTGGATTCAAAGCGCCTGCACCATGCCTATTTGTTCACCGGCACGCGCGGTGTGGGCAAGACCACGGTGTCGCGCATTCTGGCCAAGTCGCTCAACTGCCAGGGCCCGGACGGGCAGGGTGGCATCACTGCCACGCCTTGCGGCGTCTGCCAGGCCTGCACTGATATCGATAGCGGCCGGTTTGTCGATTACACCGAGCTGGATGCCGCCTCCAACCGGGGCGTCGACGAAGTCCAGGCCCTGCTGGAACAGGCGGTCTACAAGCCGGTCCAGGGCCGCTTCAAGGTCTTCATGATCGATGAGGTGCATATGCTCACCGGGCACGCGTTCAACGCCATGCTCAAGACGCTGGAAGAGCCGCCCGAGTATTTGAAGTTTGTGCTGGCCACGACCGACCCGCAGAAAGTGCCGGTGACGGTGTTGTCGCGCTGCCTGCAATTCAACCTGCGCCCGATGGCGCCAGAAACCATCCGCGAGCATTTGGTGCAGGTGCTGGCATCAGAAACGGTGGTGGCCGACGCCCAGGCGCTGCGCCTGTTGGCCCGGGCGGCGCGGGGGTCCATGCGCGATGCCCTGTCGTTGACCGACCAGGCCATCGCTTTCGGCAACGGGCAGATTGAACTGACCGGCGTGCGCCAGATGCTGGGCAGTGTGGACCGCAGCTACGTCTTTCGCCTGGTTGAAGCGCTGGCCCTGGGCGAGGGCAAGACGGTGGTGGATACGTCGGAGGCATTGCGCCTGAACGGCTTGAGCGCCGCGTCAACACTGGAAGAAATGAGCACGGTGTTGCAACGCATGGCGGTGTTGCAGGCCGTGCCCGCGCAGGATGAAGGCGCCGACCCCGACGCGGCAGACACCGCGCGCCTGGCCGCCCTGATGCCCCCTGACGAGACCCAGTTGCTCTACAGCATCTGCCTGCATGGCCGCAGTGAATTGGGCCTGGCACCCGACGAATACGCCGCGCTGACCATGGTGTTGCTGCGTTTGCTGGCTTTCAAACCGGCCAATGCCATAGCCCAAGCCCCCCAAGCCCCCCACGCCCCATTGGCGCAAGCGGCGGAAAAAAAAACTCTGAACCGCGTCGATGACGCGATTCTGGCCGGGACGGCGTCCGGGATATCGCCCGCGATAACACCACCGATAACACCAGCGGCAGCGCCCGTGCCACCGGGCGCATCCGCAACAGCATCCGCAACAAGGCCGGCGCCAACGCCTGCCAAGCCGCCAGCGCCACCGCGCGCGGTCGTGCTGGAGCCTTGGGAGTGCGATCCTGCAGACGCGCCGCCGCCCGGCCAGGTGCTCCATGTGCTGGACCAGCCCCAGGCGGCGCATTTTTCACCTGATTTGGAAGAAAAAGTGCCGGTTTCCCTCGCGGAACGTTCGGTTATAGCTACTAAAGGAATAGCAATTCCAGTTCGCGTCCAGGCGGACTCGCGCGCCGACAATATGGCCAGCCAGTTGGGCAATGCGGTTCTGACACCTTCGGTTGAGGGCGATTTCTGGCACCCGCTGGTGCAGCGGCTGATCGCCGAAGAGGCCATCGCCGCCCTGGTGCGTGAACTGGCCTTGCAGTCGCAATTGCTGGCCCGCGACACCGACCAGTGGATTTTGCGTGTCGAGCGCGAGTCGCTCAACCAGTCCGGCAGCCGCGAGCGCTTGCAGGCGGCGCTGGCAGCGGCCGGCCACCCGGTGAAGCTGGTGGTTGAAGTAGGCCGTGTGACCGACAGCCCGGCGCGGCGCAACACGGCCGCCGCAGCAGAACGTCAGCTTGCCGCCGAGAGAATCATTTTTGAAGACCCCTTTGTGCAGGCCATGATGCGTGATTTTGGGGCGAAAATTGTCCCAGGGACGATCAAGCCTATCTAGCATTCATCGCACTATTTTTCGACAAACACTTAACGAAAGCCAAGGAAAGAACATGTTCAACAAAGGACAACTGGCCGGCCTGATGAAACAGGCCCAGGCCATGCAGGACAACATGAAAAAGGCCCAGGACGAACTGGGCACGATCGAGGTCACCGGCGAATCTGGCGCGGGCCTGGTCAAGGTCACCATGACCTGCAAACACGATGTGCGCCGCGTCACGATCGACCCGAGCTTGCTCGCGGACGACAAGGACATGCTCGAAGACCTGGTGGCCGCAGCCTTCAATGCCGCCGTGCGCAAGGCCGAAGACACGTCCGCCGAGAAGATGGGCAAACTCACTGCCGGCATGCCGGGCCTGCCCGGCGGCATGAAGTTCCCGTTCTAGCGCCGGCGCGTGGCTGATTCCAACTCGCTGGACGTCTTGATCCAGGCCCTGCGGCGCTTGCCCGGCGTGGGCGTGAAGTCGGCCTCGCGCATGGCCTTTCACATGTTGCAGCATGACCGCCCTGGGGCGCAGGCCCTGTCCGGCGCACTGGCGCATGCGGTGGATTCAATCCGCCATTGCGGGTTGTGCAACACCTTCACCGAGGCTGAAATTTGCGCGACCTGCAACGACGCGCGGCGCGACCAGTCCAAGCTCTGCGTGGTTGAAACACCCGCCGACCAGTCGGCCGTGGAGCGCACCGGCGCTTACCGGGGCCTGTATTTTGTATTGATGGGCCGCTTGAGCCCGCTCGACGGCATCGGCCCCAAAGACATTGGCCTCAAAAAATTGTTTGACCGCTGCGCCGCTGGCGTCGTGCAAGAGGTCATTCTGGCGACCAACTTCACGGCCGAAGGCGAGGCCACAGCGCATGTGATCAGCGAAGCCCTCAAGCTCCGCGGCTTGCATCTCACCCGGCTGGCGCGCGGCGTGCCGGTGGGCAGCGAACTGGAATACGTCGACCTGGGCACCATCGCCCACGCCCTGGTGGACAGACGGTAACAGGACGCAACAGGCGGATGGGTACAAACCCGCACGGGATGTTCCCGATGCGCGATCCCGGTTCACTTGCTAGCCTTGGCGCATTCTAAAAATGACCAGGAAGCAACCCCTATGCCACACTCCGAACCGCGTCATTTGGGCATCAGCCGACGGCGCTTCACATCCTTCGGGGCGCTGGGCGTCGCGGCCGTTTGCGCGCCGGCGGTTTTTGCGCAAGCCAAGCTTGAGAAATCCAAAATCGCCATCGCGGTCGGCGGCAAGGCCGGGTTTTATTATTTGCCTCTGACCATCGCCGAACAGCTGGGGTATTTCAGGGACGAGGGCCTCGATGTTGAAATCAGCGACTTCGCCGGCGGTGCGGCGGCTTTGCAGGCGGTAGTGGGCGGCTCGGCCGACGTGGTGAGCGGCGCCTATGAGCACACCATCAACATGCAGAGCAAGAATCAGTTCTTCCAGGCTTTTGTGCTGCAGGGGCGGGCGCCGCAAATCGCCATCGGCGTCTCGACCAAAACCATGCCGGGGTACAAAACCCCGGTCGACCTCAGAGGCAAAAAAATCGGCGTATCAGCGCCGGGCTCGTCGACCAATATGGTGGCGAACCTGGTGCTGTCGCGCGCGGGCCTCAAGGCCGAGGACGTGAGCTTTGTCGGCGTGGGCACGTCGGCAGGCGCCCTGGCGGCCATGCGCTCCGGCCAGATTGACGCCATCAGCAACATCGATCCCGTCATGACCATGCTGGAGCAAAAGGGCGATGTGCGCATCATCACCGACACGCGCACCCTGAAAGGCACGGTTGAAGTCTTTGGCGGCAACATGCCAGCCGCCTGCCTGTACGCCGGCGCCGAATTCATCCAGAAGAACCCCAAGACCACGCAAGCCCTGGCCAATGCGATCGTGCATGCACTCAAGTGGCTGCAAACGGCGGGTCCCGGCGACATCATCAAAACCGTGCCGGAGCCGTATTTGCTGGGCGACCGCGCGCTGTACCTGGCCTCGTTCAACAAGGTGCACGAGGCCATCGCGCTGGACGGCCTGATTCCCGAGGATGGCACGCGCACGGCGTTGAAGGCCTTGGCGAGTTTTGAGCCGGCCGTGAAGGCCGACAAGATCGTATTGGCCAAGACATTCACCAACGAGTTCGCACGCAAGGCCAAAGACAAATTCAAGGCATGACCGGGGGTGTGCGACGGGTCGGAATTTACGCTGGAACTGCTCGATATCCCATGTTGGAGAGGCTGGCTGATTATCTGTCCACGCTGGTGGCACCCTTAAGCGCCAGGCACCAGCTGCCGGTCAGCGTTTGGCCACGCGAAGCGGTTTGGCCGCAGGGCGTTTGGCGTGCCTGGCGCCCGCCGCCTGGACCCTGGTCAAGGTTTTTTCAGAAGATTTTGCCATGGACTTTCCCATGCCCGCACTTGTGACCGGCAGATAGAGCACCACTTGCTGGCCAGCCTTGAAGGTGCTTGACGAGAGTTTGTTGTTCCATTCGGCCACGCTGGCCGGCGTCAGGTGATAACGTTTCGCGACGCTGGTGACGGATTCATTTTTGCCCGCCTTGACCAAGGTGCGCCGCGCCAGCAGTTCGGGCGACATGCCGATCTGGCCATTGTCCGCGACATGAACCGCCACGTCATTTTCGACGCGTTCGCCGCGCGGCACCAACAGGGTCGAGCCGACCTTGATCATCATGCGCGGCGGGATGTTGTTGAGGGCGCGCAGCTCAGGCTCGGACATGCCGGTACGTTGCGCGGCGGCGGCGGTCTTCATGGTGGTCGGAGCGATCCAGACTGTCCAGCTTGCCATCCGGGCGCCTCCGTAGGCCTGTAAATTGGTTTGAAAAATAGCGGCCTGGTCCCAGGGCAGCAATATTTGCGGCGTGCCCGCAGCCAGAATCACCGGGCGGGTGGCGGACGGGTTCAGCGCCTTGAAATCTTCCAGCGACACCTCGGCCAGTTTCGCCGCCAGCGACACGTCGATGTCGTTTTTGAGGGTGACCGTCTGGAAAAAAGGGTGATCCCCGATCAGGGGCAGTTTCGCGTTGAACGCCTCCGGCATGGAGACGATGTTCTTGATCGCCTGCAGTTTGGGCACGTAAAACCTCGTTTCCATCGGCATGGTGAGGTCGGTGTAACCGGTGGCCTCCCCAGCGCGTTTGTTTTTCGCGATGGCGCGTCCCACGCTGCCTTCGCCCCAGTTGTAGGCCGCCAGGGCCAGATGCCAGTCGCCAAACATGCGGTGGAGTTTTTGCAGATAATCCAGCGCCGCCCGGGTGGACGCCAGCACGTCGCGGCGGTCGTCGCGGAAAGCGCTTTGCTTCAACTCAAAATGTTTGCCGGTGGCCGGCATGAACTGCCACATGCCAGCCGCTTTGGCGCTGGAAACCGCCTGCGGGTTGAAAGCGCTTTCCACGAACGGCAGCAGCGCCAGCTCGGTCGGCATATTGCGCAGCTCGAGCTCTTCAACGATGTGGAAAAGGTATTTGCGCGAGCGCTCCGTCATGCGGAATATATAGTCAGGGCGCGTGGCGTACCACTGCTCTCGGTCATGCACCAGGTCGCTCTCCAGATTGGGCATGGCGTAACCGCGGCGGATGCGTTCCCACAAATCGGCGGGCGGTGAGAGCTGCATCACGCCCATGCTGGCCGCCTGCGCCGCCGAGATCGGCGTCAACGGCCCATGGTTTCCAGATTGCGCCCCGCTGTTCGCCCCCGCCGCGCCACGGGCCGATTCGGAATTTGATGCCGGTGCGCGTGATGCGCCCGCGCCCGCCATCGGTGCAGACCTCGCCGCGTCATCTGTCGCCGACGGCAACCCTGTGCTCGCGCAGCCGACCAGCCAGACCATCGCCACGAGGCACAGGGACGCAAGTTTCATGGGGTGACTAGAATCATCGGTTGGTCGGCATTGAAGTTGGCGTTGGCGCAGATCGAAGAAAGTGGCTGGATTGGCGAAATTTGCAAAAGGCTCATGGGAAATCAAATTATAAGTTTGCAAGACTGGTTTCAAACACCACCTGGCCGCTATTTGCTGAAATGGGAAAGCGTCCAACTCAAACTTGCCGTTGCTGATATTTTTGGTTATCACGCCCTGCAACTGGGCTTGCCGGAACTCGAAGCCTTGCAGGCCAACCGCATGCCGCACCGATGGCTGGCGGGTTCTGTCTGCACAAAGCCGCGCGGCGCCTCGCTTGCGCCAAGCTCTGACGCCGCAGCGGCCGGGCTTTTGCAGCCGACCCTGGTCACCGATTTCTCCGCCTTGCCGTTCCCTGCAAACAGCCTTGATTTGATCGTGCTGCCGCATGCGCTGGAGTTCAATGTGGATCCGCATGCCAGCTTGCGCGAAGTCGAACGCGTGCTGGTGCCGGAAGGGCGGGTGGTGATTTGCGGCTTGAACCCCGCCAGCCTGTGGGGCCTGCGCCAGCGCCGCGCGCAGCTCTACCGGCGACTGGGCCTGGGTGAGCTGTTTTTGCCCCATGGCGGCGAATTCGCCGGTGAACTGATAGGGTACTGGCGCCTGCGTGACTGGTTGCGCCTGCTGAGCTTTGAGGTGGAAGCCGGCCGTTTTGGCTGTTACCGCCCGGCTGTCACCAGCGAAAAATGGCTGCAGCGCTTTGAATGGATGGACCGGGTGGGCGAGCGCTGGTGGCCGATCCTGGGCGCGGTCTATTTTCTGGTCGCGGTCAAACGGGTGCGTGGCATGCGTCTGCTGGAGCCGGCCTGGAAGACCGCGCCGAAACGCTCGGGCGCGCCGGTGTCGGTCGCCAACAGGACTCATAAAGAAGAACCCCAAAAATGAAACAGATCACGATTTACACCGACGGCGCCTGCAAAGGCAACCCTGGCCCCGGCGGCTGGGGTGTGGTGTTGATGTCCGACAGCGGCGAGAAGGAGCTGTTCGGCGGCGAGCTTCAGACCACGAACAACCGCATGGAACTTACCGCCGTGATCGAGGCTCTTACCGCGTTGAAGAGGCCCTGCCACGTGACGCTGTACCTTGACAGTGAATACGTGCGAAAAGGCATCACCGAATGGGTGCATGGCTGGAAGGCCAGAGGTTGGCGCACGGCGGCCAAACAAGCGGTGAAGAACGTGGATTTATGGCAAAAGCTGGACGCGATGGTGGCCGCGTCCGACCACAAAATCGATTGGCGCTGGGTCAAGGGCCACGCCGGCGACCCTGGCAACGAGCGCGCTGACGCCTTGGCCAATCAAGGGGTTTTGCTGGCTCTGGCAGGCAAGTGATGCCTGTGTAAGTGGTGGTCGGGAGACAGTGTTTGTACGTAGTCCCACTTAGGGCAAGGGAACATTTTGTTGCATTTGTACTGCTACATTCCCAAGGTTGGGCGCTGAGGATTTTTTGAATTACAAAGAGCAGACAAGCATTCATGGCAAAAGTTGTTTATTCGGTCGTCGCCGTCGTTGGCATTGCCGCCGCAACCGGGGCGGCGTGGTGGTATCAAAACAAGCCCAAATCAGAAGGCGCCCCGCAATCCAGCTCAGCCCAGGGTGATGGGTCTGCGCAAACCGCCGGGGCACCCCAGGGCGCGGCCAGCATGCCTGCGGCCGGCGCGTCAGCCCCGCGTGCGCCGGGGGTGGAAGTCGCCAAAGTCGAGGTCATGAAACTGACGGATGACACCCAGGCCGTGGGCAGCCTGCGCTCGCGCCAGGGCGTCATGCTGCGCCCCGAGGTCAGCGGGCGCATCACCCAGCTCAATTTCAAGGACGGCGACCGGGTTCGCAAAGGCCAGTTGCTGGTGCAACTGGACGACCAGTTGCCGCTGGCCCAGGTGCAGCAAAGCCAGGCCGAGTTGTCCATCGCCCTGGCCAACCACAAACGCAATCAGGAACTGGTGGCGCAGAGCTTCATCAGCCAGCGCTCGGTTGATGAAAGCTCGGCCAACCTCGAGGTCGCGCAGGCCAAACTGGCCCTGTCCAAAGCCACCGCCGCCCGCATGCGGGTGCTGGCGCCGTTTGACGGCATTACCGGCATCCGCACGGCCAATGTGGGGGACTACCTCAAGGACGGCGCAGATGTTGTCAATGTGGAAGACATTGACGCGGTGTTTGTGGACTTTCGCCTGCCCGAACGTTTCCAGAACAAGGTCAAACGCGGCCAGACGGCATCGGTGACCCTGGATGCGTTGCCGGGGCAGAGATTTGTCTCTTTCGTGCAGGCGGTCGATCCGCTGATCGACACCAATGGCCGCTCGGTCGGCGTGCGCGCCTGCATCGACAACCGCCAGTTGCGCATGCGCCCCGGCATGTTCGCGCGGGTGACTGCAGTGTTTGGCGAGCGGGAGCGGGCCTTGGTCGTGCCCGAAGAAGCCATCGTGCCCCAAGGCCAGCGCGTGCTGGTCTACAGGGTGATTGATGGCAAAACCAAAGATGAAAAAATCGCCCAGCGCGTCGAAGTCAAAGTCGGCATACGCAGGCCGGGCCGGGTCGAGATTCTGGAAGGCATTGCCGAGGGCGACATGATTGTCACGGCCGGCCAGCAACGCTTGCAGCGCGACGGCATGGTGGTCCGGGTGATCGACGTGGCGCGCGGCCGCGACGGCGCGCCTGGCGGGCAAGGGTCGGGCAACGCGGCAGCCGGGGGCTTGGGCGCGCCGGCCGCCAGCGCTTCGGCGCCGGCTGGCGCTGCCACGTCCGCGCCAGCCGGCGCGCCCGGCAATTTGGCCAAGGCGGCAATGCCGCCATCAGGCCCCAATCCGTGTTTTGCCGATGGCGGGATCCCCTCCGCCTCCGCACGTGGCCCAGGCGCTGGCCCAGGATCAAGCGGCGCCCGTCCTGCGCAAGCCAACGCTGCCCCACGGGCGATGGGTGCGCCCGTTGCGCAGCCCTGAGGCTGGATTTTTGAGCCAAAGAACGTTGAGGAGCCCTCATGCAACTCGCTGAAGTTTCCATCCGGCGCCCGGTGTTCGCCACCGTGCTTTCGCTTTTGGTGCTCTTGATCGGCGCGGTGAGTTTCACCAAACTCTCGGTGCGCGAATACCCCAAAATCGACGAGCCGGTGGTCACCGTCAGCGTCAAATACGCCGGGGCTTCGGCCGAGGTCATGGAGTCCCAAGTCACCAAGCCGCTGGAAGACTCGATTGCCGGCATTGACGCGGTGGATGTCATCACCTCGATCAGCCGCGCCGAGCAGGCGCAGATCTCGGTGCGTTTCCGCCTCGAAAAAGACGCCGATTCCGCAGCGGCGGAAGTGCGCGACCGCACCTCGCGCGTGCGCAACCGCCTGCCCCAAGCGATTGAAGAGCCGGTGATCGCCAAGGTCGAGGCCGACGCGTTCCCGGTGATCTGGCTGTCGTTCAACAGCGACACCATGACCGCGCTGCAAATCAACGACCTGGTCAACCGCGTTGTCAAGCCACGCCTGCAAACCGTGACCGGCGCGGCCGACGTGCGCATTTTTGGCGAGCGCAAATACGCCATGCGCGTCTGGCTCGACCCGGACAAGCTGGCCGCCTACAAACTCACCTCACAAGACGCCGAAGACGCCATCCGGCGCAGCAACCTGGAAGTGCCGGCCGGGCGCATTGAGTCCAATCTGCGTGAATTTTCAGTGACCTCGCAAACCGATCTGGTGCGGCCTTCGCAATTCAACGACATCATCATCAAGAACGCCAGCGGCTTTCCGGTGCGCATCCGCGATGTGGGCCGTGTGGAGGAAGGCCCGCTTGACGAGCGCAGCGCGACGCGGCTCAACGGCCGCACCTCGATCACAGTAGGCGTGATCCGCCAGGCCACCGCCAACCCGCTGGACCTCTCCAACGGCGTGCGCGCCATGATCCCCAAGCTTAAGGCCGACCTGCCCAAGGACATGAACGTCGATGTGGCCAACGACAACTCGGTCTTCATCGACAAATCCATCAAAAGCGTGTTTCGCACCATCGTCGAAGCCACCTTGCTGGTGGCCCTGGTGATTTTTGTTTTCCTGCGCACGCTGCGCGCCTCCATCATCCCCATCATCACCATTCCGGTCAGCCTGGTGGGCACCTGCGCCATGATGGCTTTGGCGGGTTTCTCGATCAACACGCTCACCTTGCTGGCGCTGGTGCTGGCCATCGGCCTGGTGGTGGACGACGCCATCGTGATGCTGGAGAACATCTTCCGGCACATTGAAGAGGGGCTGGACCCGTTTTCGGCGGCCATCAAAGGCGCCAAAGAAGTCAGTTTTGCCATCATCGCCATGACCTTGACCCTGGTGGCGGTGTACGCGCCGCTGGCCTTCACGCCGGGGCGCACGGGCCGCCTGTTTGTCGAGTTCGCCCTGGCCCTGGCCGGGGCGGTTCTGGTCTCCGGCTTTCTGGCGTTGACGCTGTCCCCGATGATGTGCTCCCTGCTGCTCAAACACAACCCCAAACCGGGCCTGTTCGACCGCACGATGGAGCGCGCCTTGACTGGTTTGACCAGTGTTTACTCCCGCGCCCTGCGCTGGCTGGTCAGCACCAGTTATGACTCGGGCCAGGCGGTCAAGGGCATGGGCGGCAAACTGGGGCGGTTTTTTCTGGACACACGCTGGATCGTGATCGGGGTGATGGCCGCGTCGGGCCTGGGCATCTACACCATCCTGCCGAACATGAAGCGCGAACTTGCGCCCATGGAAGACCGCGGCCAGGTGCTGGTGGTGGTCACCGCGCCCGACGGCTCCACGCTGGACTACACCCAGCGCTACGTCAACATCATCGAGCGCATGGGCCAGCCCTACAAGGAGTTCGACCGCGTTTTCGTCACGGTGGGCAACCCGACGGTGTCCCAGGCCAACATCTTCCTGCGCGCCATCGATTGGGATGAGCGCAAACGCAGCACACTGGACATCGCGCGTGAACTGCAGCCGCGCATCGCCGGCTTGCCCGGCGTCACGGCGTTTCCCATTACGCCGCCTTCGCTTGGCCAGGGTTTTCGCGAGCGGCCGGTCAACTTCGTGATTGTCACCTCCGACAGCTACCAGAACCTGGCCGCCGTCACGCGCCAGTTCCAAGATGAAATCGCCAAGAACCCCGGCATCGTCAGCGTTGACATCGACCTGCGCCTGAACAAGCCCGAGCTCAAGATCGACGTGGACCGCGACAAGGCGGCCGACTTGGGCGTGGGTGTGGACGTGATCGCGCGCGCCGTCGAGACCATGCTCGGCGGCCGGCAAGTCACGCGTTACAAACGCGACGGCGACCAGTTCGACGTGGTTGTGCAAACCGCCGTGACCGGCCGTGCCGTGCCCGAGGACATCGAGAAGATTTTCGTGCGCGGCCGCAATGAAACCATGATCCCGCTGGCGTCTTTGGTCAAGGTGCGTGAATCCGTCTCGCCGCGCGAGCTCAACCACTTCAGCCAGCGCCGCTCGGTCTCCGTCACGGCCAACCTCTCGCCCGACTATTCATTGGGGCAGGCGCTCGATTTCCTGGACGCAACCGCCGCCAAGGTGCTCAAACCGGGTTACAGCACCGATTTGAACGGCACTTCGCGCGAATTCAAAAACTCCCAGGGCTCCCTGGTCATCGTCTTCGCGCTGGCGCTGTTGTTCATTTTTCTGGTGCTGGCCGCGCAGTTTGAAAGCTTCATCGACCCGTTTGTCATCATGCTGTCGGTGCCGCTGTCGATGATCGGGGCCTTGCTGGCGCTGCAACTGACGGGCGGCTCGCTCAACGTCTACTCCCAGATCGGCCTGATCACCCTGGTGGGTTTGATCACCAAACACGGCATCCTGATCGTTGAGTTCACCAACCAGTTGCGCGAGCAGGGACTGGAGATGACCGAGGCCCTGGTCAAGGCCGCCTCGCAGCGCCTGCGTCCGATTTTGATGACTACCGGCGCCATGGTGCTGGGCGCGATCCCCCTGGCCTACGCCCACGGCGCGGGGGCCGAGAGCCGCCAGCAAATCGGCTGGGTGATCGTGGGCGGCATGTCGCTGGGCACCTTGCTGACCATCTTTGTGGTGCCCACCATGTACACCCTGTTCGCCCGCAAAACCGTGCCTGGCGCGAACAAGACGGTGGAAAAAGAGCAGGGCGACGGGCACGGCGGCCTTTTGGGTCTGCCGTCGGGGGGTCTTCCGGTGGCGGGGCATGACTTGATCGCCAAATAGCCGCTTTTCCGATTTTTCCCGATTTTTCCAATGATTTAGACGTTTTTCCCTCGTACTATATAGATAGTTTGCTTCTAAATATATAGCATTCGGTCAGATGATACCAGGGGCACCCTGCCGAAACGGGCTACGCTCTGACAACTCCCCCATGTAGCTGCTGATGCCCGCGCCTTCGCGCTCCAGAAAACGCTCCACCGCATCGGCGAAGGCTGGGTGGGCAAGCCAATGCGCGCTGCTGGTTTTGACTGGCATCAGGGCGCGCGCCATTTTGTGCTCGCCCTGCGCGCCGCCTTCAAAACGGTCGAAACCCTGCGTTATGCACCATTGCAGCGGCTGGTAATAACAGGCTTCAAAATGCAGGCAGTCAACGCGTTTGAGCGCGCCCCAATACCGGCCGTAGGCGACGCGGTTTGCCTCAACCGGGCCACGCCCGGATCCAACGGGATTGGGCATGATTGGGGGGGCGTTTTGGCTGTTTTCCCTTGCGGTACGGGTGTAAATAGCTATTAAACTTGTAGCAATCGGCTGGCCGTCCTGCTCCGCCACAAAGAGCAGCCAGTTCTCCGGCATGGTGCTGGCCATGCGGTGAAAGAAGTCGCGGCTGAGGTAGGGTGAATTGCCGTGTTCCAGGTAGGTTCGCTCGTAACAGCGGTAGAAAAAATCCCAGTCTTGTGCGGTGATGTCCACGCCGACAGCCCAGCGGAAGCTGACGCCCGCATCTGCCACTTTGCGCCGCTCCTGGCGAATTTTCTTGCGCTTCTCGTGGCTGAGCGAGGCCAAAAACGCGTCAAAGCTCGCGTACCCGGGGGGCAGCGAACCACCCGCAGTGGGAAGCGTGGGGGCCACATTCTTCCAGTGAAATTGCACCGTATGACGCTGCATCAAATTCGCCGCCGCGCAAGTCTCGATATCTTCTTCATTGCCAAACAGCAGATGGAATGAGGACAACTTCTCCTGGCCGCACCAGGCCAGCGCCGCTTGCACCAGGGCCGTGCGGTCTGCGGCGGTGCGTGCCAGCAGCCGCGCGCCCGGCACCGGCGTGAAAGGCACAGCCACCACGGCCTTGGGGTAGTAGTTCAGGCCATGCTGCTGGTAGGCGTTGGCCCAGGCCCAGTCGAACACGTACTCGCCGTAGGAATGCGCCTTGACGTAGAGCGGGCAGGCCGCGACCAGGTCCTTGCCGCGCCACAGGCTGATGTAGCGCGGCGTCCAGCCGGTTTGCGGGCTGGCGCTGGCGCTTTGGTGCAGGGCGGCCAGGTACTCGTGGCGCATGAAGGGTGTGCCGTGCATTTGGGCTGCCAGCAGGGCGTTCCATTGCGCGGCGTCCACCTCCAGCGGCGAGTTCAAGACCCGAATGACATAATCAAGCTGAACTGAATTTTTCGCTAAATTTCTCGTATTCATGACTCTCAAAATCTGTGTGGCCCAGCTCAATTTTGTCGTTGGCGACCTGGCCGGGAACGCGCAAAAAATCATCCTCGCAGCGCGCGGCGCTTATGCACAGGGCTCGCGCCTGCTGCTCACGCCCGAGCTTTCGATTTGCGGTTACGCCGCCGAAGACCTGTTTTTGCGCCCCGCCTTCATCGCTGCCTGTGATGATGCCGTGAAAACGGTGCAAGACGCGCTGGCGGACTTAAAAAACATGGCGGTCGTGGTGGGCCACCCCAGCGGCGGAGATGCGGCACATGCCTTGCGCACCAAATCGGTGGCGGTGCCGGGGCGCTTCAATGCGGCCAGTGTCCTCTGCGAAGGCCGCGTGCTGGCCACCTATGCCAAGCGTGAATTGCCCAACTACCAGGTGTTTGACGAGCGGCGTTACTTTCAGCCGGGCAAAGGCGTCTGCGTGTTTGAAGCCGGGGAGGGTGCGGACAAAGTCAAGGTGGGTTTGCTGATTTGCGAAGACGCCTGGTTCGAGGAACCCGCCCGCCTGGCCAAAGAGGCCGGCGCCGAGCTGCTGGCCGTCATCAACGCTTCGCCCTTTCACGTGGGCAAGGGCGACGAGCGCGAGCAGATGATGCGCGCGCGGGTGCGGGCCTGCGGTTTGCCCCTGGTCTACGCGCATCTGGTGGGCGGCCAGGACGAGGTGGTGTTTGAGGGCCATTCATTCGCGCTGAACGCCGACGGCACGGTCGCTGCCCGCGCCCCGAGTTTCGAGGAAAATATGTTTGCAGCCCTTGCCAGCCATGCACAACCAGCTATCAATAATGAAGCAATTCAATTGCGCGGCAAAATCGCCCCGCTGCGCGAACCGCTGGCTGATTTGTGGGGGGCCTTGGTCTTGGGTGTGCGGGATTACATCGGCAAAAACGGCTTTCCGGGCGTGTTGCTGGGGCTGTCCGGTGGCATCGATTCGGCTCTGGTCCTGGCCGTCGCTGTGGACGCCTTGGGGGCGGACAAGGTGCGCGCCATCATGATGCCTTCGCCCTACACGGCCGACATCAGCTGGATCGACGCGCGCGAGATGGCCCAGCGCATGGGCGTGCGGTATGACGAGATTTCCATCGTGCCGGAGTTTGAAGCCTTCAAGGCCTCGCTGGCGGGCGAGTTCAGGGGTCTGGCAGAAGACACAACCGAGGAGAACATCCAGGCGCGCATCCGCGGCACGCTCTTGATGGCCCTCTCCAACAAGTTCGGCAGCATCGTGCTGACCACGGGCAACAAGTCCGAGATGGCCACCGGTTATTGCACCTTGTACGGCGACATGGCGGGCGGTTTTGCGGTGATCAAGGACCTGGTCAAAACCACGGTGTTCGAGCTGGCGCGCTGGCGCAACCTGAACGACCCCTGCGGCACGTGCCGCCAGCCGATCCCCGAGCGCATCATCACCCGGCCCCCCAGTGCGGAATTGCGCCCGGACCAGAAGGACCAGGACAGCCTGCCACCCTATGAGGTGCTGGACGCCATCCTGGAGCGCTACATGGAAAACGACCAGAGCATCGAGAGCATCATCGCCGCCGGCTTCGAGCGCGCCGACGTTGAAAAGGTGACGCGTCTGATCAAGATCAATGAGTACAAGCGCCGCCAGGCGCCAGTGGGAATTCGCGTCACCCACCGCAGTTTTGGCAAGGATTGGCGTTATCCTATCACCTCGAAGTTCAGGCAATAATTTTTGGAGACACCATGAAGCAAATCACCGCCATCGTCAAACCATTCAAGCTTGAAGAAGTGCGCGAGGCCCTCGCAGAATGTGGTGTCACGGGCCTGACGGTCACCGAGGTTAAGGGTTTCGGGCGCCAGAAAGGTCACACTGAACTGTACCGGGGCGCCGAATACGTGGTGGACTTTTTGCCCAAGGTCAAGGTGGAGGTGGTGGTGAAGACCGACGACGTGGACCGCTGTGTGGATGCCATCGTCAAGGCCGCACGCACCGGCAAGATTGGCGACGGCAAGATTTTCGTGACTTCGGTCGAGCGCGTTGTCCGCATCCGCACAGGGGAGCAGGACGAAGCTGCCGTTTAAATCGCGTCCAGCCGGGGCGCAGGCGACATGCCTGCCGCCTGTACCAGTTCCTTGAGCAATTCAAGCGGCTGGGAGCCGGACCGGATCAGGCCCATTTGCGCGTCTCCCATGAACTGGCTGCCCACAGCGTGCTGCAAAAACTGCAGCAACGCATCGTAATAGCCAGAGATGTTGAGCAGTCCCACCGGCTTGTCGTGGTAGCCGAGTTGGCGCCAGGTCCAGGCTTCAAAAAACTCCTCAAAGGTGCCGATGCCGCCGGGCAGGGCCAAAAACGCGTCGGCGCGCTCCATCATGATGCGTTTGCGCTCGTGCATGGTGTCCACCACGATCAATTCGGAGCAGCTTCGGTGCGCCCATTCGCGCTCCACCAGCGCTTTGGGGATGACGCCGACCACACGCCCGCCTGCGGCAAGGCAGGCGTCAGCCAGCGCGCCCATCAGGCCGTTGTGCCCGCCGCCATAAACCAGTTGGCCGCCGTGTTGCCCGATCCAGCGCCCCACAGTTTGCGCGGCCTGGATGAAAGCCGGGTCGGCGCCGGTGCGCGAGCCGCAATAAACGCCGAGGGAAAAGGCCGGGTTCATCGCGCACTCACTGGCTCAGCGGCTGAGCGGCTCGGATGACACCAGGCGCGTGCCCGCCCAGGCATCGTGCCAGAACTGCCGCTGTGGGTGAAAACGGCTCAGGATCGCCCAAATGGCGACCCAGCCGATGGCGATCACGGCGATCTCCCCGCGTGGCAAATTGAACAGGGACGCCGCAGCCAGCGGCGGCAGAAACCAGACCCAGCTCAAAAAATAACGGGCGACGGCGCGAGTCTGTGTAATTGGCCGCCCCAGGGCATCGACCACGCGGATGTTCCAGGTTTTCATCGCCAGCGTCTGCCCCCGGGCCCAGAACCAGACGAAATAAATGCCGAAGACGATGAACAAAAAAGCTTGCAGGGCGTGGCGGTTGTCCAGCGCGTGGCGGGTTTGGGTCAGGGCGCCAAACAGGTAACCGGAAATAAAAACAACCCCGAACATCAAGATGCCTTCGTACAGCCAGCAGGCCATGCGCCGCCACAAACCCGGTATGGCGCCGGATATGACGACGGGCAGGACGCCAGACAGGACGCCAGGGGGGCTCAATTTTTGTTGACCGGCGCGCCCAGGGCCGGCGCGTTGGGGCGTGGCAGCAGGGTGTTGTGGTCGACCGGCGGCTGCCCCGAGGCGATCTCCGGCGCGCCTTTGCTGCCGCGGCGGGTGACTGGCACGTCGGCCAGCTTTTGCGGCGCGACGGGTTTGACCATCGTGGTGGCGCCGGTCGGTTTGTGCTGCGCATTGGCAGCGAGTTTTTGTTTTTCTTCAGGACTCAGGGCCTGGTAGGCCTGCCAGTTGGCGGTTTTTTCACCAGGCGACAGTTTTTTTGTCTGGGCGAAGTTCATTCGCGCCTCGGTGCGTTGCTGCACGCTCAGCGACGCCCATTCGGTCATGCGGCTGTGCAGCTTGGCCTGCTCCGGCGGCGCCATGGTCGGGTAATTTTTGGAAACCGCCAGCCATTTGCGTTTTTGCGCTTCTTCAATGGTCGACCAGTTGGCCGCCAATGGCTTCAGCGATTTCTGCTGTTCGGGCGTAAGATCCTTCCAAAGCGGCTTGGCTTCGGATTTCTGCGCCGCGACCGGCGTCGCTGTTTTGGCCGGCGCCTGGGCTTTGCCCTGAGCCGGCGCAGTTTGTGCCAAGGCCTGGCAAGACAGCCCGAACGCAGCCGTCAGCGCCAACGCGGCTACTGCACTGGCTGCGCGGTTCATATTGGTCGGTTTCAAGGCTGCGATCCGCTGGTTGTGCCTGGCTGGAACTTGCTTGCTGGGCTTGCTGGACTTGTGATGGCGGCTTTTCTCTTATTGCGATTGCTCGCGCCTGGCTTTGAGGAACTGTGCAAAGCCGGGATCGACGTAGGCCGAAGGAGGCAAGTCGTCGGTCAACAAGGCGGCGTCGATCTCGGCCACTTCCCTGGCGCGGTTGTCGTTTTGCACCACAGTGATGGCGATCAGGCCCGCCAACAGCGCGATCACAGGCAGGGCCGACGCGATGCGGTTCCAGATGCTGAAGTTTTCATCGCCAAAACCCATGCTGGCCGCGCCGCCAGACGCGTTGACGCTGGACGCAGTGCGCACGGCCGAGACGGTGCGTTTGGACAGGGCCAGGGACACGGCTTGCATGCGCGCGGCGCGCAGGCGCTCCGAGATGTCATGCGGCAATTGCGCGGACGCATCCGACAGGCGCGCGGCGATGCGCAGGCCATAACGGTCTTGCGCCCCTTCGACTGCGGTTTTTTGTGCCAGGCTGGCCTGGTGGCCAAGCTGGCTTCGCGGCAGAGAATGATTTGTGTAGTTCATGCTTGTAATCCCTTTGCTCTCAATGCTTTGCTGAGGGCTTGAACTGCCCGCGAGCAGTGCGTTTTGACACTGCCTTCGGAACAGCCCATGGCCGCAGCGGTTTCCGCCACGTCCAGTTCCTCCCAGTAACGCATGAGAAAGGCTTCCCGTTGACGCGCTGGCAGTTCCTGGATTTCAATTTCAATCTCATGCAAGATTTGCGCCCGCGAAGTCGTCTTTTCGGCGCTTTCCGTCTGGTATGAGCTGTCTTGCAGGTTCAAAGTTTCCAAAAGATCGAATTCGCCGTCTTCGCCGGGGGATTCGAATTCGCCCATGTTGGAAAAAAGCGCGTTGCGGGTCTTGTTGCGCCTGAACCAGTCCAGCGTGCAGTTGGACAAAATGCGCTGGAACAGCATCGGCAGCTCGGCCGGCGGCTTGTCGCCATAATGTTCGGCAAGCTTCATCATGCTGTCCTGCACGATGTCCAGAGCCGACTCTTCGTTGCGCACGTGGTAGACCGAACGTTTGAAAGCGCGTTTTTCAACGCTTTTCAGAAAATCGGTGAGTTCTTGTTCTGTTGCCAAGTGAAGTGCGCCGTGCCAGGAGTCTCGGATTTGCTGCGCCGGAACCCATTTTCGGCGCGATTTTGGGCAAATTATGGCATTTGCAAGCCTTGATCCTGCCACAGCGCAACAAAAGCGCGCGAGTCGGTGCGATAATTCTGGCTGCAAATCAAAAGGCAAACGGGTCCTGGTCCGGCGCAGAACGAGTTGCGCCCATGGCTTCGGCCTCAAGTTCCGACACAGCTCCAAAAGGGTTTGTGAAGGCGCACCCAAGGTTTTTCGTTAGAGAAATTCACAAAGGTTCATCATGGAAATATCAAAAGCTGAAATCGCTCAGGCGTCCGCCATGGCCGCCAACATCTCTGCGTCTGGTGCAAAAACCCAGCAAAACGGCCCGGTCGAGCTTCGCGGTGCCGAAATCCTGATCAAGGCTTTGCAGGCCGAAAACGTCAAATATGTCTGGGGTTACCCTGGTGGCGCGGTCTTGCACATCTACGACGCGTTTTATAAACAGGACACCATCCAGCACGTTCTGGTGCGCCATGAGCAGGCCGCTGTGCATGCAGCCGATGGTTATGCACGTGCCACGGGCGATGTGGGTGTGGCCCTGGTCACCTCCGGCCCTGGCGTGACCAATGCCGTCACCGGCATTGCCACGGCCTACATGGACAGCATTCCGATGGTGATCATCACCGGCCAGGTCCCCACGCACGCGATTGGCCTGGACGCCTTCCAGGAATGCGACACCGTGGGCATCACGCGTCCCATCGTCAAGCACAATTTTCTGGTCAAGGATGCCAAAGACATGGCCATGGTCATGAAAAAGGCCTTCCACATCGCCCGCAGCGGCCGCCCCGGCCCAGTGGTGGTGGACATCCCGAAGGATGTGTCCTTCAATAAAGTGGCTTACACGGGTTACCCCGAGGCCGTCACCATGCGCTCCTACAACCCGGTGCGCAAGGGCCACGGCGGGCAAATCCGCAAGGCGCTGCAATTGCTGCTGGCGGCCAAACGCCCGTATATTTACACTGGCGGCGGCGTGTTGTTGAGCAATGCATCGGCTGAGCTGCGCACCCTGGTTGACATGCTGGGTTATCCCTGCACCAACACCCTTATGGGATTGGGCGCCTACCCGGCTAGCGACCGCAAGTTCCTGGGCATGCTCGGCATGCACGGCACGGTCGAAGCCAACAACACTATGCAGAACTGCGACGTGTTGCTGGCCGTCGGCGCCCGCTTTGACGACCGCGTGATCGGCAGCCCGAAACATTTTGCCCAAAACGAGCGCAAGATCATCCACATCGACATCGACCCGTCGAGCATTTCCAAACGCGTCAGGGTGGACATTCCCATCGTCGGCGACGTCAAGGACGTTCTGTCCGAGATGATCGCCATGATCCGCGACGGCGCTGTCAAACCCGAAGGCAAGCCCGACGGCAAACCTGACGCAAAAGCCCTGGCCGCCTGGTGGGACACCATTGAAGGCTGGCGCACTGGCGACTGCCTCAAATACAGCATGGGCAAGGGCGACGTGATCAAGCCGCAATACGTGGTTGAAACCCTCTGGAACATGACCAAAGATGCCGACACTTACATCACGTCCGATGTCGGCCAGCACCAGATGTGGGCCGCGCAGTATTACAAGTTTGACGAGCCGCGCCGCTGGATCAATTCCGGCGGCCTGGGCACCATGGGTGTGGGCATCCCCTACGCCATGGGCATCAAGCTGGCCAAGCCGGAATCCGAGGTGTTCTGCATCACGGGCGAAGGCTCGGTGCAGATGTGCATCCAGGAGCTGTCAACCTGCCTGCAATACAACACGCCGATCAAGATCGTGGCGCTGAACAACCGCTACCTCGGCATGGTTCGCCAGTGGCAGGAGATCGACTACGAAGGCCGTTACAGCCACAGCTACATGGACGCGCTGCCCAACTTCGTCAAGCTGGCTGAAGCCTATGGGCACGTCGGCATGCTGATCGAAAAACCGGGTGATGTCGAGGGCGCGCTGCGCGAAGCGCGCAAGCTCAAGGACCGCACCGTATTCATGGATTTCCGCACCGACCCGACCGAAAACGTCTATCCCATGGTCAAAGCCGGCATGGGCATCACCGAAATGCTGCTGGGCAGCGAAGATTTGTAGTCTTACTGGTAAAAAAGGCGTTTTCCCCTCGTGGAATATATATAGTTAGCTGCTATTAATATAGCAATTAAAATTACCGGCCGTTTTTTCAAACCTTAATTTTTGACGATTCTATTGCCCGCCGAGCCTGGTGTTTACCGATGCCAGGGGAGGGCGGCGAAAAGAGGAATCTGTTCTCATGAAACACATCATTGCAGTTTTGCTGGAAAACGAGCCTGGCGCTCTTTCCCGCGTGGTGGGCCTTTTCTCGGCCCGTGGTTACAACATCGAGTCACTCACGGTGGCCCCCACCGAAGACCCGACGCTGTCGCGCATGACGATACAAACGTCGGGCTCCGACGACGTGATCGAGCAGATCACCAAACACCTGAACCGCTTGATCGAGGTCGTCAAGGTGGTGGATCTGACCGAAGGCAGCTACACCGAGCGTGAGCTGATGATGGTCAAGGTGCGCGCGGTCGGCAAGGAGCGCGAAGAGATGAAGCGCATGGCTGACATCTTCCGCGGCCGCATCATCGACGTGACCGAAAAGAGTTACACCATCGAGCTCACCGGCGACCAGTCCAAGAACGACGCGTTTCTGGAAGCCATCGAGCGCAGCGCCATCCTGGAGACAGTGCGCACCGGCTCCAGTGGCATCGGGCGGGGCGAGAGAATCCTGCGAGTCTGAAGAATGTGGCCCCCACGCTCCCCACTTCGTGTGGTTCACTGTACAGGCCGATCGCCAGAGGCGAAGGCTCTTCGCGCTGTCCCATCCTGCGCAGGCAGGATGGGAGCCGCAGCGCTCAGCCCCGAGGGGGCTAATTTTTCTAGGGGCGGCCCATCGGAAAATTGCCCTTAAATTCATTTAACATCAACTGGAGAATAGTATGAAAGTTTTTTACGACAAAGATTGTGATTTGAGCCTGATCAAGGGCAAGACTGTGGCCATTATCGGTTACGGCAGCCAGGGCCACGCCCATGCGCAAAACCTGAACGACAGCGGTGTCAAGGTCGTGGTGGGCCTGCGCAAAGGCGGCGCTTCCTGGCCCAAGGTTGAAAAAGCGAGCCTCAAAGTCGCTGAAGTGGCAGACGCGGTCAAACAGGCCGACGTGGTCATGATTTTGCTGCCCGATGAACAAATCGGCGAAGTCTACAAAAACGACATCGAGCCCAACATCAAGCAAGGCGCATCCCTGGTGTTCGCCCACGGCTTCAACGTGCATTACGGACTGGTCAACCCCCGCGCCGACCTCGACGTGTGGATGGTCGCGCCCAAAGCGCCCGGCCACACCGTGCGCGGCACCTACGTGCAGGGCGGCGGCGTGCCGCATCTGGTCGCCATCCACCAGGACAAATCCGGCCGCACGCGCGACCTGGCCCTGAGTTACGCCATGGCCAACGGCGGCGGCAAAGCCGGCATCATCGAAACCAATTTCCGCGAAGAAACCGAAACCGACCTGTTCGGCGAGCAGGTCGTCCTGTGCGGCGGCACCGTGGAGCTCATCAAGGCTGGTTTTGAGACCCTGGTCGAAGCCGGTTATGCCCCCGAAATGGCGTATTTCGAGTGCCTGCACGAACTCAAGCTGATCGTGGACATGATCTATGAAGGCGGCATCGCCAACATGAACTATTCCATCAGCAACAACGCCGAATACGGCGAATATGTCTCCGGCCCGCGCATCATCACCGACGAAACCAAAAAGGTGATGAAACAGGTCTTGAAAGACATCCAGACCGGTGAATACGCCAAGAGTTTCATCATGGAAAACAAGGCCGGCGCCCCCACGCTCCTGTCCAAACGCCGCTTGATGGCCGAGCACCAGATCGAAGTTGTCGGCGAGTCCTTGCGCGCGATGATGCCCTGGATCAAGAAAAACAAGCTGGTGGATCAAACTCGCAATTAAGCACGCAGGGTTTCCATCTGAAAGCCGCCGGTTTGATCGCCGGTGGATTTTTTTTTGCGCCTCGGGAGTGCCCTGCCCGCCAAGCAGGCCGGCGCGGCTGCCGCAGGTAAAGAAGGAGGCGCGCGCGCAGACCTTATGCAAGGCGAGTGAGCGGTTCACGCGCCGGGTGACACGGAGGCAGCCGCGCCGGC
>JANMVT010000017.1:0-35977 GCA_031392945.1 Rhodoferax sp. | reverse complement strand
CAATGTCGATGTAACCCGTGATGCGTTTGTGCGCGATGCCCGTGACGATGGGGCCCATTTCAGCGGCCAGGTTGTTGCCGTTCAGAATCTTGAGCTGCCTGGCGCGTTCAATCAGCAGCGGCACGATCTTGTCGGCCACGTCGCCCACCAGCACGGCCACGCTGATGGCCATGCAGCGTTCACCGGCCGAGCCGTAGGCGCTGCCCATCAGCGCGTCCACGGTCTGGTCGATGTCGGCGTCGGGCATCACCACCATGTGGTTTTTGGCGCCACCCAGGGCCTGGACCCGTTTGCCGTTGCGCGCGCCAGTCTCGTAGATGTAGTTGGCAATCGGCGTCGAGCCGACAAAACTCACGGCCTTGACATCAGGGTGGGCCAGGATGGCGTCCACCGCCTCCTTGTCGCCCTGCACCACGTTGAACACGCCATCGGGCAGGCCCGCTTCTTTCAGCAATTTCGCTTGCAACAGTGTGGCGCTCGGGTCAATCGGGCTGGGTTTGAGGATGAAGGTGTTGCCCGCCGCAATCGCCACCGGGTACATCCACATCGGCACCATCACCGGGAAGTTGAAGGGCGTGATGCCGGCCACCACACCGAGCGGCTGGCGCAGCGTCCAGTTGTCAATGCCGGTGCTCACCTGGTCGGTGAAATCACCCTTGAGCAGTTGCGCAATGCCGCAGGCAAATTCGATGATGTCGATGCCGCGCGAGACTTCGCCCTGCGCGTCGGTGAACACCTTGCCGTGTTCGGCGGTGATGGCGTGGGCCAACTCGTCTTTGTGGGCGTTGACCAGTTCCAGGTACTTGAACATCACCCGCGCGCGGCGGATTGGCGGCGTGTCCGCCCAGGCGGGGAAGGCCGCGTGGGCCGCCGCCACCGCCGCGCCGACTTCCGCTGCGTTGGCCAGTGCAACCTGGCCCGTCACCGCGCCGGTCGCGGGGCTGAAAACATCCTGGGTGCGGCCGGACGATCCGGCGACGATGCGCCCGCCGATGTAGTGGCCAATGCTTGCTGCGGTCATGGTGAAACTCCTGTCAAAAAATGCGCCAATGCCGAGTGTCGCCCAAATCCGCGAACCAGATTCGCATTGCCATTGAACCGACGAAAGGGTGCGCCCTTAACGACCCGTCCAGTTGGGTTTGCGCTTCTCCTGAAACGCCTTTTGCCCCTCTTTGGCGTCTTCTGTCAAGGTGAACAGGGCGATCTGGCTTTCGGTGAAAGACATGGATTCTTCAAACGCCATCGACTCGATCTTTTTCATGGTGTAGCGGCCCCGGCGCAGGGCGGCGGGTGATTTGTCCAGCAGGCGCGCCAGCAGCCATTGCAGGCGCGCGTCAAGATCGTCGTCCACATAGTTCACCAAGTTGTATTCCAGCGCCTGGGCCGACGTGATGGGCTCGCCCGTGAGGCACATTTCACTCAGCGCCCGGCGTGGAATCAAATGTTGCAACACGCTCAAGACCTGGGCCGGAAACACGCCCACCTTGACCTCGGGCAGGCCAAACACCGCATGGCGCGCCGCCACCGCCATGTCGCACATTGACAACAAACCAAAACCGCCCGCCATGCAGGCGCCGTTGACGCGCGCAATCAACGGCACGCAACTGGCCTGTGCCACCCGCAGCAGATGCGCCAGATGGCCGATGGGCTCGGAATAGTCGGTAGTGAAGGCCTTGGCGGATTGCAAATCGGCCCCCGCGCAAAAGGCCTTTGTCCCAGCGCCCGTGATGACGATGGCGCGGACATCGCGCTGGCCCTGCGCTGCCGTGATGGCCAGGGCCATGCCCGCCAGCACGGCGTGGCTCATGGCGTTGCGCCGTTCCTCGCGGCAAATGGTCAGCCACAACACCGCGCCGCGCTGTTCCACGGCCAGCTCCTGGGGCGCCACCGTCCCCGCTTCATCCCCCGTTTGGGGGATGGACGCCGCCGGGTTTGTCTGGGATGCTGGCTTGCCGGTCATAAAGTCTCCTTGAAATCGCAATGCGCAATTGAGCGTATTTTGCATGCCGCAGGGTACGATAGGCGGGCCCGCGCCAACCCACGCCCCGCCCACGCCCACCACCGCCTGCCCGCAGCCACACCGATTTATGGAGGAAATGACCCCCCGCACTGCCGCTCCCGGCTCCGCACCGGCCGCTTTTGACGCGGCGCCGCGCATCGTCCTCTGGCCGGACCAGGACGCCTCCGTGATCGAACTGTCGGGCCGCTGGACCGCCGCCCAGTTGGCCAGGCCGTCGGCCTGGAGCCGCATCAACACCGAGTTGTCGGCCACCTTGGGGCCCGCCCAGCGGCCCTTGCCCTGGGACCTGCGCCGTCTGCAAAGCCTGGACCACACCGGCGTGCAATTGATCTGGAACCACTGGGGCCGCCAATGGCCGGTCGGTTTGCATCTGTTGCCAGCCCAGCGCGCCATGTTTGAACGCGTGGCCCGTTACACCCTGGCCCCCCAGGTTCAGGCGCCGCAAACCCGGCTGCAACGGCTGGCAGGCCTATTTTTGGAGCGTTTTGAAGATCTGGGCGAGTTGCTGTTCAAGCTGTTTGACCATGCGCGCGACCTGCTGCGCCTGGTCGGCCAGTTGCTGCTGGACCTTGGCCAGTTGGTCCGCAAACCCGCCAGAGGCCCCTGGCGCGACGTGTCGGGCCACATTTACCGGATCGGCGCGACGGCCATGCCGATCACCGCCCTGGTCGGGTTCCTGATCGGCGTGGTGCTGGCCTATCTGGTGTCGCAGCAACTGCGCCAGTTCGGCGCGGACGCCTTCATCGTCGATCTGCTCGGCATTTCGCTGATCCGGGAGCTCGGACCCGTGCTGGCGGCGATTTTGATCGCCGGGCGTTCGGGCTCGGCCATCACCGCGCAAATCGGCGTGATGCGCGTCACCGAAGAGCTGGACGCCATGCAGGTGATGGGCATCCGCCAGGGTTTCCGCCTGGTGATGCCGCGCGCCATCGCGCTGGCCCTGGCCATGCCCCTGATCACGGTCTGGACCACGGCGGCGGCGCTGGCCGGGGGCATGCTGGCGTCCGATCTGGTGATTGGCGTCACACCGGCCTTTTTCGCGCATGCGCTGCCGGCAGCGGTGCAGCTGTCCAACCTGACGTTGGCGGTCGGCAAGTCCGTCGTGTTCGGCGTGTTGATCGCCCTGATCGGCTGCCACTACGGCCTGCGCGTCCAACCCAACACCGAGAGCCTGGGCGAAGGCACTACGGCCTCGGTCGTCACCTCGATCACCGTGGTGATCCTGGTGGACGCGCTGTTCGCCGTGGTCTTCAAGGACGTCGGCATATGAGCCAACCCCGCGCCGACACCCGCCTGCCCGACGACGAGGCGGTGGTGGACATTCAGGGCCTGTGGTCGGTGTTCCGCACCGCCGGGGTTGAAGCAGTGGTGCACAAAGACCTGAACCTGCGCATTGAAGCCGGCGAGATGCTGTCCATCGTCGGCGGCTCCGGTTCGGGCAAAACCGTGCTGTTGCGCAAGATCTTGGGCCTGGTCGCGCCGCAAAAGGGCAGCGTCACGGTGCTGGGCAAACCGGCCAGCGAATTGAGCCGCGCGGGCGCCGCCAGCCGCGTGGGCATGTTGTTCCAGCACGGGGCGCTGTTTTCAGCCTTCAGCGTGCTGGACAACATCGCCTTTGCGCTGCGCGAACTCAAGACCCTGCCCGAAGACCTGGTGCAGGACGCCGCCCTGGTCAAGCTGCAAATGGTCGGGCTGGCGCGCAGCCACGCCGACAAGATGCCGTCCGACCTGTCCGGCGGCATGATCAAGCGCGTGGCCCTGGCGCGCGCCCTCATCATGGACCCGCCCCTGCTGCTGCTGGACGAGCCCACGGCCGGGCTTGACCCCGACAGCGCCGACGCCTTTTGCGCCCTGCTGCGTTCGCTGCACCGCGAGCTCGGCCTGACCGTGGTGATGGTCACCCACGACCTGGACACCCTGTTCGAGCTGTCCACCCGCATCGCCGTACTGGCCGACAAGCAGGTCATCGTCAGCGGCGCGCCCAAGGACGTGATCGCCTTCCCGCACCCCTTCATCCGCGAGTTTTTCCTGGGCGAGCGCGGCCAGCGCGCGATGGAGCTGCTGCGCGAGTATCCTTTTGCCGTATGAATGCCGTATAGAAATAGGGTGTAAAAAGAGAAGCTTATGGAAAACAAATCCCATGCGCTGGTGGCCGGCGCCTTTGTGCTGCTGGTCTCGGCCCTGCTGGTGGCCATGGCCATCTGGCTCACGCGCGACACCACCCACCACAATAGCTACGAGCTGTCCAGCCGCGAGGCCGTGACCGGCCTGCAGCCGCAGGCGGCGGTGCGGTTTCGTGGCGTCAACGTCGGCAAGGTCACGGGCATCGGCTTTGACCCGAACCTGATGGGCAATGTGCTGATCCGCATCAGCACCAATGACGGCGCGCCGATCAGCGCCAGCACCTTCGCCACCCTGGGTTTCCAGGGTGTCACGGGCCTGGCTTTCATCCAGCTTGACGACAGTGGCGAATCCAAACAGGCGCTGGCCACCAGCGACGAGGCGCCCGCGCGCATCCCGATGCGCGCCAGCCTGCTGTCCAAACTGTCCGACCAGGGCGCGACCATCCTGATCCAGGTGGAAGAAACCAGCCGGCGCATCAACCAGCTGCTCGCCGCCGACAACCAGAAAGCCCTGTTTGGCGCGGTGCAGAACATCGGCCAGGCGGCCACTGGCATGGGCCAGGCGGCGGCCAGCATCCAGCGTTTTGCCAGCAATGCCGACAAGGCGCTTGATTTCCAGTTCGGCCCGGAAAAAATGAACCTGCCCAAACTCGTCGGCGAGATGGGCGACACCCTCAAAACCCTGCAAACCGCATCCCAAAGCGCCACCGGCGCCGCCGACGAGGCCAAAGCCCTGGCCAGCGATTTCAAGCAGGTCTCGCAAAACCTCAACAAACCCGGCGGCGCGCTGGACAAGCTGGTCCAGGGCGCCGATGCGCTGACCAGTGTCGGCCAGTCGCTCAACAGCGCCACCTTGCCCCGCCTGAACCGCACCAGCGACGAGGCCAGCCGCACCGCGCGCCAGGTCAGCCGGGTGGTCAGCGGCGTGAGCGACAACCCGCAGTCCCTGATCTACGGCAACGGCTCCATCCAGCCCGGCCCTGGCGAGCCCGGCTTTGCCGCGCCCGGCGCCAGGCCCTGACTGCGTCCATGTTCACGGCCAGGCCAAATCAGCACAACAAGTATTACAAAAATGATAGTTAACTACGCATATCCCACGAGGGCAATCGCCCTATTTGGCTCCCTGATGTGGGTTTTTGGCCTGCTCGGCGGCTGCGCCCTGCCCGACAAGCCGACTCGCGCCCTCACGTACGACTTCGGCCCCGGCGCGCTGAGCCTGGCGCCTGGCGCCCGCACGGCTTCCCTGCCGCCCCTGGTCGTGTCCGAAGTGGAGGCCAGCGCAGCGCTGGACAGCACTGCCGTCCTGTACCGCCTGGCCTATGCCGACGTCCAGGCCCTGCGCCCCTACGCCCAGGCGCGCTGGAGCATGCCGCCGGCGCAACTGCTGCGCCAGCGCCTGCGCGAGCAGTTGGGCCAGGGCCGTGTGGTGCTCAGTTCCGCCGAGGGCAGCCTGCCCGGCGCCAACCCCTGGCAACTGCGCGTCGAGCTGGAAGAATTCAGCCAGTTGTTTGAGGCGCCCTACACCAGCGCCGGCCTGGTGCGCCTGCGCGCCACCGTCGTGCAAACCACACCGCTGGGCGAAAAACTGGTCGGCCAGCGCCTCGTCATCGTGCAGCGTGCAGCACCCAGCGCCGACGCGCCAGGCGGCGTGCGCGCCCTGGCCGCCGCCAGCGACGCCGCCGTGCTCGAACTTGAGCAATGGCTGCGGGACCTGCGCTGAACGCCATGCTGCCGATTGAAGCGCAACTGCGGCAGGCCGGGCTGGAACAGCTCGGTTTCTGCACCGACCTGTCCAGCCACGCCCCCAAGTGGAGCCACGACGCGGCCCTGCTCGAAGACCTGACCCCCGCCGAAACCGACACCCTGGGCGCGCTGATGCCCCTGGTCCGCGCCCGCCCCGGCCAGGCCCTGATCAAGGAGGGCGATGCGGGGGACTGGATGCTGCTCATCCTGAGCGGCACGGTGGACGTGACCAAGCAGTCCGAACACGGCGCGCCCTCGCGCCTGGCGGTCGTCAAACACGGCGCGGCGGTGGGCGAAATGTCCATGCTCGACGCCGCCCCGCGTTACGCCTCCTGCGTCGCCATCGACGAGGTGGAGGCTGGCGTGCTGACCGGCGCCACCATCGCCCGCCTGATCCAGGACCACCCCGCCATCGGCGCCAAACTGCTGGTCAAACTCACCCAACTGCTGGCGCAACGCCTGCGCAACACCAGCAACCGGCTCGTCAAGCTGTTGCAGGATGCTTCAAAATAGATAGCTAACTATGAATGTTCCACGAGGGATAATGGCCATTTCTATCACCCAAAGCTGAAGCGTTTTCATGCCCTTAAGCTGGAACGAAATCAAATTCCGCGCGCTGACTTTCAGCCGCACCTGGGCCGACGCCGCCAATGAGAAGAGCGAGGCCAAACGGTTCTGGATCGACTTCTTCGAAATCTTAGCCATCACCAACAAGCGCGTAGTAAAGTAATCCTCAAGCAAGGAGAAATCATGCCGAGCACCCAATCCCTTCAAAAACAAATCGCGCAATTGCCAGCCCTTGACCGCATTGCGCTTGTCGAAGACATTCTGCGAGGGCTGGATGCGCCTGATCCAGGGGTGGATGCCCTGTGGGCCTCGGAAGCCGAAAGCCGTCTTGCAGCTTACAGATCGGGACAGGTCAAGGCGATTCCGTTATCTGAAGTTTTGGCCAAGTACAAATTGTCGTGAGCTTCCGTTTGCTGCCTCAGGCGCAAAGTGAACTCGATGAAGCATACGAGTGGTATGAATCACAGACGATCGGGGTGGGTGGGCGATTTTTGGCTGAGGCGATCCATGCGTTTGGCCTGATTCAACAATTTCCCGACGCATGGCATCCATTGAGCGCGAACACCCGCCGCGGCTGCAGCAGGTAAAGGAGGCGCGCCCTCGGCCTTTGCAATGCGAGCGGACGCTTCACGCGCCGGGTGACGCAGGCAGCCGCGTGGGCTTCAGGGCCTGGGCGGCCCCTCAGCGCCCCAACATGGGGAACAGCTTCACCAGGCCTTCGGACATCACCTCCACCGCCAGCGCGGCCAGTATCAGGCCCATCAGGCGCGTCATTACATTGATGCCGGTTTTGCCCAGCAGGCGGGCGATGGGTTGCGCCGCCGCAAAACACAGGGCCGTGGCCAGGGCGATGACCAGGCCGTAACCGACCAGGGTGAGTAGCTGGAAAATGTTCTTGGCTTTGTCGGCGTAAATCACCACGGTGGACATGGTGGCCGGGCCGGTCAGCAAGGGAATGGTCAGCGGCACCACGGCAATGCTGGCGCGCGCGGCGGACATGCTGGCGGCGTCGTGGATCTCGTCGGCGGTCGAGCGGCTTTCCGCCGGCTGGGCGTTGAGCATGGCCAGGGACGAGGTCAACAGCAACATGCCGCCGCCGACCTGGAAGCTGGCCAGCGAGATGCCGAAGAAAGACAGGATTTGCAGGCCCAGCAAGGCGCTGATGGCGATCACCAGAAAGGCGCTGAAACTGGAGATCAGAATCGTGCGCAGGCGCTGCTCACGTGTGAAGCCCAGGGTGTAATGGATGAAAAACGGCACGATGGCCAGCGGGTTCACGATGGCCAACAACGTCACAAGCGGTTTGAAATCCATGCCACGCCGCGCCTCAGCGCCCGCCCGCCACATCGATGAAGGCGCCGGTGCAATAAGCCGATTCTTCGCCCATCAGCCAGACAATCGCCTGCGCCACTTCCGCGGCCGTGCCCGCGCGCTGCATCGGCACCAGGGGGGCCATCTGGCGCGCGCGGTCGGGCTCGCCGCCGCTGGCGTGGATATCGGTGTCGATGATGCCGGGGCGCACCGCGTTGACACGGATGCCCTCGGTGGCCAGTTCCTTGGCCAGGCCGGTGGTGAAGCTGTCGATGGCGCCCTTGCTGGCGGCGTAATCCACATACTGGCCGGGGCCGCCGAGTTTGGCCGCCACGCTGGACAGGTTCACGATGGCGCCGCCCGCGCCGCCGTGTTTTGTGCTCATGCGTTTGACCGCCTCGCGCGCGCACAAAAACGAGCCGATGACATTGATGTCGAACATCCGCCGCAAACGCGCTGCGCCCATCGCCTCGACCCGCGCCCCCACGTCCACCACGCCGGCGTTGTTGACCAGGGCGGTGACACGGCCGAACTGGGCATCGACCTGGGCGAACATCGCCAGGATGTCGGCTTCGACGCCCACGTCGGCCTGCACGGCGATGGCCTTGCCGCCATCCGTGCGGATTTGCCGAACGACCGCCTCGGCGGCGCTTGAATTTGAGGTGTAATTGACGGCCACCGCATACCCGCGCCGGGCGGCCAGCAGGGCCGTGGCCGCGCCAATGCCGCGCGAGCCGCCGGTGATCAGCGCGATTTGATTCATGGTTTATTTTGCAGGATTGAGGGATTCAAGGTAAAAACGAAGCGTGCGGGGCGATCTTAGCCCCAGGCCGTTCCGACACGCTTGCGACACGCCATAACGCCACACCGGGAGACAAACTTGACAAAAGTCATCGACTACTACTTTACGCCGCAAAGCCCCTGGACTTATTTCGGCCACGCGCGTTTTGCCGCGATCGCCCATGAGGCGCACGCCGCCATCCGGGTGTTGCCGGTGGATTTCGGCAAGATCTTCCCGCTCTCGGGCGGGCTGCCGCTGGGCAAACGCGCGCCCCAGCGCCAGGCCTACCGCCTGCGAGAGCTGGCCCGTTTTCGCGACCACCTGAAGCTGGCGATGTACATCCAGCCCAAATATTTCCCAGTGGCGGGCGACGACGCCTCACGCCTGATCATCGCAGTCAATGTGCTGGACGGCGCGCCTGCGGCTTTTGCCCTGAGCGGCGCGGTTTTCGCCGCCGTGTGGGAGCAGGAGCTGGACATCGCCAGCCCCGCCACGCTGGCCGTGTTGCTGGCGCAATGCGGCTTGGCGCCGGGCCGCCTGGCGCAGTCGCGCGAGCCGCGTTTCCAGCAACAATACGAGGCCAACACCCAGGCCGCCATCGACGCCAATGTGTTTGGCGCGCCCAGTTATGTCGTCGATGGCGAGATCTTCTGGGGCCAGGACCGGCTGGATTTTTTGCAGCGCCGCTTGCTGCAGACCTTGTAGACCTGATTCAACCCATTCAAAAAAAGGAACCCCATGGCAATGACCATAGAACTCACGTCCAAGGACGGCTTCACCCTGCCCGCCTATGTGGCCCTGCCGCCGCGCAAACCCAAGGGCGCCATCGTCGTCCTGCAGGAGATATTCGGCGTCAATTCGCACATCCGCAACGTGGCGGACCGTTATGCCGCCGCCGGTTACGTGGCGGTCGCGCCGGCCACCTTCCACCGCGTCAAACAAGGCGTTGACCTGGGTTACACGGCTGAGGACATGGCCGCCGGCGTGGCGCTCAAAGCCGCCGTGGAAGCCATGGCCAGCCCGGGCGGCGACCCCGTCACGCCCCTGGTGATGCAGGACATCCAGGCGGCCATCAACTACGCCGCCGTCGCCGGGAAGATGTCCACCGTGGACACGGCGATGTTCAGCGGCCAGGGCGGCAAGGTCGGCGTGGTGGGGTATTGCTGGGGCGGCCTGCTCACCTGGCGCGCGGCCTGCCTGCTGACCGGCATCAGCGCGGCGGTGCCCTACTATGGCGGCGGCATGACGGCGGGGGCCGAGCCCGGCAGAAAGCCCCAATGCCCGGTGCTCTGCCATTTTGGCGACCAGGACAAACACATCACGCTGGACTCGGTGAAAGCCTTCAAGGTGGCGCAAAAAGAGGTCGAAGTGCAAATCTATGCAGCCGACCACGGTTTCAACTGCGACCAGCGCGGCTCGTTCAACGCGCCGGCGGCCGAGCTGGCCCTGGAGCGCACGCTGGACTTCTTCGCCTCCTATATAGGCTGAAACCATGCTGTTGCGTGTGGCTTGGGAGAATTTTAGGCCGTTTGCCCTCGCCGGACATGCGTTTATAGCTATATTAATAATAGCATTTGCCGTGCCGGCAAAAAGCGCCGATTACACCGGCCCCTTGTTTGACGCACACCTGCATTACAACGACGAGGCCTGGAACGGCCAGGCCGGGCCGCACCCCTTGAGCGACGTGATCGCCCGTATCAAGCGTAACAATGTGAAAGCGGTTTTGGCCAATTCGCGGCCCAACGACGGCAGCAAAGCGCTGGCCGCCGACAAGTCGCGCGGCGACTTGCAGGTCGTGCCCTTCATCCGCCTGTACCGCAACCGGGGCGACTACGCCACCTGGTTCCAGGATGAGTCGATTTACGACATGGTGCAGGCCGAATTCGCGCGCGGCACGGCGGCCGGGGCCTACCGGGGCATTGGCGAATTCCACCTCTACGACAGCGCCAACGCCAATGGCGCCGTGGCCAAAAAACTCATGGCCTTCGCGGAGGAAAAAGACCTCGCCGTGCTGGCGCATGTGGACGATGCCGCGATAGACCTGCTGATGTCCCATGTATCGGGCAAAAACAGCGATCTGCCGCCGGGCCGCCCCAAGGCAGATCAGCCCCCTCGGGGGGCAGCGACCCGCGAAGCGGCGGAGCGTGGGGGCGATGGATTCAGACTGATCTGGGCCCACACCGGCATCGGCGGCGCGGGCGTTGCGCGGGTGGACGCGCTGCTGGCGCGTTACCCGCTCTTGATGGGCGAGTTGTCGTACCGCCCCGGACTCACCTGCGACAGCGGCAAAGAGGGTGTCAAGCTCTGCCCCGAGTGGCGCGCCCTGTTGCTCAAATATCCGGGCCGGTTCATGATCGGCTCCGACACCTGGATCAACCAGCGCTGGTTGCATTACGACGGGTTGATGCAGGGCTACCGCGCCTGGCTGGGCGATTTGCCCGCCGAAGTGGCGCGCAAAATCGCCTGGGACAACGCGGCCCGGCTGTTCGGTTTGAATTGACGGCTTTTTGAACAAATAGTTTGTTGACATGTTTCAACTGCACTACTACCCCGGCAATGCCAGCATGATTGCGCACATCGTGCTGGAAGAGATCGGCTTGCCAATCAACGCGCCATTTGAACTCGTGCTGGTGGACCGCAGCCAGAACCTGCACAAAAGCGCGGCCTACCTCAAGCTCAATCCCAACGGCAAGATTCCTACCCTCGTCGAGCGCGCGCCCGGCCTGCCTGATCTGGTGCTGTACGAAACCGCCGCCATCTGCCTGCATCTGGCCGACTGCCACCCGGCGGCCAGGCTGATGCCGCCCCTGGCCAGCCACGAGCGGGCCCACGCCTACAAGTGGTTGTTGTGGCTGGCCAACACGTTTCAGCCGGACATCATGATGTATTTCTACCCCGAGCGGTATGTGGCCGCCACTGACCTCGCCGTCGTGAAGCAGGTGGCCGACCAGGCCCAGGCGCGTATTGGCGGCCATCTGGAGCAGCTTGACGATGAACTGGCGCGGGTCAAATCCAGAAGCCAGGGCACCGAGGACCTGGACGACACCACCTGGTTTCTGGGGCCCGATTACAGCGTGCTTGACCCCTATGTCTTCACCCTGTGCCGCTGGACGCGCAATTTTTCAAGCCAGCCGGCCCGCGCTTACCCGCATCTGGGGCCGTATTTGCGCCGCATGGCCGAACGCCCGGCGGTCCAGCGCGTGTTCGCAACCGAGCTGTTGCAGCCACCGCTCTACTGAGCTTGGAGCGAAAACCCTCGCGCCTGCCTCAGCGCCCGCTGCGCGCCAAGTAACGCTTGCGCACAAAAAACAGCGCAGTCGAAATCGCCACCACGATCATCGCGCCAAAGGTCCACCAAAAAGCGGCCGGTTTGTGGATCAGGGGCATGAACTCGAAATTCATGCCAAAAAAGCCAGTGATCAAATTCAGCGGCAGAAAGATTGCGGTCAACACGGTGAGCGTGCGCATGATGTCATTGGTGCGGCTGCCCTGCACGCTGAAGTGGATTTGCACGGCGGTCTCGGCGCTTTGCTCCAGGCGGCGCACATGGTGCACCACCCGTTCGATGTGCTCCAGCACGTCGCGGCTGCGCACGTGCAGCAGTTCACGCTCGCGCTGGCCTGCGGGCGTCCCGGCGTCAGGCCAGGTCTTCAGCGACTCTATCCAGTCCTGCACTGACGAGCGCTGGTCTTCGCAGATTTCATCCAGGTGGTGCAGGCTGCGCCGCGCGTCGAGCAGGGAGCGCCAGTTGTTGAAGCGCGTGTTGGGATTGATCAGTTCGCTCTCCCAATGGTCGAGCTGGTGCGTCAGTTCGCGGCGCAACTCCAGAAAACCATCAACCATGTGGTTCACGATGCGCAGCATCAGGTCTGCCGGGCTGGCCGGCAGGCGCGCGCCCGCGCCGGGCGAGTCTTGCGCCGCCGCGCCCAGCAGGCGCGCTGCATAGGCGTCGCGCACGGCGCAGTCAGCCGGGTGCACCGTCAACAGCAGGCGGTCGAACACGGCAAAACCGACCGGGCTGGTGTCGATGCGTTTGAGGATGGGCGGGCCGCCGCGCGACACTGGCGCTGATCCAGGCGGGGCTTGGGCCGGCGCGGCCGGGACACTCGCGGTCTGGACGGGCGCAGGCAGGTCGCCCACACCGGCGGCCAGGCGGCGAAACACCAGCAGGTCGTACTGTGAGGTGTAGTCGTAATGCGAGGGCAGAAATTTGTTCAGCAAATCGGAGATGTGCAAGTCCACCAGTTGCACGCCGCACAGGCTTTGCAGCGTGGCCTGGATCTGCGCCTGCGTGGCTTCGAACTCGCCGCGCGCGCAGGCGATCCAGAGGTAACCCGCGTCGGGCAGTTTCTGCGGCAAAACGGCGGTTTCGTGGATGCCGTTTGGGGCGATGCTGAAGATGCGCATGAGGCCGCTTCAGTGGCCGTGGCAGCCTGGGCCGCCAACCGGGTCAAAAGGCCGGATTTCACGGAAGTTGGGAGTAAAATTGGCCATTTGCCCTCGTGGAATATGTATAGTTAGCTACTAATATTATAGCGTATAAATCGCGGCAGGCCCTTTTCAAAGGCCATTGGGCAGACCGTTCTTCACGCCGCCAGTCACGCCGCCGGTCAAGTCGCGCCGGCCCGCAGCAACCTGGCCGCGTCGCGCGCGAAATAGGTCAACACGCCGTCGGCACCGGCGCGCTTGAAGGCCAGCAGGCTTTCCATCATCACTGCGTCGTGGTCGAGCCAGCCGTTGATCGCCGCCGCCTTGAGCATGGCGTATTCGCCTGACACCTGGTAGGCAAAAGTCGGCACCTTGAATTCGTCTTTCACGCGGCGCACGATGTCCAGGTAGGGCATGCCGGGTTTGACCATCACCATGTCGGCGCCCTCGGCGATGTCGATGGCCACCTCGCGCAGGGCCTCGTCGCTGTTGCCGGGGTCCATCTGGTAGACCTTCTTTTTGCCAGTCCCCAAGTTGGCGGCCGAGCCCACGGCGTCGCGGAACGGGCCGTAAAAGGCGCTGGCGTATTTGGCGCTGTAGGCCATGATCCTCGTATGGATCGCGCCGCCCGATTCAAGCGCCGCGCGAATCGCTCCTATCCTGCCGTCCATCATGTCGCTGGGCGCCACGATGTCCACCCCGGCCTGCGCCTGGGCCAGCGCCTGTTTGACCAGCACCTCGACGGTTTCATCGTTCAGGATGTAGTTGTTCTCTTCAGGACGGGGATCAAGCAGGCCGTCCTGCCCATGGCTGGTGTAGGGGTCCAGCGCCACGTCGGTCATCACGCCCAATCCGGGAAAACGTTTCTTGAGTTCGCCCACCACGCGCGGGATCAAGCCGTCGGGGTTCAGCGCCTCCTGGCCGTCGGGCGTTTTCAGCGCCGGATCAATCACCGGAAACAGCGCCATCACGGGAATGCCGAGTTGCACGCATTCTTCGGCCACGGGCAGCAGGAAATCAAGACTCAAGCGTTCAACCCCGGGCATGGACGCGACCGCCTGGCGCTGTTGTTTTCCATCCACAACAAAAACCGGATAGATCAGGTCATTCACGGACAGCGCGTTTTCACGCACCAAATTGCGGGTGAACGCGTCGCGACGCAGGCGGCGCGGGCGCGCCAGGGGAAAGGCGGGTGCTTGGATCATATGAAAAAACTGACGAATTGAAATATATTGTCGCTTCAATGACAGATAGTTGACTTAAGTACTTGAAACTGTGTCTTTAGTTTGCTAAATTGCGCTCGGGTGGTTCGCCACCTCCCGCTTTTCCTCCCTGAGCGGGGCCTTGATGTGTGACAGCAAATAGGCTTGCAACCCCGGCCCCGTGCCGGGGTTTTTTTTCGCCTTGATTATGGCAATTGGGGTCAGATCTCGATTACCGGAAGGAGACGCGCCAGCGGCGAGTTCGGTAGATCGGGCTCTGACCCCAATTGCCATAATCAAGGCCGCGACCGCGAAGCGGGCGCGAGCCCTGCGCCTTGCACTTCATCCCGACAATGGGCCTGCTTGGCGAAGGCGTTGTGGATCTCAGCGCCCATCTCGTCATAATCTCCCCATGCTCTGGGTCAAATCACTCCACATTGTTTTTGTCGCCAGCTGGTTTGCCGGGCTGTTCTACCTGCCGCGCATTTTCGTCAACCTGGCAATGGTGCCACAGGATTCGACTGCCGAGCGTGAACGGCTGCTGCTGATGGCCGCCAAGCTGCTGCGTTTCATGGGGCCGTTGGCCTTGCTGGCCCTGGCGTTCGGCCTGTGGCTCTGGCTGGGATACGGCATCGGGCGCGGCCCCGGCAACGGCTGGCTGCATGCCAAACTGGCGCTTGTCGTGCTGGTCATCGGTTACCACCACGCCTGCGCCAGCCTGCTGAAAAAATTCGTTGCGGGCACGGCCAAACGCAGCGCCACCTGGTACCGCTGGTTCAATGAAATGCCGGTGTTGCTGCTCTTGGCCGTGGTGGTCTTGGTGGTGGTCAAGCCGTTTTGAGCGCCGCGCCCAAACGCCCAGCAGATGCATAAAACCTCTGCCTGGCCATTGGCCCTGATCTACGCCGGCCTGATTGTTTACGCCAGCCTCTACCCCTTTGCCGACTGGCGCTACCAGGGCATCGCGCCCTGGGCCTACCTGTGGCAGCCGCTGCCCAAATACTGGACCGGTTTTGACGTCGGCATCAATGTGCTGGGGTATGCGCCGTTCGGCTTTCTGCTGGCCTTGAGCGCGCTGCGCACGGGCCGTGGACGGCATGCCGTGCTGCTGGCCGGCCTGTGCGGCGTCTTTACGTCCCTGCTGATGGAAACCCTGCAAAATTATCTGCCGTCGCGCGTGCCGTCCAACCTGGACTTGTCGCTCAACTCGGCGGGCGCCTTGGTCGGCGCTGCGCTGGCCGCCTTGCTGGAGCGTGCCGGGGCTTTGGCGCGCTGGAGCCGCATCCGCGAGCGCTGGTTTGTGCGCGAGGCGCGCGGTGGCCTGGTGTTGCTGGCGTTGTGGCCGCTGGCCTTGCTGTATCCGGTGGCCGTCCCGCTGGGCTTGGGCCAGGTGATGGAACGGCTGGAAACCGGCTTGGCCGATGCCTTGTCCGACACGCCGTTTCTGGCCTGGCTGCCGGTGCGCGAGGTCGAGCTGCAACCCATGTTGCCCGGCGCCGAGCTGGTGTGTGTGCTGCTGGGTGCGTTGATCCCCTGCCTGCTGGGCTTTTGCATCATTCGCGGCGGGCGTCGGCGCAGCCTGTTCGTGATGGCGGTGATGGCCCTTGGCATTGGCGTCACGGGGCTGTCGGCCGCCCTGAGTTTCGGCCCGGCCCATGCCTGGGACTGGTTTGGCTTGCCGGTGCAGGCGGGCCTGTGCACGGCCTTCATTTTGGCGGGCCTGCTGCTTTTCATCCCCCGGCGTGTCAGTGCGGCTCTGGTGCTGCTGGGCCTGGGCATCTTTTTGAGCGTGCTCAACCAGGCGCCCAACGGGCCGTATTTTGAGCAGACCCTGCACGCCTGGGAGCAGGGCCGCTTCATCCGTTTCAACGGCGTGGCCCAGTGGCTGGCCTGGTTGTGGCCCTACGCGACTTTGGTGTATGTGCTGGCGCTGGTGAGCCGGCGCCCGTCGGAAAACTAAAATGGCGGCATGAACCAAAATTTGCCCCTCGAAACCAGCCATCAAAATCCAAAAGCGGCTCCCACATCCGGGGTCAATTCCGAGATCTATTACCAGCGCCACATCTTCTTCTGCCTCAACGAGCGCAAAAACGGCGAGGAGTGCTGCGCCAACCATGCGGCGCAGGCTGGCTTTGACCGCTGCAAGGTCCAGGTCAAGGCGGCCGGCCTGGCTGGCCCCGGACGGGTGCGCGTCAACAAATCCGGCTGCCTGGACCGCTGCGCCGCCGGGCCCGTGGCCGTGGTCTACCCGGAAGCCATTTGGTACAGCTATGTGGACGCGCATGACATTGATGAAATCGTGGAATCCCACCTGAAAAACGGCCATGTGGTGGAGCGCCTGCTCACCCCTGTTGGCGTTGGCCGCTGATCACCACGAGATCACTCCCAGATTGCCCGAATTGAAACCTTCCATGAAATCTTTGTTGCTCGCCATCGCGGCCACCCTGTGTTTTTCCGCCGCCGCCCAAGGCCCTCTGGCGCCTGAAATCGCCGCCAAGTCCTACCTGCTGCTCGACGTCACCGCCAACCAGATGCTGGCCGAGAAAGACATCGACTCGCCCGTGGAGCCCGCGTCGCTGACCAAGCTGATGACGGCCTACCTGGTGTTTGACGCTCTCAAAGCCAAAAAAATCGACCTGGCGCAGACCCTGCCCGTGTCGGAGCGCGCCTGGAAGATGCCCGGCTCGCGCATGTTCATCGACCCCAAGATGAAGGTGCCGGTCGAAGACCTGATCAAGGGCATGATCGTGCAAAGCGGCAACGACGCCACCATGGCGCTGGCCGAGGGGGTGGGCGGCACGCTGGAGCGGTTTGTGCAGCTCATGAACGAGCAGGCCAAGGCCTTGGGGCTGAAGGCCACCAGCTACAAAAATCCCGAGGGCCTGACCGAGGCCGGCCACACCACCACGGCGCGCGACCTGAGCATTTTGTCGACCCGGCTGATGCGCGATTTCCCCCAGTACATCGCTTATTACGCCATCAAGAAATACCGCTACGAGGGCACACCCGCCGCCAACGACAGCAACCGCAACCTGCTGCTGTTTCGCGACCCGACGGTGGACGGGCTCAAAACCGGCCATACCGACGCAGCCGGTTATTGCCTGATCGCCACTGCCAAACGCGAGGTGGCGGGCCTGGGCGTGGCGGGCGCGCAGCCTGGTTCGCCTTCGCCGCAACCTGGTTCGCCTTCGGCTCTGGGCACGCGCCGCCTGTTGTCCATCGTGCTGGGCGCATCCAGTGAAAACGCCCGCGCCAACGAGTCGCAAAAGCTGCTCAATTGGGGCTACACCGCGTTTGAATCGGTCAAGCTGTTCGACGCCGACCAGGCCGTGGCCACGCCACAGGTCTGGAAAGGCAAAGACGCCGCCGTCAAGCTGGGCCGGCCCCAGGCCATCATCGTCACCGTACCCACGGGCAGCGCCGCCAAAATCAAAACCCAGGTGGCGCGCCCCGACCCGCTGGTGGCGCCGTTGGCGAAAGGCCAGGCGATTGGCACATTGAGGATTTCTGTGGGTGAGCAACTGGTGTCCGAGGTGCCTTTGCTGGCGCTGGCGGCGGTCGAGCAAGCCGGCATTTTGGGCCGGGCCTGGGACGCGATCCGCTTGTGGATCAAGTGAGTTGACAAGTCTGTTTGACGACTGTCGATTGCTACTGATAAAATAGCTAACTACGTATATTCCACGAGGGCTAAGTGCCGATTTGTCTGGCAACCCGACCGAAAGGAGCGTTTCATGACCCGTCTCGCAAAATGGGCGCCCTGGCTGCTGGGGCTGCTCGCTGGCGCCGCAGCCGGTGCCGATATCCAGGTGCGCATCATGGAGACGACCGACATCCACATGAACCTGCTCAGTTACGACTACTACCAGGACAAGGCCACAGACCAGTTCGGCCTGGCGCGTGCCGCCACCCTGATCCGCGCCGCGCGGGCCGAGTCGCCCAACAGCCTGCTGTTCGACAATGGCGACTTGCTGCAGGGCAACCCCATGGGCGACGTGGCGGACAGGGCCCGGCCGCTGAAAGACGGCGAGGTGCACCCGGCCTACAAGGTGATGAACCAGCTGGGTTACGACGCGGGCAACCTGGGCAACCACGAGTTCAATTACGGCTTGGCGTTTTTGCGCCGCGCGCTGGCCGGCGCGAATTTCCCTTATGTGAACGCGAATGTGTTTCTGGACGAAAAGGGCGCGGCGCCCGGCGGCGAAAAACACGCCTTCACCCCGTATTTGCTGCTGGATCGCCAGTTTGCCGACAACCAGGGCGCAAAGCACGCTATTAAAATAGGAGTAATCGGTTTCACGCCGCCGCAGATCATGCAATGGGACAAGGCCAATCTGGAGGGCCGGGTCACTACGCGGGACATGGCCGAGGTGGCAAGAAAATACGTGCCCGAGATGCGCGCCAAAGGGGCGCAACTGGTCATCGCCATCGCGCATTCGGGGTTCGAGAAGGGCGAGGTCGGCCAATTGGGTGAAAACGCCGTGTCGAAGCTGGCGGACATCCCCGGCATCGACGCCATCCTGTTCGGCCACGCCCACGCCGAGTTCCCCAGCCCGGCCTTCGCAGGCCATCCCAAGGCCGATGTGGCGCGCGGCACCATCAACGGCATCCCCGCCGTGATGCCGGGGCGCTGGGGCGACCACCTGGGCGTGATCGACATCAGCCTGGACGACAGCGCCGGGGCCTGGAAAGTCAAAACCAGCCAGTCGTCGATCCGCCCGATCTACGACCGCGCGGCCAAAAAGCCCATCGCCGGCGTTGATGGCATGGTGGAGGCGGCCGTCGCGGCCGAACACGCCCAGACGCTGGAGTACGTGCGCGGCAAAGTCGCCTTCAGCAGCGCGCCGATCTACAGCTACTTCGCCCTGGTCGAAGACGACCCTTCGGTACAAATCGTCGCAAACGCGCAAATCGCCTACGTCAAACGCGCCATGGCCGGCACCGACTATGAAAAGCTGCCGGTCTTGAGCGCCGCTGCCCCCTTCAAGTCTGGCGGACGCCAGGGCTGGGCCTATTACACCGACATTCCCGCAGGACCCCTGGCGGTGAAACACGTGGCCGACCTCTACATTTACCCCAATACCCTCAAAGCCGTGTTGTTGACTGGTGCAGAGGTCAAGGAGTGGATCGAGATGTCGGTTGGGCAGTTCAACCAGATCAGGCCCGCAGACACTGGCGGCGCGGCGCAGCAAGCCCTGGTCAACGATGCGTTTCCCTCCTACAACTTCGATACCCTGGACGGTGTGAGTTATGAGCTCGACTTGACCCAGCCGGCCAAATACGCGGCGAACGGCAGTCTCGCCGCACCCGGCGCGAACCGCGTGAAAAACCTCCAGTTCGATGGCCGGCCGATCCAGCCGGGGGCCAGGTTTGTAGTCGCCACCAACAATTACCGCGCTTACGGCGGTGGCAATTTCCCCGGGCTGAAAGCCGACAAAGTCATCCTGGATGCGCCTGACGAAAACCGCCAGGCCCTGGTGGAGTATCTGAAAATGTCCGACGCGCTCTCGCCCAACAAACAAGTCAACCCGGCCGCCGACGGCAACTGGCGCATTTTGCCCGTGCCTGGTGTCAAGATGACCTTCCTGAGCGCGTCCGCAGCGGCCAAGTACCTGCCCAGCCACCCGAACATCAAGCTGGTGAAGGACAACGGGGACGGTTCGGCGCTGTACGAGTTGGGGCGTTGATCCTGGGTCGGCAACCGGCGCCGGCCAGGCGCAAATGCGTGGCCCATGCGTTTTTTTGCCCAGAAGCCAAAATCGCGTTATAATTTAAGGCTCTGTCCAAATTGCGCAAGTGATTGGACGGGGTTTTATTAACAGTCCTTTCACGCCAAAACACCGTGGCCAATTGAAGTCGCGGTGGTGGAAGTTACGAAAGAAAACAATGAGTCAAAGCAATCGCCTAGGGTTGCTGGGGCGCAAGGTTGGCATGATGCGTTTGTTCACCGACGAAGGGGATGCGATCCCCGTCACGGTGGTAGACGTTTCAAACAACCGCGTGACCCAGGTCAAGACCCAAGAGAATGACGGCTACGTGGCCTTGCAGGTCACATTTGGCGCACGGCGTGCATCGCGTGTCACCAAGCCCGCCGCCGGCCACCTTGCCAAAGCAGGGGTTGAAGCCGGTGAAATCATCCAGGAATTCCGCCTCACTCCAGAAGCTGCCGCTGCTTACGCCGCTGGCACTGTGGTGCCGGCTGGCGCTGTGTTCGCCGTTGGCCAAAAGGTTGACGTGCAAGGTACCTCGATCGGCAAAGGCTTTGCTGGCACCATCAAGCGCCACAAAATGAGCTCGCAGCGCGCGTCGCACGGCAACAGCCGTTCGCACAATGTGCCCGGCTCGATCGGCATGGCCCAAGACCCCGGCCGCGTTTTCCCAGGCAAGCGCATGACCGGCCACTTGGGCGATGTCACCAAAACCACCCAAAACCTCGACGTGATCCGCATTGACGACGTGCGTGGTTTGCTGATGATCCGCGGCGCAATCCCCGGCTCGGCTGGCGGTTTTGTCACGGTGCGCCACGCCATCAAGGTCAAGGCGCGCAACGAAGCCACCTCTAACGCAAATACAGCAAAAGGAGCGAACTGATGCAAGTCGAACTCCTGAACGACCAGGGCCAGGCAACGTCGAAATTCGACGTGCCGGAAACCGTGTTTGGCCGTGCGTACAACGAAGACCTGGTTCACCAGGTCGTGGTGGCGTTCCAGGCCAACGCGCGCCAGGGCACCCGTGCCCAGAAAGACCGCGAACAGGTCAAGCACTCCACCAAGAAGCCATTCAAGCAAAAGGGAACGGGCCGCGCCCGCGCCGGCATGACGTCCTCGCCCCTTTGGCGCGGCGGCGGTCGGATTTTCCCGAATATGCCCGACGAAAACTTCAGCCACAAGATCAACAAGAAGATGTACCGCGCCGGCATGGCGTCCATCTTCTCGCAGCTGGCGCGTGAAGGCCGTTTGGCTGTGGTCGATTCCATCACGGTGGACTCACCCAAGACCAAGCCGCTGGCCGCCAAGTTCAAGGCCATGAATCTGGAGTCCGTGTTGGTGATCGCCGATGAAATCGACGAAAACCTGTACCTGGCTTCGCGCAACCTGGTGAATATCCTGGTGGTGGAGCCCCGTTACGCCGACCCGGTGTCGCTGGTGCATTACCGCAAGGTGCTGGTCACCAAGGCTGCGATGGACAAACTCAAGGAGATGTTTGCATGAGCCACGGCCCCAACTTAGCTAAATTTGACGAAGGCCGCCTGATGCAGGTTCTGGTCGCACCCGTGGTGTCCGAGAAGGCCACCATGATCGCTGAAAAGAGCAACTCTGTGACCTTCAAAGTGCTGCAAGACGCAACCAAATACGAAATCAAGGCCGCTGTGGAATTGATGTTCAAGGTTGAAGTCAAGGGCGTCTCGGTGGTCAACACCAAGGGCAAGACCAAGCGTTTTGGCAAATCCACAGGCCGCCGCGACAACATTCGCAAGGCCTATGTGACGCTCAAACCAGGTCAAGAGCTCAACCTCGGCGGGGAGGCTGCGTAATCATGGCTGTCATCAAAATGAAACCCACCTCACCAGGCCGTCGTGGCGTGGTGAAGATTTCACGTGATCACCTGTACAAGGGTGAACCGTTTGCGCCGCTGCTCGAACCTCAGTTCCAGCACGCCGGCCGCAACAACAACGGGCACATCACGACGCGCCACAAGGGCGGTGGCCACAAGCACCACTACCGCGTGGTCGACTTTGTGCGCAACAAGGACGCGATTCCGGCCAAGGTTGAGCGCATTGAGTACGACCCGAACCGTTCGGCCCACATCGCCCTGGTGTGTTATGCCGATGGCGAGCGCCGTTACATCATTGCCCCGCGCAATCTGGAAGTTGGCGCCACCATCCTGAACGGCGCCGAGGCCCCGATCCGTGTTGGCAACACCCTGCCGATCCGCAACATCCCGGTCGGCTCCATCATCCATTGCATCGAGCTGCAAGTCGGCAAAGGCGCCCAGGTGGTTCGTTCCGCCGGTGCTTCGGCCACGCTGCTGGCACGCGAAGGCACGTACGCCCAAGTGCGCATGCGCTCCGGTGAGGTTCGCAAGATCCACATCGACTGCCGCGCCACCATCGGCCAGGTCGCCAACGAAGAACACAGCCTGCGCCGTCTGGGCAAGGCCGGTGTCAAGCGCTGGATGGGCATTCGCCCCACCGTTCGCGGTGTGGTGATGAACCCGGTCGACCACCCGCACGGCGGCGGCGAGGGCAAGACCGGCGAAGGCCGTCACCCAGTCGATCCATGGGGCAATCTGACCAAGGGTTACCGCACCCGCAACAACAAGCGCACGCAGGTCATGATCGTGTCGCGTCGCAAGAAGTAAGGGGAAGGTTAAATGACTCGTTCTCTCAAAAAAGGTCCCTTTGTCGACCAACATCTGGTGGTCAAGGCCGACAAGGCCGTCACCAACAAAGACAAAAAGCCGATCAAGACCTGGTCGCGCCGTTCCATGATCCTGCCCGAGTTCATCGGCCTGACCATCGCGGTGCACAACGGCAAACAGCACGTGCCGGTCTACATCACCGATCAAATGGTTGGCCACAAGTTGGGCGAGTTCGCACTCACCCGTACTTTCAAGGGTCATCCTGGCGACAAAAAAGTCGTCAAGAAATAAGGCAGGTTGACCATGGAAACCAAAGCAACCCTTCGTGGCGTCCGGCTGTCGGTCGACAAAGGCCGTTTGGTCGCGGACTTGATTCGCGGCAAAAAGGTCGATCAAGCCCTGAACATCTTGCAGTTCACGCAGAAAAAAGCTGCCGTGATCATCAAGAAGGTTCTGGAGTCCGCCATTGCCAATGCCGAGCACAACGACGGCGCCGACATCGACGAGTTGAAGGTGAAAACCATCTTCGTCGAACAAGGCGCGTCGCTCAAGCGCTTCACTGCCCGCGCAAAAGGCCGTGGTAACCAGATCAGAAAACCCACGTGCCATGTGTACGTGACGGTTGGCAACTGAAAAAAGGCACGGATAGATATGGGACAAAAAATACACCCAACCGGCTTTCGCCTGAGCGTCAGCCGCAACTGGTCCTCACGCTGGTATGCCAATGACAAAGACTTCGCCGGCATGCTGGCCGAAGACATCAAGGTGCGCGAGTACCTGAAAAAGAAGCTGAAAAACGCCTCGGTGTCGCGCATCCTGATCGAACGCCCCGCCAAAAACGCCCGCATCACGATTTTCTCGGCGCGTCCGGGCGTTGTGATCGGTAAAAAAGGCGAAGACATCGAGAACTTGAAGCGCGACCTGGGCAAGCAGCTCGGCGTGCCGGTCGCAGTCAACATCGAAGAAGTGCGCAAGCCTGAAATCGATGCCAAGCTGATTGCCGACTCGATCACCCAGCAGCTCGAAAAACGCATCATGTTCCGCCGCGCCATGAAACGCGCCATGCAGAACGCCATGCGTCTTGGCGCCCTTGGCATCAAGATCATGTCGTCCGGCCGCCTGAATGGCATTGAGATCGCCCGTTGCGAGTGGTACCGCGAAGGCCGCGTGCCGCTTCACACCCTGCGAGCCGACATCGACTACGGCACGTCCGAAGCCAAGACCACCTACGGCGTCATTGGCGTCAAAGTCTGGGTCTACAAGGGCGACACGCTGGGCCGCAATGACCTGCCGGCCGCCGTGGAACCCCGCGCTGAAGACGACCGCCGCCCGCGTGGCCCGCGTCGCGATGACCGGGGTGACCGTCCAGGCGCACGCCCGGCCGGAGACCGTCCGCCAGCCCGCACGGCAGTGCGCCGTCCAGTCGGTGGAAACACCGCGCCGGCTGACGGCAGTGACAAACCCGCAGAAGCTACCGGTGGTGCCACCGCAGCAACTGATGCAACCAAACCAGCCGTTAAGCGCGTCCGCAAAGTCGCCGCGCCAGTTTCAGGAAGCAGCACAAGCGCTGCGGCACCTGCGGCTGACGGCAAAGGAGAATAATTTATGTTGCAACCCGCGCGTCGCAAGTACCGCAAAGAGCAAAAAGGCCGCAACACCGGCATCGCAACCCGGGGTAGCTCGGTCGCTTTTGGTGATTTTGGCCTGAAGTGCACCGACCGTGGCCGTCTGACGGCCCGCCAGATTGAAGCCGCACGCCGTGCGATTTCCCGCCACGTCAAACGCGGCGGCCGCATCTGGATCCGTGTGTTCCCGGACAAGCCGATTTCACAAAAACCGGCCGAGGTTCGCATGGGCAACGGCAAGGGCAACCCTGAGTACTACGTGGACGAAATCCAGCCCGGCAAGATCGTGTTTGAAATTGTGGGTGTATCCGAAGAGTTGGCCCGTGAAGCGTTCCGTCTGGCAGCTGCCAAACTGCCGCTGCGCACCACCTTTGTCGCCCGCATGATTGGCCAGTAATCAGGAGAAAATGATATGAAAACGACTGAACTGCGCCAAAAAGACGTTGCTGGCTTGAAGGACGAAGTCAAGGCTTTGCAAAAAGCCCATTTTGGCCTGCGCATGCAAAAAGCCACGCAACAACTCAGCAACACCGCCACGCTGCGCTCTGCGCGCCGTGACATCGCCCGCGCCAAGACCATTCTGGTCGAGAAGCAATCCGCAGCGCCTGTTGCAACAACCCCCGCCAAATAAGGAACCACTATGACGGAAGCTAAAAAATCCCTCAAGCGCACCTTGGTCGGCAAGGTGGTCAGCGACAAACGCGCCAAAACCGTCACGGTTTTGATCGAGCGCCGTGTCAAACACGAGCTCTACGGCAAGATCGTCGGCAAATCCAGCAAGTACCACGCCCACGATGAAAAGGGCGAATACAAGATGGGCGACATGATCGAAATCACGGAGAGCCGTCCGATCTCCAAAACCAAGAACTGGGTTGCGACCCGTTTGGTCGAAAAGGCCGCTGCGGTTTAATCCCCAAAGGCTTTCAGACTGCAATGTCTCCCAAAGCGGCTCACAATGTGGGCCGTTTTCATTGGTGCGCGCCCACTCCAGGTTCAACACAGGCACAATGGCCGCGCAAAGTGGATTTCCCATCAATTTTCAACCGTTCAGGAGTCAGAGATGATCAAAGTAGGTGACACCCTTCCCGCAGCCACGCTGATGGAGTTTTCGGAAGTCGAAGGCAATGGCTGCTCTATCGGCCCCAACGCCGTGGACGTGGGCAAGGCGTCCGCTGGCAAGACCATCGCTCTGTTTGCGCTGCCCGGCGCTTTCACGCCAACGTGCTCGGCCAAACATGTGCCGGGCTACGTTGAGAAATTCGGCGAACTCAAGGCCGCTGGCGTAGATGAAATCTGGTGCGTCAGCGTCAACGACGCCTTTGTGATGGGCGCTTGGGCGCGAGACCAAAAATCGGGCAACAAAGTCCGCATGCTTGCCGATGGCAGCGCGGCCTTCACCCAGGCCACCGGCTTGACCTTGGACTTGAGCGCGCGCGGCATGGGCCTGCGCAGCAACCGCTATTCGATGCTGGTCAAAGACGGCAAGGTCGCCTCGCTCAACATTGAAGGCCCCGGCAAGTTTGAAGTCAGCGATGCCGCCACCATGCTGGCACAGGCAAAAGCTTAGATCGAGAACCAGGCAGTCCCCAGGCACCCCCCAGGTTTGCCCGAGCGCCGCCGCGATTTTCGTGGCGGTGTTCCTGTTTTGGAATGCTACTACAATAATAGCTAACTACGTATATCCCACAAGGGAAATATGCCGATTTGTACGTCAAGTTTGACAAAACACCGGTTTTGGCCATGATGCAGGCCATTTCGCTCGATGCGGGTGGCGCGTCAGCCCGGCTGCTTGCCCCAGCCGGCGGACGCGTCGCTTCGCTGCGATTGATGCCGCCGCATGGCGTCGCGGTAGACGTTCTGCATCCCTACCAGGAAGATTTTTTCGACCCGGTCCACTGGGCCAAAGGCGGCATTTACCCCCTGATGCCGTACTCCAACAGGATCGAAAACGCCCAGTTGCTGGTCGATGGCGAGCTGGTTCCACTTCAACCGCACCCGGACGCACGCCCGCACACATTGCACGGCAACGCGCACACGCAAGCCTGGCAAATCGCGCAGGCCGGGCCTGCTACCGCGACCATGACATTGGCCAGCCCCGCCAGCCCCGCCTGGCCCTGGGCCTATCAAGCTCGTCAGCGTTTTGATTTGACCGCCTCACAACTTGCCGTCACGATGACGCTTACCAATGCCAGCGCGCGCAAGATGCCCGCAGGCATTGGTTTGCACCCGTATTTCCGCCACGAAACCCGGGCAAAGCTTGGTCACAACGCCAGGCGCCATTGGCCCGCCAACAGCGACTTTTTTCCGAGCGCCAGCCGTATCCTGCGCCCAAAAGAATCGCATGCGGCCCCGCGCCCTTTGGCCGAGGGGACAATGACAGATTACTTCAGTGATTGGGACGGCGTGGTGTATCTGGAATTGCCGGGTGGCTCCAGATTGAAAATGGCCTGTGACCCTGTCTTCGCCCATTTCGTAGTTCATCGCCCCCCGCTGCCCGCTTACCTTTGTCTGGAACCCGTCAGCCACGTCACCAACGCCTTCAACCTGGCTGCCAAAGGGATTACGCACACGGGCAGTCAACTACTCGAGCCCGGCCAATCGCTCATTGGGCAAATCCGCTTGTCGATTGAATAAGCGGCTGAAAGGAACTCCAGTCCGTCAGGCGTATCCCGTCGACCCGTCTGGCTTCAAAGGCACTTTGCGCTCCCAATGCACGTAGGCCTCGGTGCCCAGCAGCGCTTCATCCATCTCGACGCCCCAGCCGGGGCGGTCGGGGCGCAATTCAAGGTAACCGTCCTGAGGCAGATACGGATCCTTGACATACCAAGCGCCTTCACTCGCTGGGTTGGCGCTCACTGACGAATCAGTTCCATAAACATAGGCATCACCCTGCGGCAGGCGGTATTCGAGAATCCGGAAGTTGGTCTGCGCCGCACAGAAATGCACATTGATGGCAGTCGCCAGCGGTCCCATCGGGTTATGCGGCGCCACACTCACAAAATGCGCCCCGGCCAAGTCGGCGATCTTGCGCATCTCCAGCAAGCCGCCCACTACACACACGTCGGGCTGGATGATGTCACAGCCGCGCACCTGCAGGAGGCGCAGAAACTCAAAACGGCTGTACAGCGACTCCCCCGTGGCCAGTGTGCATTGGAGGCCCCGTTTAAGTTCGCCCCAGGCCTCAAAGTTTTCTGGCCGGATGGGCTCCTCAAAAAACAGCGGGTCGTAACGCGCCAGTGCGTTGCCGAGCTGCATCGCCTGGGCGGGCTCAAAAATCTTGGCATGGGCATCAAAGGCAATTTCATACGCGGAATTGACAGTTTCACGCAGCGTGCGGAAATAGTCCGCCGATGTCTTCACCACCTCGCCCCAGCGGTGGCGGTGCATGTCAATGCGGAACGGGCTGAGCTTGAAAGCCTTGATGCCCCATTGTTCGTTCAGGGCATCCATTTCATCACGCGCCCTCGCGGCATCAGGCGCTGTGTACATGCCGGCATAGACCTGAATCCGGTCCCGTACATGACCCCCCAGCAACATGTAGACCGGCACTCCCAGCGCTTTGGCCGAGATGTCCCACAGGCAGTGGTCAATCGCTGAAATCGCCGCCAGCCCCAGCGCGCCCGGCGGAAAACGGGTCTGCTGCATCAGGTAATGAATTAGAAACTCGATGCGGCGCGGGTCTTGCCCTTTCAGAAAGGTGACCAGGTAATCGAACAGCGGGAACAGGGCTTTGTCGGGCCCATGGTTGTAACACTCGCCCCAGCCGGTGATGCCTTGATCGGTGTCCATCGCCAGGATGACGCGGGGCCGGTCTTTGTCGCGCGACATGAACGCTCTAAGGCGGTCTATTTTCATGGCTGGTACTTATGAATGGATGACTGAACTGTCCGTGTACCGAAACCGCTTGTGAATTTGCCGCTCGCGCGGGTCCGGGCGCGGAATGGCGGACAGCAGCGCCTGGGTGTAAGCGTGGGAGGGCGCATCGCAGACCTGGTCGGTCGGCCCGGTTTCAACCACCTTGCCCTTGTACATCACGGCCACGCGATCGCAAAAATAGCGGATCACAGCTATGTCGTGGCTGATGAAAATGAAGGATAGCCCCAGCTTGTCCTGCAAATTCAGCAGCAAATCCAGCATCTGGGAGCGCAGGGACACGTCCAGCGCTGCCGTGGCTTCGTCGGCCACGATGATCCTGGGGTTGAGCGCAATCGCCCGCGCGATGCCGATGCGCTGGCGCTGGCCGCCTGAAAAGGCGTGCGGGTAACGCTCGCGCCAGGCGGGCTCCAGCCCCACGCTTTGCAGCAAGTGGGCAACGCGCTCATCAAGTTCTTTCCCCTTGGCCAGGCCATTCACCAGCAAGGGCTCGCCCACAATTTGCGCGACTGTCATGCGCGGGTTGAGCGAACTCACCGGGTCCTGAAAAATCATGCGCATTTCACGGCGGCACTGCGCCAAACTGGTTTTGTCAGCCTTGGCGATGTCGATCACCGTGCCGTCGGGCTGGCGGTAGTTCATGCTGCCCGCTGTCGGTTCATAAACCCGCATCAGGCAACGGCCCATGGTGGTTTTGCCGGAGCCGGATTCACCCACTATGCCCAATGATTCGCCCGGCAGCAGGCTCAAACTGACACCATCGACGGCCCGGGTGGTTAATTTGCCCGCCGTGAAGTGCATGGACAGATCGCGCACTTCCAGGATGGGCTGCTGTGCTGCATCCGGCGCCTGGCGCGCCACGCGGATTTCCGCCTTGTGGCCGAGTTTGCGCACCGAGCCGATCAGCATGCGGGTGTAATCGTGCGCGGGCGCGTGAAAGATCTGGTCAACTGCTCCGGTTTCGACGATTTTGCCGTTGTGCATGACGATTACCTGGTCGGCGATTTCTGCCACCACGCCCATGTCGTGGGTGATGAACATCACCGCCATGCCGTGGCTTTGCTGCAGGCGGCGGATCAAGTCCAGAATTTCGGCCTGGGTGGTCACGTCTAGCGCCGTGGTCGGCTCGTCGGCAATCAAAAGTTGCGGGTTGCAGGCCAGCGCCATCGCGATCATGACCCGCTGGCGCATGCCACCCGAGAACTCGAAGGTGTAACGGTCAATCGCCTGTGCGGGGTTTGGAATTTCAACCTGGGTCAGCAACTCGATGCAGCGCGCCCGCGCAACGGCTTTCGACATGTTCAGGTGTAAGCGCAGCACTTCAACAATCTGGTTGCCCACAGTATGGACCGGGGACAGCGATGACATGGGTTCCTGGAAAATCATGGCGATTTCAGCGCCGCGCACCGCGCGAATCTCTTTGCCGCGCGGGTTCATTTTGGCCAGATCGACACTGGTGCCATCGGCACGGTTCATCACCATCGAGCCACTCGCAATGCGGCCCGGCTCGTCGACGATCTGCAGGATGGAGCGGGCCGTGACGCTTTTGCCACTGCCGCTTTCACCCACCACACACAACGTTTTGCCACGCGCGACGTCGAAACTGATGCCGTTAACGGCCTTGACAACCCCGGTGCGGACCGGGAAATGGGTGGCCAGATCACGCACCTGTAGCAGGACGGGGGACAGTGTGTCAGCCATTATTTGTTATAGGGGTCGGAGGCATCGCGCAAACCGTCACCCAGGAAGTTCAATGCGATCACCGCCACCACCACCGCTGCGCCAGGTGCGAAGAGCCAGGGCGCCGTGGCAATTGAGCGGATGTTTTGCGCTTCACGCAGCAACACGCCCCAGGAGATGGTTGGCGGTTGCAGGCCGAGCCCCAGGAAACTCAGGGAGGTTTCAGCCAGAATCATGGCGGGGATGGCCAGGCTCATCGACGCGATGATGTGGCTGGAAAAACTTGGCAACATATGGCGGAAGATGATGCGACCCTCAGACGCGCCGTCGAGCCGCGCGGCGGTAACAAATTCTTCAGTGCGCAGACTCAGGAAGCGGCCGCGCACCACTCGCGCCAATTGCGCCCAGCCGGTGAGCGACAGGATGACGGTGATCATCAAATAGTGCACCGTAGCCGGCCAGTCGTGCGGCAGGGCGGCCGCCATGGCCAGCCAGATCGGAATGGTTGGCAAGGAGAGCACCAGCTCAATCACCCGCTGGATCCAGAAATCGATTTTGCCGCCGTAATAACCCGAAATGCCGCCCAGCACCACACCCAGGAACAGGGACAAAAATACGCCCAGCAACCCGATCGAGAGCGAGATTTGGGCACCCAGCATGATGCGGCTGAAGACACAGCGCCCGAGCCGGTCTGCGCCAAAAAAGAACAACGGCTGGTTCGCGTCCTGCGAAGCAAACAGATGGCGGGTGGAGGTGAACAGGCCCAGCACTGAATATTCATACCCCTGGCCGAACATTTCCAGATAAACCTTGCGGTTTGCATCCTCCTCATAAACCGATGCCAGGGTTTTGGGGTCACGCTTGAGCACGTAAGTGTGAATGTAGGGCCGCAGCGCCCAGCCGCCATCGGCCGTGTCGATGAAGTGAAGCGCCTGCGGCGGGTGAAAAATGGCCCGGCGGTTTTGCTTTTCAGGTTCATTCACCGCGAAGAAACCCGGCAGCACGGCGATGGCATACAGGATCACCGTAACGACCAGGCCGACCATGGCCAGCCGATGGCGCTTGAAAGCCCACCACACCAGTTGCCACTGGGAGGCGACGGCCAGTCGCTGTTCAGGGATATCAATGGCCGCAATGCTAGTCAAGGCGTATCCTCGGGTCGGCCAGGGCCAGCAGGATGTCACTGATCAGGGTGCCGATGATGGTCAGCGTGCAAATCAGCAGGATGAAGGCGCCTGCCAGGTACATGTCCTGGCTCATCAGCGACTGGAGCAACAAAGGCCCGGCAGTCGGCAGGCTCAACACAATCGCCACAATGATGGAGCCCGAAACGAGGTTGGGCAGCAACCATGCGATGGTTGAAATGAAGGGGTTGAGCGCCAGGCGCATCGGGTATTTGACCAGCAGCGTGAATTCGGAGAGGCCCTTCGCGCGCGCTGTTGTCACATAAGGTTTGTTCAACTCGTCGAGCATGTTGGCGCGCATGACGCGGATCAGGCTGGCGGTGCCGGACACGGCCAGAATCACCACCGGAATCCACAGGTGCTGCATCAGGTCGATGACTTTGTCGATGCTCCACGGCGCCGTGAGGTATTGGTCAGAAAACAGGCCGCCGACATTTTGCCCGTAGTGAACTGCGGCAACATACATCAACACCAGGGCCAGCAAAAAACTGGGGACTGCCAGGCCCAGGAAAGACATGAAAGTCACCACATAGTCGCCGATCGAGTATTTTTTGACGGCAGAAAATACGCCAATGGGCAGGGCGATGCCCCAGGTGACGACCAGTGTGGCCAATGTCAGCAGCAGAGTCAGTGCCATGCGCTCCCAGATCAACTCGCTCACGGGCTGCTGCCATTCGAAACTCAGGCCAAAGTCGCCGTGCAGGACGACGTTGCTGATCCACTTCCAGTATTGCACGATCATGGGCTGGTCCAGGCCAAAACGCGCGCGCAGGTCGGCAGCGGCAGCCTGGTCCACCACCTCGTTGCTGGCCGCCAGTGTGGCAATGTAGGTCGTGACGTAATCGCCAGGCGGCAACTGGATCAGCACAAACGACAGGAAGCTGATCGCAAGCAGGAACGGCAACATCCACAACAGCCGTTTGGCGATGAATTTCAGCATGGGTTTGGAATTTCAGGTGCGATTGGAGCCCCGCCGGTGGCGAAATCCACCGGCAGCGCGGCCTCATCGGCCCCCAACTCAGGCCCGGGTAAAGAAAAACTGCTGCGGCAGGGCTGGCGCAGGATTGGGCCAGGCCCAGGCGTTGGGGTAACTCTTGGGCACGTTTTGCAGGTTGTTTTTTACCACACCAAAAGTGTTGACGGCCAGGCAGATGCCTATGGTCTCGAAGGCGTCTGCACACAGGTCAAACACCTTCTTCATGGCTTCGGTGCGCTTTTTGATGTCGGCCGTGGCTTGGGCATCATCAAACAGCTTGAAGCGCTCTTTTTGGCTCGCGGGCGGCTCGATGCCGTCTTTGCCGTTGCTGACTTTCCAGGTGGCCCATGGCAGCGCATACCGGGAACCTTGAGGATGATTCGCCAGGTAGTCACGGGCATCGAACATCGGGTCCAGTCCGCCCGGGCCATTCCAGGTGGCCGCATCGTGGTCATTGTTGTCGCCACGAGTGAAAAACAGCGCACGCTCAATCGTGTTGACTTTCAAGTCGACACCAATGTCAACCCAGTGGCGTTTGACCAGTTCCAGCGTGTCCACCGCATCCGGATTGAGCGTGGGAATCACGTCAATGGTGAAGAACACCCGCTGGCCATCCGGCCGCAACCGGAATTTCTGCGCATCCCGCTTGCTGTAACCAATCCGGTCCAGGATGTCATTGGCCTGTTTCAGATCATGATTGGTGAACTGGCGCGCCAGTTTTTCGTGGTACCAGGGGTGGCCGGGGCGCGGGCCGGTCTGATACGGTTCGGATTGCCCCAGGTAGACCAGATCAATGATCTCCTTGCGGTTGATTCCCAAGGACAAGGCCTGGCGGAACTGCTTGTTGGCAAACATCTCGCGCATCTTCGGGTCTTTGTGCGTCATATTCAGGTAGATCTGCACCTGTTGCGCACCGGCATTGACCAGTTCCACCAGGCGGTAGCCGCCTTTTTGCTGGTTCTGCGACAGCGTGGGCTTGTTTTGCAGCGAATCGATGTGGCGTTCCTGGATGTCAAGCTTGCCCGACAGGGCGTCCAGCATCAGCGACTCCACATCCTGCGCAATGGAAAAGTTCAACCGGTCAATGTAGGGTAGCTGCTGGCCGGTTTGATCGACCTGCCAGAAATAGGCGTTGCGCTCCATCACCACGCGCGTCACGCCACCGGAATAGGCTTCGGTGACGACCCAGGGATCAAGTGTGGGTTTCTCAACATTGCCCCAGCGCGAGGGGATTTCGATGTCGCCGCACTTGGCGCGGAACAGTGAAGGCCAGTCGGACATGTTGGCCGCCTTGGCGGCTGCCGCCACGCCCGTGTTGTATTTGACGTGGAACTGGCTGCAATAGTGTTTTGGGAACAGTGTGGGGTGCTGGCCCAAAGGGGTGGCAAGCTGCTCCAGAAACAGCGCGTAAGAGCTGGCGAAGGTGAATTTGACAGTGGAGTCATCGACCTTGGTCACGACCACGGCCTTGCCGCCAATCGTCAGGACCGAGGGAACCGACTTGTATAAATCGGAGTTCTTGCAGCAGTCTTCGATGGAAAACACCACGTCGTCGGCCCCAAACGGTTTGCCGTCGGACCACTTCATGCCCTTGCGCAGATGAAAAGTGAATTCTGTCGAGCTGGCGTTGACGTCCCAAGTCGCCGCAACACCGGGCAAGACCTCGGTGAAGGCCAGGTTCCAGCGCGTCAGGCCCTGGTTGCCGACCATGCGCAATATGCCGTTGTGGTCGGCGCTGCCGCGCAGGCCGCGACGCAGCGCGCCGCCATAGACGCCGACTTTGTCAGCCTGCACCACAAGCGGCATGGTGCCCAGCCGCGACGCCAGGGCGGGCAGTTTGCCGTCGGTCACCAGTTTGGCCAGCGCAGGGGCCTCCTTGGCGGCCTGGGCAAAGGCCAAGGGGCTGACCGTTGAGCCTGCGCCAGCCAAGGCTGCGGCGCCTGCGAAACCTTTCAGCAGTGAACGACGGCCTGGGTTGGCGCTTGTGCTGGCGCCGGGGGTGGCCTTTGCCTGTTTCATGGGTGTCTCCGGTTGGGGTGTGAGCCAATGTTTGGCTGGGTAAGGCCATGTTAGCAAGGGCATCCACCGAGCGGACTGCGTAAAACCCTAATCCGGCTTGAAGAACCGCGCCAGTCGGCAGCGTGCATCTTTAATTTTTGAAAATAGTTAGCTATATATAATATAGCTAACTATGCATTATCCACGAGGGAAAATGGCATTTTTTACTCCTGACTTGGCCCAGGCCGGCCGTCTGGCCGCCCGTTTGGGCTTGGACCGGGTTGGCGCTTGCGGACGCCAACCTCAACCGGCCAATTTGACCATCGTCGCTACGCCGATGGCGCACACGGCGAGCACGGCAGCGGCGACGCTGCGGCTGGCGGCGTCGTCGCGCGAGTGCTCCAGGGCGTGCGCCAAAACCTTGTCGCCTTTGATCATCGGCGTGATGAGGTTTTCTTTCTTCTTGACCAGGTAATAAAGCACCGCGCCGATGTGCAAGACCACCAGCAGCAAAAGTATGTATTTGCCGTAATTTTTGTGATAACCCGTGACCAGGCCGACCGTGGCGTTGGAGACGAATTTTGACAAGGGCCCGCTGTTGGCGATGTCGTCGTCGGCGAACAGCCCGGTGCCCACTTGCGCCAGCAAAAAGAAGATCATCGCGAACACCGACCCTGCGCCCAGCGGGTTGTGGCCGACCGAATGCTCTGGCTTGCCCTCACCCCTGAGGTAACTGATGACGGTGGACGGGGCATAGATGAACGAGCCGAAACGCGACCAGCGACCGCCCACCAAACCCCAGATGACGCGAAACAGCAGCAAAGTCAAAACGCAATAACCAAATCTGAAATGCCAGACCATGGCATCGCCGCCGCGCAGCCCGCTGATCACCAGGAAGACCACAAACATCAGCAGCGCCCAATGAAAAATGCGGGTGGGCAGGTCCCAAACGCGAGTGGTGTGTGTCATCGAAATCCTCAAAGTACGTGGGAAGGCACTATTTTGTTTGATTTTTGACGGTACAGGTGCAACCAGCGGCAGGCTGCGGCGTGACGCCGGCCACAATGAATGAAGCCGCAATGGTTCCCGGGCAAACGCTTGGTATTTTCCCTAATCTTTGAAAAATCGTAGAACTTGTTTGCTCACAATAAGCTCTATCCTGCGACTTTGTCCTTGGATCCGGTCTTCAACCTTTTAAGAGAAATCTTATGAAAACCCTTGCTTCATTCGTGCTTGCTGCGGCCGCTGTCACACTCGCCGCCCCCGCTTCGGCCCAATTTGCCAAACCGGAAGACGCAATCAAATACCGCAAGTCAGTCATGACCATTCAGGCCACGCATTTTGGCCGGGTGGCGGCCATGGCCAATGGCCGGATTCCTTTTGACGCCAAGCTGGCTGCTGACAATGCCGCGATTGCCGAGACGATGTCCAAACTTCCGTGGCCAGCCTTTGGTGAGGGCACCGGCTCTGGCGACACCAAGGCCAAGCCAGAGATCTGGACTGACAACGCCAAATTCAAAGAAGCCGGCGACAAGATGCAGGCTGAGATGGTGAAACTCGTGGCAGCGACCAAAACCGGCAATATCGATACCATCAAGGCCGCCGTCGGCGCCACTGGCGGCTCGTGCAAGGCGTGCCACGACAACTTCCGCAAAGATTAGGTTTTCGTCCGCATGCATTCCGCGCTGGCGCGTCCAGGATGCGCTATGGCCGGTTCCCCGTCCTTGCACGGGGGCTCCCCCCGCCATGGCCGGTGCCGGGGCGGGGTCGACCTGCGGATATCCTTGGCCCGCCTCAAGCGCATCTATGGCATGTCTGCAAACAACCCTTGAATGACCCTCGGAGAATGAATGAACGAGTTGCTTGACAATCCTGTAGTCCAGGCTGGCGTGGCGCCGTTTCTTGTCGCCCTGGTTGTGGCGGCGATTCTTGGGCGCAGCCGATTGCTCGGATTGGCGATTGGCGCAGGGTTTTTGACAACCGTCGCCCTGGTCATGGGCCTGTCATTTGAATCCCTGACCTCGGTGCGCAAAATGGTCCTGGTTGGATTGCTTGCCACGCTGGCTGTTCTTGTGCTGGAGTTGGCCAAATTGCAGCCGAAAATGCGG
>JANMVT010000003.1:0-1960 GCA_031392945.1 Rhodoferax sp. | reverse complement strand
CCGGCGTGGCCGCTGCAGGCGTTGCGGGCGCTGGCGCCGGTTTGTCCTGGGCCATGGAATTGAAGCCCAACAGCAGTAAAACCGAGGCGACGACTGAGACAAGTGTTGACCGAAACATGTATCCCCCGATCAATTGGCTTTGGAATAGTCGTTTTGGCCGTTTTGCATTCTGGCTTTGAGATGTTGCTCCCAACTGGCTCTGTCGCCTGGTTTCCAGCCGGGGGCGACAAACTGGCTGCCGGTGCCGTTGAAGGCGGCAGCGTCCTGTTTGCTGGCCGTGCCAGTGCCCAGGGTTTGGGGTTTGTCGCCGCAGGCTGCCAGCGCCGCAAGGGTCAGCGCCACGGACGCCGTCAACGCGATTTTGAAGGGCCCGTTCATGATTTGGCTCCCGCAGGGGCCGCTTGCTGCACCCCGCCCGCCGGGGGCTGGCCCGCCTGTTTGGAACCATACGCCGTGCCCCAGCCCCAGACCTCGGCGCCCTTGCCGCGTTTGAGCACGCGGTTGCGGAAGATGTCGGCGACCACGTCGCCGTCGCCCGCCAGCAAGGCCTTGGTGGAGCACTGCTCGGCACAGGCTGGCAATTTGCCTTCGGCCAGGCGGTTGCGGCCATATTTTTCGAACTCGGCCTGGCTGCCATTGACCTCGGGGCCACCGGCGCAGAAGGTGCATTTGTCCATCTTGCCACGCACGCCAAAGGTGCCTTGTGACGGAAACTGGGGCGCGCCAAACGGGCAGGCATAGGAGCAATAACCGCAACCGATGCACACGTCTTTGTCGTGCAGCACCACGCCTTCATCGGTGCGGTAAAAGCAGTTGACCGGGCACACCGCCATGCAGGGCGCATCGCTGCAATGCATGCAGGCCACCGAGATGGATTTTTCACCCGGCACGCCGTCGTTCAGCGTGACAACACGGCGGCGGTTCACGCCCCATGGGACTTCGTTTTCGTTCTTGCAGGCGGTGACGCAGCCATTGCATTCGATGCAGCGCTCTGCATCACAGACAAATTTCATTCTTGCCATGATTTTTCCTTATGCTTTTTCGACGTTGCAGATGGTCGTCTTGGTCTCTTGCATCATGGTCACGCTGTCGTAGCCATAGGTGGTGGCCGTGTTGACGGCCTCGCCACGCACCACGGGCGCCGCGCCATTCGGGTAATAGGCCAGCATGTCGGCGCCCTGCCAGCGGCCAGAAAAGTGGAAGGGCATGAACACCGTGTCTGGCCCGACCCGCTCGGTCACCAGCGCTTGCACATTGAGGCGCGCGCCCGTGGGCGACGACACCCAGGCCCGCTCGCCATTGCGGATGCCCTTGGCGGAGGCCACCGCCGGGTTGATCTCGATGAACATCTCTTGTTGCAACTCGGCCAGCCAGGGGTTGGAGCGGGTTTCTTCACCGCCGCCTTTGTACTCGGTCAACCGGCCCGAGGTCAACACGAACGGGAATTTTTCGTGCACCTTGTCGGCGATGTTTTTGGCCTGGATCGTTTTGTACAGCGTCGGCAGGCGCCAGAAGGCTTTTTTGTCATCGTGCGACGGGTACTTGGCTTGCAGATCCGCCCGGTTGCCATACAGCGGCTCGCGGTGCTGGGGAATGGCGTCGGGGAAATTCCAGACCGTGGCACGTGCCTTGGCGTTGCCAAACGGGTGCACGCCGTGAACCTGCATGCAAACGCGCTGGATGCCGCCCGACAGATCGGTCTTCCAGTTTTTGCCTTCGGCAGCGGCTTTTTCGGCATCGGTCAAATCGTCCCACCAGCCCAGTTTTTTGAGCAGCACATGGTCAAACTCAGGGTAACCGGTGGTGATGTCAGCGCCCTTGGAATGCGAGCCGTCTTCGGCAAGCAGGCTCTTGCCATCGCGCTCCACGCCGAAGTTGGCGCGGAAGTTGCCGCCGCCTTCCATCACGTGTTTGGAGGTGTCGTACAGGTTGGGCGAGCCAGGGTGTTTGAGCTCGGGCG
>JANMVT010000292.1:0-3895 GCA_031392945.1 Rhodoferax sp. | reverse complement strand
AACTGCGGCACAGCCGTGGTCTACCGCATCCCCGACGACGGCGACACCAAGCCGCGCGCGGTGTGCCCTGCCTGCGTCACCGTGCATTACGAAAACCCGCTCAATGTCGTCGGCACCGTGCCCCATTGGGGCGACAGGGTGCTGCTGTGCAAACGCAACATCGAGCCGCGTTTCGGCAAGTGGACTTTGCCGGCGGGCTTCATGGAACTGCACGAAACCCTGGCCCAGGGCGCGGCGCGCGAGACCGTGGAAGAAGCCGGCGCGCAGTTTGAAATGGAAGGCCTGTTCTCCATCCTGAACGTGGCGCCCGTCGGCCAGGTGCATTTTTTCTACAAGGCGCGCCTGACCAGCGACCAGTTCGATCCCGGCCATGAAACCATCGAAGCCCGGCTGTTCGCCGAAGCCGAGATTCCCTGGGACGAAATCGCCTTCAAGACGGTCAAGGAAACCCTGCGGCGCTATTTTTCCGACCGGCTGGCCGGGGCTTATTCAATCCACAGCATCGACATTGCTTGAGGCCCGCTCTGGCGCTGGCAAACCATGCTGCCCTGCTATGTCATGCTCGATCTGGAAACCACCGGGGGCAGTGGCGTCAACGACCGGGTCACCGAAATCGCGGCGGTGCGGGTTGAAAATGGCGTGGTGGTGCGGCGCTGGAGCAGTCTGGTCGATCCACAAACGCCGATCCCGTACTTCATTGAAAACCTCACCGGCATCAGTGACGCCATGGTGGCCGGCGCCCCACGCTTCAAAGACCTGGCCGACGAAATTCTGGGCCTGCTCGACGGCGCGGTGCTGGTCGCCCACAACGCCAGTTTCGACCATGGCTTTCTGCGCGGCGAATTCGCCCGGCTGGGCCACGAATTGCGGGTGCCCACGCTTTGCACCGTGCGCCTCTCGCGCAAGCTGTATCCAAAGGCCAAGGGCCACGGCCTGGACGCGCTGATCCAGCGTCACGGCCTGCACACCGACGCGCGCCACCGCGCCATGGGCGACGTGGACATGGTGCTGGCCTGGCTGGCGCAAGCCCAGGCTGAATTCGGCCTGGCCCATGTTCAGGGCGTGGCGCAGGAATTGCTGCAACCGCCTTTGGGCCTGCCGCTGCAACTTGAAACCCTGATTGACGATGTGCCGGATTCCCCCGGTACCTACCTGTTTTACGACACCGGTGCGCCGCCCCTCTTCGTCGGCAGCGCCGCCAATCTGCGCCAGCGCGTGGGCTCGCATTTGCAGTCGGCAGCCAAATCGGCCAGGGAACGCGGAATTGTCGCCAACACCCGGCGCATCGAGTGGCGCGAGACCGCTGGGGAGCTCGGCGCCCTGCTGCTGGCCAAACGGCTCATCACGCAATTGCAACCCACGTACGGGCGCAGCGCCAAAGCCCTGGTTCCGGTCAATTTGAGCGCCTTGCACGCCTGGCCGCACACCGGCCCCATCGGCCTGCGCGAGCATGACGCGGACAGCGGCCGCAGTGAGATCCATGTCTTCATGAATTGGCGCCATCTGGCCAGCGTCAAAGATGAAAGCGCACTGGAAGAGGTTTTGGCGGCCACGTCAAGCCACAAGCCGCACCCAAAGCCGCGCGTGGACGACGGCAATGCAGCGTTCGAACTCGACATCTACCGCCTGCTGGTCAAGCGCCTGCTGGGACCGGGCGCGGCGCGGGGCGATTTGATCCGCTTCTGATGCGGCCTGGCGCGAAGCTTGATAATCAAGCCATGCCATCCCAACTTCCCGCCTTGGCGCCGCGCAAGAACGGCGTGCGCCAGCAGATCAGCAAGGCCATCCTCGACCTGGTCGTGCATGTGCCCGAGACGCACGAGGCCGCGCGCGACCAGCGCGGCGGCCAGGCTCAGACGCGCGCCCAGGCGATTGGCCGCACAGCGTCGCGGCGTGCCAGCCTGCTGGCAGGTTCGATGGCGCTGCCGCCCGGCTTTTTGGGCTGGTTGACAGTGTTGCCCGAGCTGGTCGCAGTGTGGAAGCTGCAAGCCCAAATGGTCTCCGACATCGCCGGTGTGTACGGCAAAAGCGCCAGCATGGGCCAGGAGCAAATGATTTATTGTCTGTTCAAACAAGTCTCGGTGCAGCTGCTGCGCGACGTGGTGATGCAGGTGGGCGAACGCGTGCTGGTGCAACGCGCCTCGTCTGCGGTGGTGCAGTCAGTGGTAAAAAGCCTGGGCCTCAAGATCACGCAAAACATGCTGGGCAAGGGTGTGTCCCGCTTTGTGCCCCTGGTAGGCGCGCTGGGCGTGGGCGCCTACGCCTACTTTGACACGCGCCAGGTGGCCAACAACGCGATCGCGCTTTTCTCTAGCGACATGGTGATTGAGGAACTCAAACCGGCTTGAGCCACGAATGGGCCACGAATGGGCCCCCCGTGGGCGCGGCAAGGGCAGCGGAAACGAAAAATCTGGCAGATTGGCCATGAAATCTGCCTATTTCCCTCGTGGAATATAGATAGTTAGCTTTTATTTTTGTAGCATCCGGTCTTCACAAAGCCTCCAGCGCCGCGAAAAACCGGTCCCGGTAACCTGGAAACTTCTGCACATCGTCGTGCGCCGCGCCCTCGACTTTGATGAGCTGGGCCTGCGGCGCCAGCGCCTTGAGCGCATCACTGTGGCGCAGCGCGATCAGTTTGTCTTTGTCGCCATGGAACAGCATCAGCGGGCTGCGGATTTTTGCGATCAACCCGTCAGTGCGCAGCGGGTAACGCAGCAGGGCCTGCGGCACCCAAGGGTAATGGTCGGCCGTGAGCGCGGCGATGCTGGTGTAGGGCGACACCAGCACGGTCAAGTCCGGCTGGCGTTCGCCGGGGCTGGCGGCAAGTTCGGCGGCAAGTCCGGCGGCCAGGCCGGAGCCCAAAGACCGCCCGTAGACCACGATTTTCTTGCCCGCGTACTGCGGCGCCATCTGCGCCCAGGCCGCGCGCACGTCGGCGCGCAGTTGCGCCTCGCTCTGGATCTTGCCGCTGCTCTTGCCGTAGCCCCGGTAGTCGATCATGAACAGGTCAAAATTGGCCTCGCGGTAAAGCGCAGGGTTGACAAACCAGGATTGCAGATTGCCGGCATTGCCGTGAAGAAAAAACACCAGCCCTTTGGGGTTGGGCAGGCGCAGATGCAGGGCCGACAGGCGCGCGCCCGGCACCTCAACAGTGGCTTCAGTGATATCGGGCGCGGTTGACAGGGCCGTGCTGACAGGCAAAGGTTCGGGTTTGAACAGCAGGCTCTCCTGCCCGAACCAAATCCACAGCGCAGCAGCTGCCAGGCCCGCAAGCGCCAGGCCGACAGCCGCCTGCACCAGCAGCTTGAACCACAAACCCAGCAGACGGCGGGTGATTGAATCGGAGTCGCTCACACAATCCTTTGAATCGGGCCGGCCTACAGGCCGACTGGTTCAAATTATGGTCGATTAAAGCGCTTGACTGTCGCCCGGGACAAACCTTGACCAGTCCGGAAAGCTTTCGCGACCCAGACGCTTAGCCTTTGAGGCGTCGATCAGGCTTTTGCACGTCCTTCGCCTGCACATCGATCACCTCGCCCGAATCGGCGGGATGCCGTGTCCCCTGGCCCCAGGGCGGCGCGCGGTTGAAGCGGCTCCAATGCGCTTTGGGATTGATTTGAAACACCCAGGGCTTGGCTGGCTGGCCCGTGATCCGCGCCCAGGCGGCGCGCGCCAGCCAAGGCGCCAGCAGCGCCAGGGCCATCACCAGGATGCTGGCGAAGAACACCAGGCCGAGGCCCAAGAGCGCGGCGCGGAAAATGAGGCCGAATATCCGAAGCAAAAACGCGTTCAATGCATGGGCTCCCTGTGCAGATGACCCTGTGGCTGCAAGAAAAAAGCCTCCAGGAACCTGTTAGTGGAGGATCCTGGAGGCTTTTCAGTCTCAATTTTGGTC
>JANMVT010000235.1:0-3349 GCA_031392945.1 Rhodoferax sp. | reverse complement strand
GCAGGAGATCGAAGCCGCAGGTTTCAGGCTGGTGGACCAGGGCCAGTTTTTGCGCAACCCGAACGACCCGCGTGACAAAAACACGCCGGAACCGGCCCAGCCCAAAGATGAATTTGTGCTGAAGTTTGTCAAACCTTGAGGTAGATTTCTCAGGCCACTCCAAGCGAACAGGAGGCAATCATGTTGTCTGCAAAATTCTGGCGACTCGTTCTGGTTCTGCTGGTGACGTCAATCGCGTTCAGCGGCGGCCTTGGCGCAACCGACAGGCCGCTCAGCCGCAGCCAGGCGCTCAAGGCGCTTGAACAGGCCTCGGCCGAAGCTCGCTTCTCGGCGGTGGTGCGGCTGGCCGAGATTGGCACCATGGCCGACGCGGACCGTGTCGCCTTGCGCCTGCGCGATGAAAACGAACAGGTGCGCCAGGTGGCGGCCGAATCCATGTGGCTGATCTGGAGCCGCTCTGGCGTCAAGGCCATCGACACCGAATACCAGCATGGCGTGGCGTTGATGCAGGCAGCAAGACTCAAAGAAGCCCTGACCACGTTCTCGGGCATCATCAAAAAGCAGCCCGCTTTTGCCGAAGCCTGGAACAAACGCGCGACGATTTATTACATGCTGGGCGAATACCAGCTGTCGCTCAAGGACTGTGATGAAGTCATGAAGCGCAACCCCAATCACTTCGGCGCGCTGTCGGGCTACGGGCAGATTTACACCGGGCTGGGCGATTACAAACGCGCCATCACTTATTTTGAACGGGCGCTCAAGGTGAACCCCAACCTGGCTGGCACGCCCGAAACAATTGAGCTGCTGCAAGAAAAGTTGCAGGAAAAGCAGCGCAATACGATTTGACCTTACACGTTCCAGCGTGGCAACAGGCGCAATGCATTGCCCCGGCCAATGGCGCGCAAGTCTGAGGCCGAGAAGCCGTAGTCAATCAGGCCCTTGACGTTGTCTTCACCCGTGCGGTAGGGGAAGTCGGAGCCAAACAAAATTTGCGACACGTCGACCAGCTTGGTCAAGGAGCCCAGCGCCATCGGGTGTGCCGACCAGGCGGTGTCGTAATAAAAGCGCTTGAGCTCGAACAATACGCCGCGCGGCACGCGGGCCGCCAGCGCCGGATTGAGCACCGGCACCTTGACGAGGCGTTCGGTCAAGAACGGCAAAGTGCCGCCGGCGTGCGAGAAGATAAAGCGCAAGTCGGGGCAACGCGCCGCCGTGCCCGAGAACACGATGTCGGTGATGGTGCGCGTGGTGTCGGTGCCGTACTCGACCACGGTGTTGGGCACATTGGGCAACAGGTTGACGCAGCAGGCCGCGTCGGTCGGGTGTGTATACAACACGGCCTTGCGCCGGTTCAGTTCATCCATCACCGGGGCAAACGCCGCGTGGCCCAGCCATTTGTCGCCGTAACTGGTCAACATGCCAATGCCGTCGGCCTTGAGCACGTCCAGCGCGTAAGCCAGCTCGCGCAACGCGCCGTCGGTGGTCTGCATGGGCAACATGGCGAAGGAACCGAAGCGGCCCTTGTTGTCCTGCCCCAGCCGCGCCACCCACTCATTGCTTTCACGCGCGATGCGGGCCGCGCTGGCGGCGTCGGCGAACCCGACCTGCGGGGTCGTGACCGACAGGATGGACGTGGCCACACCGGCCTTGTCCATGTCGTCCAGCGTCCGTGCCACCGACCAGTTGCGCACGATGGGCGGCGCCTGGTTGACCTTGGCGAGTTCGGCCAGATAGGCCGGTGAAAACAAGTGATGGTGGGTGTCGATGCGCTCGCGCAGGGCGGCGGCACCGCCAGACGTTCCACAGCCCGGCAACACCGCGCTGGCCCCCAGGGCGAGCAGGCCGCCCAGGAAGCCGCGGCGCGGGGTTCCGCAGGCGCAGGCAGTTGTCAGTCGCAGGGGGCTTCCGGCATCAGGCGTCTGGTCCGTCGGCATGGGCAAAGTGTTTTGATCGTTCATCACGGGCTCCTTTTAAAACTCACTGCGCCTTCAAATTCGCCGCCTTGACAATCTGCGCGGCCACTTCCATCTCGCTCTTGATGTAAGCGTTGAAAGCATCCGGGCTCATGGTGAAGGCGTCCGCCCCCAGCCTCTGCATGCGCTCCTTGATCTCGACGCTGGCCAGCGCCTTGAGGGCTTCTTCATGCAGGCGCTTGATGATGGCGGGCGGCGTGGCGCTGGGCGCGATCATGCCGACCCACAGCGTGTAGTCCGAATTGGGCAGCCCGGCCTCGATGCTGGTGGGCACCTGCGGCAGGGTGGAGGCGCGCATCTTGGTGCTGACCGACAAGGCCTGCAGCTTGCCGTCCTTGATCAGGGGCAGAGCTGACGCCAGCGGCGCAAAAAACCAGTCGTTGCTGCCGCCGATGACATTGGTCATGGCCTCGGGTGTGCCCTTGTAGGGCACGTGCAGGGCGTCTATGCCCGACTGCAGGCGGAAGACTTCCGCGTTCATGTGGGTGCCGCTGCCGACACCTGCCGACGCGTAATTGAGCGCGCCCGGTTTGGCCTTGGCCGCCGCGATCAGGTCGGTCTGGGTTTTCCAGCCTTTGGCCGGGTTGACGACCAGCACATTGGGGATGGCCGCCAGCGTGGTGATGCCGGTCAGGTCCTTGAGCGTGTCGTAGCCAGGGTTGGGGTAAAGCGCCGGGTTGAGCACGTGACCGGACGAATGCACGAGCAGGGTGTAGCCGTCAGCCTCACTGCGGGCCACCTGCGCTGCCGCGATGGTGCCGCCCGCCCCCGGCTTGTTTTCGATGATGATGGCCTGGCCCATGCTTTTGCCCATGGCGTCACCCACCGTGCGTGCCACGATGTCGGTGGCACTGCCCGCACTGAAGGGCACGATGAACTTGATGGGTTTGCTGGGGTAGGCCTGAGAGAATGCCCCAGACGCTGCCAGTGCCAGCGCGCACAGTGTGATGAGTTTTTTCATTTTTGTCTCCTATTTTCCAATCATTTAGGTCTGTAGCCCCCGTGAAATATCAATAGTTAGATACACATTTAATAGCAATCTGCTACAGCGCCATCGCCGTCGCAATTTTTTCACCCGAAGTACGCAATGCCGCCAGCTTGGGCGCCAGGTCCACGCCCGGCAACTGCCCGCCACGCTTCTTCCATTGGCCCGACACCATCACGCTGTCGATGTTGGCCAGCGAGGTCTGCATGACCACGGAACTGACCGCGTCGTGCACCGGCTGCATGTTGAGGTCACTGGCGCGGATCAGCACCAGGTCGGCCTGTTTGCCTGCCTTTAACGTGCCAATGCGATCCAGCTGGCCCAGCATGCGCGCTCCCTCCACGGTCACCCAGGCCAGCGCTTCACGCGTGGTGATGGTGGACGTGGGCGG
>JANMVT010000198.1:0-3045 GCA_031392945.1 Rhodoferax sp. | reverse complement strand
GACCAGGTAAACGCAGGGCAAGTTGTTTTGCTGGGCGATCTCCTGCGCCCGCAAGTGCTTCTTGACCGTCATCGGGTAATAAGTGCCGCCCTTGACGGTGGCGTCGTTGCACACGATCAGGCAATCCACACCGCTGATGCGTCCAATGCCGGTGATGACGCCGGCGCAGGGGGCGCTGTCTGTGCCATCACGGTCCGGGTACATGTTCATCGCGGCCAGGGGCGACAACTCCAGAAACGGCGTGCCGGGGTCCAGCAGCATCTGCACTCGGTCGCGCGGCAGCAGCTTGCCACGTGCCGTGTGTTTGGCGCGGGCCACGTCGCCGCCACCCAGGGCGGTTTGCGCCACCTTGGCCTTCAAATCGTCCACCACCACACGCATGGCGGCCGCGTTGGCCCGGAATTCCGCAGAACGGGCGTTGAGTTTGGATTCCAGAATCGGCATGGCGGCAGGCCCCGTTCACGCGCGCAAGCGCTTGGTTGACGTTTACGTAAACGTCAATTGTGGCACGGTTTTTCCCCGTGGCCGTTTAGTGCAAGAGCAACTGCGGCAACGCCGCCATGGTGATGAAGTTGTGGTGGGCGCCGGCCGCCGTGAGCTGCTGCGGGCTCACATGCAGGGTGCCCGCAGGGGCATAGGCGAACACGGTGGCCTGGGCCGCCACACCCGCCGTGACGCCGGGCACCGTGTCTTCGACCACGGCACAGCGCGCGCCATCCACCCCGAGGGCCGCCGCCGCCGCCAGGTAAACGTCGGGAAAGGGTTTGGAGCGCGGCGTTTCATAACCACTGAAAATCCGCCCTTCAAAAAATTCAAACAGTCCGACGCGGCGCAATTGCAGCTCCACCTTGACGCGGTCGGCGCCGGAGGCACAGGCAATTTGACCCTTGTACCGGCCATGCAACCGGCGCACGGCATCCACCACATGGGGAACAGCTTCAACCCGGCTGGTCAGGGCCGCGTTGCGCCGTTCTGCAAATTCAGCCAGCCACGCGGGTGTGACTTGCTGGCCCGTCATGCGCTCGATGGTTTCGACTTCATGCTTGAGCGCCTTGCCGACAAACTGCCGCATGCATTCCTGCTGCGTGAGGATCCAGCCGCGTTCGGCCAGCATCTCCCGCAACACGCCATTGGTGATGGGCTCGCTGTCCACCAGCACGCCATCACAGTCGAACAGCACGGCATCAAATTTCATCGCACGACCCTGTTAAGCTATATTTATAATAGCTAGTTACGCAATACAGACGAGGGCTAAGCACGCTTTTTCCTCTCTTTTTGCTGCTCCAGCGTCTCCACCGGCGCCCCGGCCTTCACCCAGTCCGCCCAGCCGCCCTCGATGTGCGCCACATTGCGCATGCCCATGTCCTGCAAAGTCTTCGCCGCCAAGGCGCTGCGCCAGCCCGCGCCGCAGTACAGGATGAACTCTTTGCTTTCATCGGCAAACAAGGGCTTGTGGTACGGCGATGCCGGATCGACCCAGAACTCCAGCATGCCCCTTGGCGCGTGGAAGGCGCCGGTGATCAGGCCGTCGTTGAGTTCCCGCACGTCGCGGATATCGACGATTTGAACGTCGGCCGATCCCAGCCGGGCTCGAACCTCGTCCACCGAGTAGGTGGTGACTTCTTTCGTGGCTTCGTCCACCAGGACGCGAAAACCTTTGGTGATTGGCATTGTTTACTCCAAGAATTGCTGAAAAAATTCATGATCCACGTCAAATACAGTTCTTTCTTTTAATCCCAATTTAGCCTTCTCAAACAAAGAAACCAACTTGTCGCCGTCCACCAACTCAATCGGTGGCGCTCCGTCCCGGTTCGCCTCCTTGATGGCCTCCGCTGAAAAAGTGCCGGTTGTAAGGATGATTCCTTTGTCTGCACGTCCCAGCATTGCATTGCGGAAATCACCAACTTCTGCTCTAGAGACAGTGCCTTTGTATCGCTTGCATTGAAATAGAACCTTCAAAGTAACAAAAGGGTTGAGCTGCAAAATTCCAATCCCATCGATTCCTCCGTCATGGGATTTACCGGTTACCTTGACACTCTCAAAACCACTTTCCCGGAGCAGTCGTTGGCACACTCGTTCAAAGCCAGAAGGGGATAGTCGGCGCAACACTGCAAGCAACTCTTCCTCTTCAACCTCATCAGGAGGAACGACCACTTCATCCTTTGCTGAACGGGCCGCCGTTACTTTCGAAAATTCAGAGCTGCCACCAGCAACGGCGTCTTCAGCTGCGCGTCGGATTTCAGAGTGAAACTTCACCCACTTGAGAAATATTTCGCGAGACTTGGCTGCATCCAATTTGGTCGCTTGCCCTTTTGCAGAAAGCGACCATACACCGTGCTTGGAACCATCCAGCAACCCCTCCCAAACCAAATACTGTCGCGCCCAAGCCACTTGGTTGTAGAAACGTGTCTGCCCCGATTTCATCGTCTCTTCCATCTGACCTTGACTCACCTGATGCCGCTCTGCAATCAGTGCAGAGACTTCTCGCGGGCGACCCGACCCTCCAAGCTCACGCAGTGCGTCGAGAAGTGGTCCCATCCATTTGACAAATTCGGATTCTCTTTTCGTCGCCATATACAAGTCTTTCAGGCCAGCGCCCGTTGAATGATTATCTTCTGGACATCACTGGTGCCCTCGTAGATCTGGCAAACGCGCACGTCGCGGTAGATGCGCTCGACGGGGAAGTCGCTTACATAGCCGTAGCCGCCCAGGGTCTGGAGGGCCATGCTGCAGACTTGTTCGGCCATTTCGCTGGCGAACAGCTTGGCCATGGCGGCTTCCTTGAGGCACGGCCGGCCGGCGTCGCGCAAGGATGCCGCGTGCCAGGTGAGCTGGCGGGCGGCTTCAATCTTGGTCGCACATTCGGCCAGCCGGAATCCAACCGCCTGATGATTGAAAATCGCATGGCCAAAACTCTCTCGCTGTTTGGCATAGTCCAGCGCCACTTCAAACGCGCTGCGCGCCATGCCCACGCTTTGGGCGGCGATGCCGATGCGCCCGCCCTCCAGGCCGCCCAGCGCAATCCTGTAGCCCTCGCCCTCCTGT
>JANMVT010000184.1:0-18395 GCA_031392945.1 Rhodoferax sp. | reverse complement strand
AGGTCATCCGTGCCAACAGCCGATTAAGTTCTAAACAGAATGCAACACTACACTAGCACTTCAATGACTTCATTTGCCGCACGCGCTGACTTTTTCGATGCCTCAGCCTTAATAAAAGTTTACGCGATCGAACCAAGATCTGATGTCGTTCGTGCCTACTTCCAATCACGCGCCACAAAGTACACGTCTCCATTCTGCTTCTACGAGGCGTTGAACATTCTCAAATCAAAGTGGCTGCACCGATCACAACTGAATCGAGATGAATACTTAGACGCCGCATTTCGGCTTACGGCGTGGTACGGAGCAGCAACAGCGCGGATAGAAGATCTCAACTTCACGGATCCACTGATATTTCAGAATGCAAAGGCATTGGTCGAGAGAACAGGTGTAGATCTGTCTGATGCCTTCCAAATACTTAGCGTCAAACGCGGATACTTCTCCCATCTCATCAACGACTCGACGACTGTATTCGTAACTGCGGACCAGCCACTCGCTGCGGCCGCACGCGCGGAAGGGCTCACCGTCTGGAGTGCGATGGAAGAGCCGCCGCCCTGAAGGCGCCCGACCGTTTAAGTCAAACGAAATAAGACGTCGAACAAAAATTAAATAATGAAAAAATTCACGTATATTCGACAAGGACTGTAGACTGATTGAGTGGGATAAAACAGTCCAGCACGGTTTATCAATCCCCCTAAAGCCTGAACCTCCGCAGCGCCGCTGGCGCCCGTGTGGCGCGGCCTCGAAGCGCGGAAATCCCAGGGTCAGGAGGCCGCGAAGCGGACCGACTGAGCCACGCGCTGTTTGAGCGGAACAAAGTGGAGCGAGTTCACGCGACGGCCCTGGGATTGAGCACTGCAGATGGTTGCCCGAAGGGCCCGCGACAGTCGGGTGCCAGCGGCGCTGCGGGGGTTCAGGCCGACCGCGCAGAACAAACTTTCCAACCTTTTAGGCCACCAGACCTCGCCGAACAAGCGTAAGCAGCTATAACACCAATAGCAATTGACTTACTGCAACTGCGACAACTTGTCCTGCGTAGCCAGATCAACAGCACGCTCGGCGTCCTGCGGCAACAACAGCCGCTGGGCCACCATCTCTGCCGCAGCAGCGCGCACGGCAGCGACATAGGCGGCGCTGTCTGCATACCGCTCAGTCACGGAAAGACGCGGATCACCTGCGGCCTCGCGTTCTGCGCGTGTGGCGGCGAATGGGACCACGGCGCCTTGCAGCGGGAACAGAGTCCCGGCGCCGTAGCCTGGTGGGCGCGGGTTCCACCCTGTGTAGGTCGCGCGCGGCACGGCCAGCGGCAACATGCGGATGCCGGCGATGGCCATGCCGTCCCGGTCCGCGCGGGGGACGAACACCGGGTACTGCCCCAGCACCTTGGGTGGAAACACCGCCCTGTCGGTGAAGGCCGCGCCGGTGTAAATGCCGGTGAACGGCAGACCCGGAATGCCCCGGGGCACGGCGTCGGCTGCCTCGACCAGCGTGCCATGGGCGCGCATGGGCACACGGCTCGCGGGCGGCTCCACGCCTTCGCTGATCCACGACTGCATGGCGGTCAGCAGGGCGCGCATCGGCGCACCTGCGTGCATGGGGTTCACGGGCAGGGCCATGGTGGGGGCGCGGCGCATGCGCTCGCCAGCAACGCTGAAGTGCGGCGTGCCCGCGATCATGTAGGCCCGCACATCGGGCGGCAAGTCCAGATGGTTGCCCGCCAGGTCGGTCACCACCAGGGACGCGCGCGAGGCCCACCATTCGTGTTCGCTGTCGGTTTGCATCACGCGCGGGCAGGTCGCGTTCAGTCGGCAGCGCTGCATCAGTCCATCGCGCCGGCCGCTCAGCGGGTCAACCAGGCTTTGGTAGGTGAACGGGAAGGTGTCCGCCAGCCAGGCCGGGTCCTGGGGATGGCGCGCATTGCGGCCGGGCAGGCCAAAGCGTGCATTCAGCGCAATGCGCCGCCCGCCGCCAATGTGCGGCATCAAACCGTCGAACACCAGACCACCGGCGAGGTCTTCGTTGAAGCCGAGGTAGAGAAAGTCGCGCAGGAAGCGCCCCGACTGCGATACGCCGAAGCCAATGGCGCGCTGGACAGAGCCGTTGCCTGCGGCAAGCGGGTTCGCCGGCGTCGCATTGCGCCGCAGAAAGGAAACCACGTCGCGCGTGGCCGCAAACCCCAAGCCGAGCACGACCGGATCGCGTGCCGTGTAAGTCACCTCGTAGAGCGCACCGGCATCAAACCCGCTCGCAGGCAGGGTGATTTCGACCGTCTGGGCGCCCGTCGCGCGAATGGCAAGACCGGCCGGTGTCTCCCGGAGTGCATCCCACTTCGACCGCACCGTCACGGCCAGGGTTGACGGATCCGCTACTGGCCACGACAGCGTGGCAGTGGCCGGGGTACGCATGTGGTCGAACAAAAATTCGTCGCGCGCCGGACCGGTCACACCGCGCAACACGGGCGCTGCGAGAGCGAGCTGGTTCGGCTGCGAAGGGATGTCGGCCTGCCAGCCAATCCACGCCATGGTGTAGCCCTGGGCGTGCAGAAAGCCGATGCCTGCGTCTGCCGCCTTGTCGGCGTTGTTGGCGCCCGGCGTGGGCGCGTCGTCGAACAGTTGCGGCGCAAGCTTGGTGCCACGGTTGGGGATGTCGACCAGCAAGGTGCCGTTGGCGCGGCGCACGTCGGCAGGACGCAGCAGAACGATATCCGCCGTGGCGTCGATCTGGCCTTTTTCATTGCGCGCGGCTTTGTCGATATCGGCAATGATGGCGTTGCGCGGATCAGCGGGGTCGACGGCAATGGTCGCGCGCGCCGTGATCTTCACATAGGGCCCAACGGCTCCGAAGCTTCGCCCCTCGAAGGCTGGCGCACTTTGCAGCACCTCAAAGCGCGTTACCTCCGCGTTGGCAGTGAAGGATACGAACAGGTTTGCGCAAAACGCAGCTACGCGGAACTTAAACATGATTGATCGCCTTTCTTCTGATTTGCGTCTGCCATTCTCCATGATGGGCCGAGTGGCTGTGCATGCAGTGTTCCTGCTCGACCAAATTGCTACTGTTTTTGAAGCATGTTGATGGTCGCCCGCAGGGCCAGCGACAGTTGAGCGCCAGCGGCGCTGCGGGGGTTCAGGCGCCGCGACTAAAATAGCCCCCTAACCCGAGATTCAAATGGCAAGAACCCTCTACGACAAGATTTGGGACGAACACGTCGTCCACACCGAAGAAGACGGCACCACCGTGCTGTACATCGACCGCCACCTGGTGCATGAAGTCACCAGCCCGCAGGCGTTTGAGGGGCTGCGCCAGGCCGGGCGCAAGGTCTGGCGCATCAGCTCGATTGTGGCCACGGCCGACCACAACACGCCCACAACGGGCTGGGAAAACGGCTACGACGGCATTGCCGACCCGATCAGCAAAGAGCAGATTACCACGCTGGACAACAACATCAAGGAATATGGCTCGGCGGCCTACTTCCCCTTCCTGTCCAAACGCCAGGGCATCGTGCACGTGATCGGGCCCGAGAACGGCGCCACGCTGCCGGGCATGACCGTGGTTTGCGGCGACTCTCACACCTCGACCCATGGCGCATTTGGCGCGCTGGCACATGGCATTGGCACCAGCGAGGTCGAGCATGTGATGGCGACCCAGACCCTGCTGGCCAAAAAGGCCAAGAACCTGCTCATCAAGGTTGAAGGCACGCTGCCCAAAGCTTGCACTGGCAAAGACATCGTGCTGGCCATCATCGGAAAAATCGGCACGGCAGGCGGCACCGGGTACACGATTGAATTTGCAGGCAGCGCCATCCGCGCGCTCTCGATGGAAGGCCGCATGACGGTCTGCAACATGGCGATTGAAGCGGGTGCCCGCGCGGGTCTGGTGGCGGTGGACGAGAAAACCATTGACTACCTCAAGGGCCGCCTGCTGTCGCCTGGCACCGAAACCGCCAGCGGCAAATTCATCGGCGGCCCGGAATGGGACCAAGCCTGCGCCTACTGGAAGACGCTGCAGTCTGACCCCGACGCCAGGTTTGACACGGTGGTCGAGTTCGACGCCTCGCAAATCATCCCCCAGGTCACCTGGGGCACTTCGCCCGAAATGGTGCTGGGCATTGATGGCCGCGTACCCGACCCGGACAAGGAAAAAGACGCCAACAAACGCGACGCGATTGAGCGCGCCCTGCTCTACATGGGCCTGCAGCCAGGCAAGCGCCTGGACGATATTTTTGTGGACAAGATCTTCATCGGCTCCTGCACCAACAGCCGCATCGAGGACATGCGCGAGGCGGCGGCGATGGTGAAACAACTCGGCCAAAAGGTCGCCAAGAATGTCAAGCTGGCCATGGTCGTGCCGGGCTCGGGCCTAGTCAAGGAACAGGCCGAGCGCGAAGGGCTTGATGTGATTTTCAAGGCCGCCGGCTTTGAGTGGCGCGAGCCGGGCTGCTCCATGTGCCTGGCCATGAATGCCGACAAGCTGGAACCGGGCGAGCGCTGCGCGTCCACCAGCAACCGCAATTTTGAGGGCCGCCAGGGCGCGGGTGGCCGCACCCACCTGGTCAGCCCGGCGATGGCTGCCGCCGCTGCCGTACACGGGCATTTTGTTGACGTGCGCAAGTTCGCTTGAAAATGCTGTGAAGAAGAAGTAGATCACCATGCAAAAATTCACCATCCACAAAGGCCTGGTCGCCCCCATGGACCGCGAAAACGTCGATACCGACGCGATCATCCCCAAACAGTTTCTGAAGTCGATCAAGAAGACCGGCTTTGGCGAAAACCTGTTTGATGCCTGGCGCTTCAAAGACCCCGGCTTTCCCGGCCAGGACCCGTACACGCGCAAGATCAACCCCGACTTTGTGCTGAACCAGGCACGTTACCAAGGTACGTCCATTCTCCTGGCGCGCAAGAATTTTGGCTGCGGCTCCTCGCGCGAACACGCGCCCTGGGCGCTGGACCAATACGGGTTTCGGGCCATCATCGCGCCCAGTTTTGCCGATATCTTTTTCAACAACAGTTTCAAGAATGGCCTGTTGCCCATTGTCTTGCCGGACGCGCAGGTCGCAGCCTTGTTTGATGAAGCACTGGCCTTCCCCGGCTACCAGTTGACGATTGACCTGGAGCGCCAGGCCGTCATCAAACCGCAGGGCGAGGAGTTGCCATTTGACGTCCAACCGTTCCGCAAATATTGCCTCTTGAACGGCTTTGACGACATCGGTTTGACGCTGCGCCAGTCTGACAAGATCAAGGCTTTTGAAGCGCAGCGGCTGGCGCAGAAACCCTGGCTGGCGCACAGTGTTTCTGCGGGCTGACACAGCGGCCTGCCCCGGACCGCCTGAACGGTTCAGCGCCGGATGTCCTGTCAAAAAGGCCACTAGCCCTTGTGAAATATGCGCAGGAAGCTATCTTTTATATAGTAATTGAACCCATAAAATGAAAATTGCAATTCTTCCAGGTGACGGCATCGGCACTGAAATCGTGGCCGAAGCGGTCAAAGTCTTGAACGTGCTGGATTTGAAATTTGAATCCGAAACTGCCCTGGTGGGCGGCGCCGCTTTTGAGGCCCACGGCCACCCTTTGCCACCCGCCACGTTGAAGTTGGCCAAAGAAGCCGATGCCATTTTGTTTGGCGCTGTCGGCGACTGGAAATACGACAAACTCGACCGCCCCTTGCGTCCCGAGCAAGCGATTTTGGGGCTGCGCAAAAACCTGGGCCTGTTCGCCAACTTTCGCCCGGCAATTTGTTACGAACAACTGGTCGATGCCTCCAGCCTCAAGCCCGAACTCATCGCCGGGCTGGACATCCTGATCATTCGTGAACTCACGGGTGACATCTATTTTGGCCAGCCACGCGGCCGGCGCGTCGCCACCGATGGCCACTTCCCCGGCGCCGAAGAAGCCTTCGACACCATGCGTTACAGCCGCCCGGAGATCGAGCGCATTGCCCACGTCGCCTTCCAGGCCGCGCGCAAACGCAAGGCGTCTGGCACCGAGGGCCGCGTCACCAGCGTGGACAAGGCCAACGTGCTGGAAACCTTCCAGTTCTGGAAAGACGTGGTCACCGAGGTCGGCCTGCAATACCCCGACATCGCGCTGGACCACATGTATGTGGACAACGCCGCCATGCAACTGGTCAAGGCGCCCAAGAAGTTTGACGTGGTCGTCACCGGCAACATGTTTGGCGACATCCTCTCGGACGAAGCGGCGATGCTGACCGGCTCGATCGGCATGTTGCCCAGCGCCTCGCTCAACAGTAACAACCAGGGCCTGTACGAACCCAGCCACGGCAGCGCGCCCGACATCGCCGGCAAAGGCATTGCCAACCCGCTGGCGACCATTTTGAGCGCGGCGATGATGCTGCGCTTCAGCCTGAACCAGCCTGTTGCGGCGGATCGCATTGAAGCTGCTGTGAAGGCGGTGTTGTCGCAGGGGCTGCGCACGGCGGACATCTACACCAATGGCAACACGCGGGTCGGCACGCGCGAGATGGGCGATGCGGTGGTGAAGGTTTTGAAGGCCTGATGTCGCGTTTGTTATAATCGACGCCATCATGAACGCATTTTTGATCTCCATCAACACCGCCCGCACTGTCCTGTGCGGCGCGGGCGCGTTCATATCCTCCACTAAAACGACCACCATTAAGGGCTGACCCAGCCTGTCTCGTTCGTGCGCCTGCCCCGGAGCCTGACGAGCCGGGGGATCAGTCCAAACTGATTATTTTTGAAAGGCGCATGAAAATGAAAATAGGGAACACTGTCGGACTGGTAGGCTGGCGCGGCATGGTCGGCTCGGTGCTGATCGACCGCATGCAGGCCGAAGGCGACTTCGACCTGATTGAACCCGTCTTCTTCTCCACCTCCAACGCTGGCGGCAAGGCTCCGGCCGAGGCCAGGAACGAGACCACGCTGAAAGACGCGTTCGACATCGCCGCGCTCAAAAAGTGCGACATCATCATCACGGCGCAAGGCGGCGACTACACCTCGGACGTGTTTCCCCAACTGCGCGCAGCGGGCTGGACTGGCCACTGGATTGACGCAGCCTCCACCCTGCGCATGAATTCCGACGCGGTCATCATCCTCGACCCGGTCAATCTGCCGGTCATCCAGAATGCCCTGTCCAAAGGCGGCAACAACTGGATCGGCGGCAACTGCACCGTCAGCTGCATGTTGATGGGCGTGGGCGCGCTGTACAAAGCCGGCCTGGTCGAGTGGATGAGCACCCAGACCTACCAGGCCGCCAGCGGCGGTGGCGCGCAACACATGCGCGAGCTGCTGACGCAATACGGCACGCTGAACGCCGAAGTCAAATCCCTGCTGGACGACCCCAAAAGCGCGATTCTGGAGATCGACCGCATGGTCATCGCCAAGCAGCGCAGCCTGTCTGGGGCAGAGACCGCCAACTTCGGCGTGCCCTTGGGCGGCTCGCTCATCCCCTGGATTGACAAAGACTTGGGGTTAGGCAAAAACCGAGATGAACCCGGTTGGGGCGTATCCAAGGAAGAATGGAAAGGCATGGCCGAAACCAACAAGATATTGGCCCTGGGCGAAGGCTTCGCCGGCACATCGGCCATCCCCGTAGACGGCTTCTGCGTGCGTGTGGGTGCCATGCGTTGCCACAGCCAGGCGATGACCTTCAAGCTCAAAAAAGACGTGCCCGTGGCCGACATAGAGGCCATGATCGCCGCCGACAACGCCTGGGTCAAAGTGGTGCCCAACACGCGCGAAGCCACCATGAAAGGCCTGACCCCGGTGGCGGTGACCGGCACCATGGCAATTCCTGTGGGCCGCATCCGCAAACTGGCCATGGGCCCGGATTACCTCGGCGCTTTCACTGTAGGCGACCAGTTGCTGTGGGGCGCGGCGGAACCTTTGCGCCGCATGCTACGAATTTTGTTAGCGCGCTGATTAGGCCTGATAATGGCGGCAACGGCTCATCGCAGTTCGCGGTGGGCCGTTGTCGTTTGGCAACAGCAAAAAGCGCGGATTGGATGTTGATTTCAGCCTTGGCCCGAGTTAAAAGCTTTATGAGCTTGTCAGGCTAAGACATTGATGTTAAGGTACTTTTCAAGTTTTGAGTGTCTGGGCGTTTGTCTTGAGTGGGACTCTGTTGACAGCAGCTTTTACAGCACGGTTTGCCACTCGCCCGAACAACGGAGGCTATTAAATTGATCGCAAAACCACAACACTGGCAAAAATCCGCTTTGGCGCTGGCCGCAGCGGCGCTTTTTGGCCTGGGCAGCCCCTGCGCCTGGTCACTGTCGCTCGGGCCCGTCGTCATCCAGTCGGCCCTGGGCGAACCGCTGCGCGCGGAGATCGACGTCCCCGAAATCAATCCTGAAGAAGCCGCGTCACTGAAAGCCGTGATCGCCTCGCCCGAGGCGTTCAAAGCCGCCGGGCTGGAATACAACAACGCACTGTCCAATTTGCGCGTCACGCTGCAAAGGCGCGCCAATGGCAGCGCCTTCATCCGCCTGAACAGCGACCGCCCCATCACCGAGCCCTTTGTTGACATGATCCTGGAGGCCAGTTGGGCCACCGGCCGCATCGTGCGCGACTTCACCATGCTGTTCGACCCGCCGAATCTGCGCGCACAAGCAACGCCGGGGGCAACATCAGCCCAGGTCACTGCGCCGTCCGTGCAGGCCATGCCTCCTGCGCCTGCCGCGCGATCAGCGCCGTCAGCCCAGGCCCGTCAACCTGCGGTGGCGCCAAGATCGTCGGCCGGCCCGGCCGCAGCGCCTGCCAGGATGGCCAGCGCGGGCGACAAACAAGTCACCGTCAAGCCCGGCGACACGGCCAGCCGCATCGCCGCCAGCGTCAAGCCGGCCAATGTGTCGCTGGATCAAATGCTGGTGGCCCTGCTGCGCGCCAACCCCGACGCCTTCATCAACAACAACATCAACCGCGTCAAGAGCGGTGCGGTGCTGGACGTGCCAACGGCTGAGCAGGCGCACTCGGTCGCGCCCAATGAAGCCACGCAAATGGTCATTGCCCAAAGCCGGGACTTTGGCGACTTCCGCACAAAACTCGCCGGCAATGCGCCGGCGGCCCAGGTCGCGGCGGCGGACCGCCAGTCCAGCGGCAGCGTGCAGACCCAGTTGGACGACAAAAAGGCCGGCAAAAAGGCGCCTGACAAGCTGACCCTGTCCAAAGGCGCGGTGCAAGCGCAGACAGCTGCGGACAAGTTGGCCGCCGAGCGCGCCGCCAAAGACGCGGCAGTGCGCACCGCCGAAGTCAGCAAAAACATCGCGGAGCTCGACAAACTTGGCGCAGCGTCCGCCAGCAAACCGGCTGCGCCCGTGCCAGCAAGCACGGTGGCCGCCGCGACGGCCCCACCTGGCACGTCGGCTCCTTCTGTCACGTCCACCGCATCCGTGACTCCTGACGCGGCGTCGGCCCCTGCCGCAGCCATGCCGGCCGCTCAAACCCCTGCGCAGCCCAGCGTCGCGGCACCCGTGGCCCCGGTCACAGCTGCAGCGCCCAAGCCAGCCATTGCGCCCATGCGAGTGGAAGAGCCGGGCCTGATTGACCAATTGACCGAAAACCCGCTGGTGCCCGCCGCCGGGGCCGGTTTGATCGCCCTGTTGGCCGGTTTCGCCTTCTACCGCTCACGCCAGCGCAAACAAGCCAGCCAGGTTGACAGCGCCTACCTGGAAAGCCGCCTGCAGCCCGATTCCTTCTTTGGCGCCAGCGGCGGACAGCGGGTTGACACGGCGGACAGCGCCGTGGGCGGCTCGTCCATGGTTTACACCCCAAGCCAGCTGGACGCCGCCGACGATGTGGATCCGATCGCCGAGGCCGACGTCTACCTGGCCTACGGGCGCGACATCCAGGCTGAGGAAATCTTGAAAGAGGCCTTGAAAATCAACGCCTCGCGCATTGCGATCCACCAGAAACTGCTCGACATTTACGCCAAACGGCGCGACACCAAAGGGTTTGAGGCCGCCGCCCACGAAGCCCACAAAATCACCGGCGGCGACGGCCCGGAATGGCATCGCATTTGCGATCTGGGCCTGAGCATCGACCCGGGCAACCCGCTGTACATGCCAGGCGGCAGCCCGTCGGGCCACTACGGCATGCCGGAGGCAACCCAACCCATGTCGGCCCAGGCGAGCGCCGAGCCTGGCGGCGCGATGGCGGCTGACGCCGCAGCGGCCGCCGGGCTGGCCACGGTCCGTCTTCCGGCCGGCAGCTTCTCGGCGGCAACAACACCCGTCGCCACGCAGGCCGCGTCGACCGGCCTGGTCGACCTGGACTTTGACCTCGACCTTGATTTTTCGCTGGACGAAGAAAACGCCAGTGTCATCCACGACATGGGCAAGACCGAACAAACTTCCAAAATGGCGGCGATCGATTCCGGCCCGGCACCGCTGGACATGGACTTCAACATGCCCGCCAGTTCGGTGGCGACCATGCCGGTGCAGGCGCCGGCGTCTGGCCACGGCCCGCTGGAGTTCTCCCTGCCGTCCTCGTCGGCGCCGCTGAGTGCCAGCCATGCGGCGACCGGCACTGCCGGCGTGGCCGGCGCAGCCAGCGAGCCGGAGGATTTCAGGCAACAGGCGGCCGTCAGCTTTGGCACCACGATTCCCGGGCAACTGGCCACCACGCTGGGCGCCAAAGCGCCCGATGCGCCGGCAGCCCACGGCATGATGGAATTCGACATGAGTGCGCTGTCGCTGGATTTGGGCACCCCGGCGGACGACCCCGCCACCGCACCCCAGCCCCTGCCGGAAGACCCCCTGGCTACCAAGCTGCTGCTGGCAGAGGAATTCATCTCCATCGGTGACGACGACGGTGCGCGTTCCCTGATCGAAGAGGTGATTCTCGAAGCCACTGGTGACATGAAGGCGCGGGCCCAGCAAGCACTTGCCAAACTCAGCTAGGCGCTTGCCCAAAACCACTTCGGCCACTGATTTCACGTGAGGTGGGCGCTGGGCATCAGTTATAACGGCCAGGCCTACCAGGGCTGGCAAAGCCAGGCCTCGGGCCTCACGGTTCAAGACAAACTCGAAGCAGCGCTGGGCCAGTTCACGGGACAGCCACGGGTTTCAACCCTGTGCGCAGGCCGCACCGACGCCGGCGTGCACGGCCTGATGCAGGTAATCCACTTCGACACGTCGCTTGAGCGCGACGCCGCCTCCTGGGTGCGCGGCACCAACACCCATTTGCCGCGCGACATCGCCGTGCAGTGGGCAGTCGCCGTGCCGGACGCATTTCATTGCCGCGCCTGCGCCCTGTCCCGCCGCTACGCCTACGTCCTGCTCCAGTCCCAGGTTCGCCCCAGCGTCGACGCAGGCCGGGTCGGCTGGGTTTACCGGCCGCTCAATTTACGGGCGATGCAAGAGGCGGCGGGCCATTTGACGGGCGAGCATGATTTTTCTTCGTTCCGGGCGTCAAGCTGCCAGGCCTTGTCACCAGTGAAGACCCTGCAAAGCATCGGCATCAGCCAAAAAGGCGCGTACTGGCGCTTTGAATTTGAAGCCAACGCCTTTTTACACCACATGATCCGCAACATCATGGGCTGCCTGATCGCGGTCGGCCAGGGCAAACACCCGCCCGACTGGATCCAGGAGGTATTGGCCGCGCGAAACCGCGACGCCGCCGCGCCGACTTTTTCGCCCGACGGCTTGTACTTTTTGGGGCCGCGTTACGCCCCCCACTGGGGCTTGCCGGAACGCACAGTTGCGTATGATGGCTTGCCATGAATTCATTTCAATCGCCAGCAGCCCGGACCCGAATCAAGATCTGCGGCCTCACCCGAGAACAGGACGTTGACGCCGCCGTCGCCGCAGGTGTCGACGCGGTTGGCTTTGTGCTGTATCCCAAAAGCCCGCGTTTTGTCAGCATCGCACGGGCCGCTGAACTGGCCCAGCGGTTGCCGCCCTTTGTCACGCCGGTGGTTTTGTACGTCAACGAAAATGCTACAACTGTAATAGCTAACTATGCAATACTGACGAGGGCAATTGCCCAATTTCATGGGGATGAATCAGAAAAACAATGCCTGGAGGCGACTTTGCACGGTCGCCAGCCTTATCTGCGCGCCGCGCGCATTCCGCTGGGTGATGGCGCTGCGTCCTTCGACCTCGTAAAATACGCCCAGAAATATTCAACAGCCCAGGCCATCCTGCTCGACGCGCATGTCGACGGTTATGGCGGCGGCGGCAAGGTTTTTAATTGGTCACTTCTGCCAGCAAACGTCAACGCTCACCTCGTCTTGAGTGGTGGGCTGAATGCTGCAAACGTGGGCGACGGCATTTTGCAGGTGCGGCCACGTTGTAAAACCCTGGCCGTGGACGTGAGTTCCGGGGTCGAACTCGATGGCCCGGACGGCCAACCGGCCAAGGGCGTCAAAGACGCCAGCAAAATTCTCCAATTTGTCGCTGCAGTTCGCGCGGCAGATCAACAAATTCAACACTTGCGCGACCGCCCGCCGCTTTGACACCAGATGACGGGCTGTCCCTGACAGGACAAAAAATGAACAATTTCCAACATCCCGGCGCCGCAGCTTACGCGCAGCCGGACGCCAGCGGTCACTTCGGCATTTACGGCGGCAGTTTCGTTTCAGAAACCCTGACCCACGCCATCAACGAACTCCGGGCCGCTTACGCCAAGTACCAAAACGACCCACAATTCATCGCCGAATTTGAATATGAATTGGCCCACTTTGTAGGCCGCCCTTCCCCGGTCTACCATGCCGACCGCATGAGCCGTGAAATGGCGGACGGCAAAGGCCACGGCGCGCAAATTTTCCTGAAACGCGAAGATTTGAACCACACCGGCGCGCACAAGGTCAACAACACCATTGGCCAGGCCATGCTGGCCAAACGCATGGGCAAACCGCGCGTGATCGCTGAAACCGGCGCTGGCCAGCACGGCGTTGCCACGGCCACGATTTGCGCACGTTACGGACTGGAATGTGTGGTCTACATGGGCAGCGAAGACGTTAAGCGCCAGAGCCCCAACGTCTACCGCATGAAGCTGCTCGGCGCCACCGTGGTGCCGGTTGAGTCAGGCAGCAAGACGCTGAAAGACGCCCTGAACGAAGCCATGCGTGACTGGGTGGCCAATGTGGACAACACCTTCTACATCATTGGCACGGTGGCGGGGCCACACCCCTACCCAATGATGGTGCGCGATTTCCAGAGTGTGATCGGCAAGGAATGCCTGGTGCAGATGCCCGATATGCTCAAAGCGGCAGGCTGCAAGACTGGTCAACCCGATGCCGTGGTCGCCTGCGTGGGCGGCGGCAGCAACGCCATGGGCATTTTTTACCCTTACATCAGCCATTCGGCCACGCGCCTGATCGGCGTCGAAGCCGCCGGCGAAGGCATGGACAGCGGCAAGCACTCGGCCTCGCTGCAACGCGGCAGCCCCGGCGTGTTGCACGGCAACAGAACCTATGTGCTGCAGGACGACAACGGCCAGGTCACCGAGACGCACAGCATCAGCGCCGGCCTGGATTACCCCGGCGTAGGGCCGGAACACGCCTTTTTGAAGGACATTGGCCGCGCTGAATACGTGGGCATCACCGACAAAGAGGCGCTGCAAGCCTTTCATTACCTGTGCCGCACCGAGGGCATCATCCCTGCGCTTGAAAGCAGCCACGCGGTCGCGTATGCCATGCAATTGGCCAAAACCATGCGCACCGACCAGTCGATCCTGGTCAATCTGTCAGGCCGGGGCGACAAAGACATCGGCACGGTGGCGGATTTGAGCGGGGGCGAGTTCTTTTGCCGGCCGAGTTGCCAGGGGCAGTCGATCAAGGGTGGTGCGATGCATCAGGAAAAGATTGTGCAGGTGAAGCAATTTTCCGACGGGCCGCCCCTAGGTTCTGGCACTGCGGCGGAGCCAAAATCAGCCCCCTCGGGGGGCAGCGCAGCACACGCAGTGGCAAGCGTGGGGGCAACATTCTCATGAACCGCATCTCCGCCACGTTTGCCGCACTCAAAAAGCAAAGCCGCAAAGCCCTGATCCCCTATGTCACCGCCGGCTTCCCCTTTGCCGACATCACACCCGAACTGATGCACGGCATGGTTGCCGCTGGCGCGGACGTGATCGAACTGGGTGTGCCGTTCTCCGACCCCAGCGCCGACGGCCCGGTGATCCAGAAAGCCGGCGACAAGGCACTGGCCTTTGGCATCGGCCTGGTCCATGTACTGGCCATTGTGCGTGATTTCCGGCTCAAGGACTTGAAAACACCCGTGGTGCTGATGGGCTACGCCAATCCGATAGAGCGTTACAACCAGAAACACGCGGCCAATGCCGGGCAAAGCGCCTTCGTCCATGATGCCGCAGCGGCGGGCGTCGATGGCGTGCTGGTGGTCGATTACCCGCCGGAAGAGTGCGAAGCCTTTGCCGCCGAACTCAAGGCCGCCGGGCTGGATTTGATCTTCCTGCTCGCCCCGACCTCAACTGACGAACGCATGGCCCAGATCGCCCGCATTGCCACGGGTTATGTGTACTACGTGTCGCTCAAAGGCGTGACCGGCGCAGGCACGCTGGACACTGCAGCGGTAGAGGCTATGTTGCCGCGAATCCGCCGCCACGTGAACGTGCCGGTAGGTGTGGGTTTTGGCATCCGCGACGCGGCCACGGCCAAAGCCATAGCCAAAGTCGCCGACGCGGTCGTCATCGGCAGCAAAATCATCCAGTTGATCGACGGGCAGCCACGCGACCAAGTGGTCGGTGTTGCCAGCGCTTTTCTGCGCGAAATCCGCGCTGCTTTGGACTCATAATCCAGCCCACAAAGCACAAAAAAAGGAAAAACCATGTCCTGGCTAGAAAAACTGCTGCCCCCCAAAATCCAGCCCTCGGACCCGGCCGACCGGCGCAGCGTCCCCGAAGGCCTGTGGATCAAATGCCCGAGTTGCGAAACCGTGCTCTACAAGACCGACCTGGAGCAGAACCAGAACGTCTGCCCCACCTGCGGCCACCACCATCGCATTGGCGCGCGGGCGCGGCTGAACGTGTTCCTGGACAATGAAGGCCGCTTTGAGATCGGGCAGGAAGTGCTGCCGGTCGATCCTCTGAAATTCAAGGACAGCCGCAAATACCCCGAGCGCCTGAAAGAGGCCATGGACAACACCGGCGAAACTGACGCCCTGGTGGTGATGGGCGGGGCGGTGCATTCCATCAGCCTGGTGGCGGCCTGTTTTGAATTTGAATTCATGGGCGGCAGCATGGGCTCGGTCGTGGGCGAGCGTTTTGTGCGCGGCGTTGAGGCCGCCGTCGAGCAAAAAGTGCCCTTCATCTGCTTCACCGCCACCGGCGGCGCACGCATGCAGGAGGGCCTGTTGAGCCTGATGCAGATGGCCAAAACCAATGCAGCCCTGACGCGCCTGGCCAAAAAGGGCCTGCCCTACATCAGCATCCTGACCGACCCGACCATGGGAGGCGTGAGCGCCGGATTCGCCTTTTTGGGCGACGTGGTGATCGCCGAGCCCAAGGCGCTGATCGGTTTTGCTGGGCCGCGGGTCATTGAATCCACTGTACGCGTCACCCTGCCGGAGGGCTTTCAGCGCGCCGAGTTCCTGATGCAGAAAGGCGCCATCGACTTCATCTGCGACCGCCGCGAATTGCGCAAAACCATCGCCAGCACCCTGGCCATGTTGCAGCGCCAGCCGGCTGATGCCGTGGAATAGAGATATTGCCCCCACGTTCGCCCACTTCGTGTGGCTCTCTGCCCCCCGAGGGGGCTAATATTCCTAGGGGCGGCCCGTCGGAATATTGCCCCCACGGTCGCCCACTGCGTGTGGCTTCCTGCCCCCCGAGGGGGCCGTGCCTTGCTTGGGGCGGCCCGGCGCGGCGGCAACTTCCCCACGGTCGCCCACTTCGAGTGGCTATCTGCCCCCAACAGGACTGACTTAACGCAACACGGCGCTTTGAACGGCCGCCAGCACGATGGCTGCGATTTGCAACAGCACCAGTAGCACCAGGGGCGACAGGTCGATGCCACCGACCAGGGGCACCAGTTTGCGGATCGGCTTCAAAGGCGGCGCGCACAGGCGCTCGATCACAGCCGTGAAGACTGAGTTGGTCTGCACCCAGGACAACACGGCGTAGACAATGACCAGGCCGGTCATGGCCGAGATCGCCAGGCGCACTACGCCAAAGGCCGCGAGCAGCGGCACCAGGGTCAAGCCCGAGCCCAAGACCCCGCCGATCCACCACAGGATGCAATACTGGCCCAGTTCCAGCAAAAAAACCGCCACCAGGCTGGCCAAATCCCAACGTCCGGCCGATGGAACTATGCGCCGCAACGGCAGCACGATCCAATCCGTCAGCGCAAAAATAAAGCCGCCCAGCGGGTTGCCCGAACGCGCCGACAGCGGCACCTTCAGATACTGCATGTAAAGCCGCAGCAGGCAGGCCCCGGCGACCAAGCCCACGGCGACTTCCAGCAGAAGCGAAATGATTTGATAAAGCATTGATTGGCGCGGTTTGCCGCTGGATCATAGCCGCAGCTTGGGGCCGGTCCCGCCGCCCAACTTAAAATCGTCACTTTCGCCACTTATGACACTTTCGGCGCTTTCGCCCCTCCCCGGCGTTTCAGCGTCGCCTTTCGCTCCCATCACCGAATTTTCCATGCCTGACCAAACCAACAAGCCCGCCAGCCCGTCCACCCCAGCGCCCGTGCTGGACGAAAACCAGCTCATCAGCGAGCGCCGTGAAAAACTCAAGGCCATCCGGCAGCAGCAAGTTGACGGCAAGGGCGTGGCCTTCCCCAACGACTTCAAGCCGTCTGCCCGCGCGGCGGATTTGTTTGCGTCTTATGAGGGCAAAACCCCCGACGAACTGGCTGCGCTGAACGCCAGCACCAAGGTCGCCGGTCGCATGATGCTCAAACGCGTGATGGGCAAGGCCAGCTTCTGCACCCTGCAAGACGCGTCGTTTGGCCCCAGCGCCGGGCGCATCCAGATCTACGTCAAGGGCGAGGAGATCGGCGCCGGGTTGTACGAGCAGTTCAAGCATTGGGACTTGGGCGACATCGTCGCGGCCGAAGGCCGCATGTTCAAAACCAAAACCGGCGAATTGTCGATCCACGCCACCAGCCTGCGCCTGCTGACCAAGAGCCTGCGCCCCATGCCCGACAAGTTCCATGGCATGGCCGACCAGGAGACCAAGTACCGCCAGCGGTATGTCGATTTGATGATGGACGAATCCGCGCGCAAGCGTTTTGTCGGGCGCAGCAAGGCTGTCAGCGGCATCCGCGAATTCATGGTGGCGCACGATTTCCTGGAAGTCGAAACACCCATGCTGCACCCCATCCCCGGCGGCGCCAACGCCAAACCCTTCAAGACGCACCACAACGCGCTGGACCAGGAGATGTTTCTGCGCATCGCCCCCGAGCTGTATTTGAAGCGTCTGATCGTGGGCGGTTTTGAGCGCGTGTTCGAGATCAACCGCAGCTACCGCAACGAGGGCATCAGCGTGCGCCACAACCCCGAGTTCACCATGATGGAGTTCTACGCGGCCTACTGGAACTACCTGGACTTGATGGATTTCACCGAGGCGCTGATCCGCGACGCAGCGCTAAAAGCCACCGGCTCCTTGCAGTTGGGCTACGCCGGCAAACCAGTCGATTTAAGCCAGCCCTTTGAGCGCCTGACCATCCGCGACGCCATCATCCAGCACACCGAAGCGGCCGGGGCCTTGGACGACGGCTCGGGCTTGCGCGTGGACAGCACGGTCTGGCTGACCAACGCCCTGCGCAAACTGGGCATGTCTGAGGCCAAACACAAACTGGCCGCCCGCTCGCTGGCCAGCCTGCAAGTGCTGTACTTTGAGGAAACCGTCGAAGAAAAACTCTGGCAGCCGACCTTCATCATGGAGCACCCGACCGAAATCTCGCCCCTGGCCCGCGCCAACGACGAGCGCCCCGAGGTCACCGAGCGTTTTGAACTCTACATCACAGGCCGCGAGTTCGGCAACGGTTTCAGCGAGTTGAACGACGCCGAAGACCAGGCTGCGCGTTTCAACGCCCAGGTGCAGGCCAAAGACAGCGGCGACGACGAGGCGATGTTCTACGACCACGACTTTGTGCGCGCGCTCGAATACGGCATGCCCCCCACTGGCGGCTGCGGCATCGGCATTGACCGCCTGATGATGCTGCTGACCGACAGCGCCAGCATTCGCGACGTGATTCTGTTCCCGGCGCTGCGGCGAGAAGCTTGAAGTTGCTGATCCCGAGTTTTCCAACAATTCGTGCCGATTTCCCTCGCCGGTTTTACATAGTTAGCTACCACTTATATAGCATCCATCGAATCCAGATTCAACGCGTCGGCACCCGCAAATCGTCCAGGTAATCGCGGGCGATGTTGATGGTCGATTCCACCCCCAAGTGGTTGAAGTTTTTCGCCAGCCAGCGTTTGGCGCAAGTCACGCCCAGGTCGCGCAGGGTGTGGATCAGCTT
>JANMVT010000160.1:0-23796 GCA_031392945.1 Rhodoferax sp. | reverse complement strand
CTCTCGCGGATCAGGCCGCAGATGCGCCAGATCTCGCGCGCGATCAGCGGCGCCAGGCCTTCGGTGGCTTCGTCCAGGATCAGCACGTCGGGGTTGGTCATCAGCGCGCGGCCAATGGTCAGCATCTGTTGCTCGCCGCCGCTCAACTGCTGGCCGCCGTGGCCCAGGCGCTCTTTGAGGCGGGGAAAGGTTTCGAGCACGCGCGCGTAGTCCCAGCCCTTGTTTTCTTGCGCGCGTTCCCGCGCTGCGCCGCTGGCGCCCTGGCGCGCGGCCATCACCAGGTTTTCTTTCACGCTCAAATTGCCAAAGATGCCGCGGCCCTCGGGCACGTAGGCAATGCCGAGCCGGGCGATCTCATACGGCGCGCGCCCGGTCATGGGCTTGCCCATCACCGCGACCGAGCCAGACCGCGGTTTGACCAGGCCCATGATGCTCTTGAGCAGGGTGCTTTTGCCCATGCCGTTGCGCCCCATCAGGCCAATGGTTTCGCCGTGCGCCACAGAAAAATTGACGTCACGCAGGATGTGGCTGGCGCCGTAATAGGTATTGAGGTCTTTGGCATTGATCAGCATGAAAGTCTCCGCAGGAGTCGCCGCCGCGACGGGCCGCTCCTAGCAAGGCACGGCCCCCTCGGGGGGCAGCGAAGTACACGCACTGACGAGCGTGGGGGCATCATTCCTCGCCGAGGTAAGCTGCCTGCACGCTGGAATCCGCGCGCACATCCGCAGGCAATCCACTGGCGATGACCTGGCCGTTGACCATCACGGTCAAATGGTCGGCCAGGGCGAATACGGCATCCATGTCGTGCTCCACCAGCAGGATGGCGTGGTGTTCTTTGAGTTTCAGCAGCAGGGCGACCATGGCCTGGGCTTCGGCCACACCCATGCCGGCCAGGGGCTCGTCGAGCAGCAAGACCTGGGGTTCGGTTGCCAGCGTCATGGCGATCTCCAACTGGCGCTGTTCGCCGTGGCTGATCGTGCCAGCCACCGCGTTTCGCCTGTCTTGCAGGCCGGAAAGCTCGATTGCCCTTGTGGAACGTGTATTGTTAGCTATAAAATTAGAAGTATCCCGACGTGTGTCGCCGACCCAGCCCATCGGGTTCCAGGCGCGCTGGCGCTCGCGCGACTGCGCGGCCAGGCGCACGTTTTCCCACACGGTGAAGGGCAGGAAGATATTGGTCTTCTGGTAACTGCGCCCCAACCCCTGTTGCGACATTTGTTCCGGCGCCCAGCCGGTCACGTCGATGCCGCCCAGCCGCACCTGGCCGCTGGTGGGGGCCAAATCGCCGCTGAGCAAATGGGTCAAGGTGGATTTGCCGGCGCCGTTGGGGCCAATCACGGCGTGGATGCGGCCACGCCACAATTCCAGCGACACGTCATTGACGGCAGCCAGGCCGCCAAACCGTTTGGTCAGGCCTCCGGCGCTGAGCAAGACCTCAGTCATCACGGTCGCCCCCGCGCTGTTTCATCAGACGCGCCAGCAAGCCCAGGATGCCGCGCGGCGCGAAAAGCACCAGCAGCACGATGAAGCTGCCCATCCAGAGTTGCCAGTGTTTGCCCAGGTTGAATCCGCCCACGGTGGGCAGATCCTTGAACACATGCAGTACATATTCGAACGCGAACGCGCCGATGATCGCGCCCGCAAAATTGCCCATGCCGCCCAAAATCACCATCATGATGCCGTGCGCGCTCATGTGGAAACCCATCAACTCGGGGTTGACGTAACCCGACTGCACACCCCACAAATAGCCGGCCAGCCCGGCCAGCGCGCCCGCCAGCGTGAAAGCGGTGAGTTTGTAGGCGAAGCTCCCATAACCGATGGCGCGCATGCGGTGCTCGTTGACCCGGATGCCCGCCAGCGCGCGGCCGAACGGGCTCCAGAGCAGGCGGCGCAAAAAGGCGTAGACCAGAAGCAATGCGGCCAGGGTGAAGTAGTAGAGCGTGGTCTTGTTGTCCAGGTCCCACCAGGCGAATGGCGTCCAGCCGAACAGCGAGGCGTCAGGCTTGAAGTTGATGTACAGGCCGTCCGAGCCGCCAAGCGCCTTGTTGTCGAAAAACAGGAAGAACACCATCTGCGCAAACGCCATGGTGACCATGATGAAATAAATGCCATGGGTGCGCACCACCAAAAAACCAATGACCAGGGCCGCCGCGCCCGAGGCCAGCACGGCGGCGGGCAGGGTCCACCACAGGCTGGCCGGTGCGCCCTGGGGCGTCAGAAACGCCAGCGCGTACCCGGCCAGGCCGAAGTAGGCGGCATGGCCCAAAGAGACCATGCCGGTCACACCCTGGAGCAGGTCCAGGCTCATGGCGAAAATCGCCATGATCATCATGCGCGTCACCATCTGGGTGTAAAAATCGGTGCCCACGAAGGGGAAGGCGATTAGCGCGATCAGCCCCAACACCAGCACGAGTTGAATGCCGCGCGGTAGAACTTCGAGATTGGCCTTGGCTATGCTCATTGCTTGAACAGCCCCTCGGGCTTCCAAAGCAGCACCGCCGCCATCAAGACGTAGACCAGCATGCCCGACACCGAGGGCAGCAACACCTTGCCGAATGTGTCGACCACGCCCACCAGCAAGGCCGCGATCAGCGCGCCCCGCACCGAGCCGATGCCGCCGATCACAACGACCACAAAACACATGATCAGCACCTGCGAACCCATGTTGGGGTAGACGCTGGAAACGGGTGCTGCGACCATGCCGGCCACGGCAGCCAGGCCGACCCCCAGGGCGAACACAAAAGCGTGGATCAATTTGATATTGATGCCCAGGGCTCCGGCCATGTCGTGGTTGAAGGCCCCGGCGCGGATCTTCATGCCCAGTTTCGTCCGAGAGATCAGCAGGTAAAGGCCAAGCGCCAGGGACAGGCACACGCCGGACATGAACAGGCGGTAGACCGGATAAGAGAGGTTGTCGGTCAAGGCGATGGACGCGCTCAAGAACTGCGGGATGGCCACGCCATGCACGTCGTCGCCCCACAGGATGGAGCGCAACTCTTCAAAGATGTAGATCAGGCCGAAGGTCAGCAGCACCTGGTCCAAATGGTCACGCTGGTAGAAGTGGCGAAACAGCAGCCATTCCAGCGCCAGTCCGAATAGAACGGACAAGACCACCCCGCCCAGAATGGCCAGCGTCAGGCTGCCAAACCAGGCGCTGAGCGAATAGGCCAGATAGGCGCCCAGCATGTAAAAACTGCCATGCGCCAGGTTGACGACACCCATGATGCCGAAGATCAGGGTCAAGCCGGCAGCCAGCATAAACAGCAGCAGGCCATACTGCACACTGTTGAGAAGCTGGATGAGGAAGGTGGTGAAATCCACGGTGCGGCAGGGGAAGATTCAATAAAAAGGGGAGGACTCGCCTCCCCCCGTATCGCTTCAGGCCACTTTAAGCCATCTTGCAACCGGCGCCAGAGTCCGCCAGCGCCTTGGCTGCCACGCCCAGCACCTTGTTCTCCTTGTTTTCCACCACGCGCAAATAAATGTCCTGCACCGGGTTGTGCGATTTGCTCATGGTCCATTTGCCGCGTGGGCTGTCGATGGTGGCCGATTCCATGGCCTTGTAAAGCGGCGCTTTGTTGGCCAGGTCGCCCTTGACGGCATTGGCGCCCTTGACCAGCAGCAGGCCGGCGTCGTAACCCTGCACCGCGTAGACGTCGGGCTGCAGGCGGAACATCTTGGCATAGTCAAGCCGGAATTTGTTGTCGCGCGGCGTGTTCAGCGAGTCGCCGTAATGCATGGTGGTGATGATGCCGTTGGCGGCGTCGCCGGCGGCATCCAGCACGCCTTCGGTGAGGAAGCCCGAACCATACAGCGGAATCTTGCCCTTGAGGCCGGCGGCGGCGTAATCCTTGATGAATTTGGCCGCGCCCGCGCCCGCGAAGAAGCAGGCCACGGCATCGGGCTTGAGCGAGGCGATCTCGGTCAGCAGCGCCTGGAACTCCACCTGCGGGAACGGCAGGCTGAGGTCTTTGACGATGGCGCCGCCTGAGGCGGTGAAACTTTCCTTGAAGCCTTCAAAGGCTTCTTCCCCCGCCGCGTATTTCCAGGTGATCCAGACGGCTTTCTTGTGGCCCTTGGCGATCATGGCCTGGCCCAGCGCGCGCGTCGGCTGCGAGTTGGTGAAGCTGGTGCGAAAGACGTTCGGCGCGCACAGGGCGCGGGTGGCGGCATGCACGCCCGCGTTGGGGATGATGCACAAGGTGCCGCTGTCGCGCACCACTTTCTGGATGCCCATCTGCACGCCCGAATGCACCGTGCCGATCAACACATCGACCTTGTCGCGCTGCACCAGCTTGCTGGCGTTCTCGATGCCTTTGGACGGCTCGGACTCGTCGTCGACTTTGAAGTATTCAATCTCGCGCCCGCCGAGTTTGCCGCCTTGCTCATCTATGGCCATGCGAAAGCCGTTTTCAATCGCCACGCCCAATTGGGCGAAGGTGCCGGTGTAGGGAAGCATCAGGCCGACGCGCACTTTGCCGGATTGGGCGCGGGCGATTTCCGGCAGCAGCATGGCGGTGGAGGCCGCGCCGATGAGGGCGGCGCTGCGGGTGAGGACGAGGCGGCGTGAGGTCATAGTGTCTCCAAAAAGGGAATTATTTTCAGGAATTATAGTGCATTTCAATGCAATTTTTATATAAAAATGTGAATTGCATGCATTTAATTGCATGTAAACCAGCATTTTTGAACATGTAAATGGCGGGAGGGCTTAAATCGGATAGATCATCGAGTTAAGGATCAAGTCGCTGTCGAACACGCAGACGCGGCTTTTCAGCAGCCAGCCGTGTTGCGCTTCGGGTGCGCGAACCAGAATGTCTTCGTACCGGCCCACGTTGTAGACATGGGTGGTTTCATCGGGTTTGGTGCGGAACACGGCGTAACTGGCGCGGGCATGGACTTCATCGCCCGACGCAGACGGGGTGAGCGAGGTGACCGAAGTGACAACCGGCGCGCCGACCACGTGGCGCTGCAAATACGGCTCGTAATACAAAGTTTCCCGGATGCAATAGACCCGGTCTTTGAGCATGCCCCGGCTTTCGAACGCCATGGTGGCGAGGGGCAGTTGGCGGTCGAAATTTTCGCGCGACTGGATTTTGTAGACACAGTCTTCGGTGAACAGGCCAGGCCAGGCGTCCAGGTCGCCGCTGTCAATTGTCTCGGCATAAGTTTGGTAGAACAGCAACAGGCTGATGTAGTCGTCGGCCGCCAGTTTGGCCTGGGTGGTTTGGCTGGCTTGGGACGATTTGGTGGTGGCGTTCATAAACCCATGACCTCGCGCCAATAGGCGTACATGCCGCGGATCAGGCCCTCGGTCACCATGTGGTCGGTGTCCTCGGCGGTTTTGCCGCCCAGCTCAACGATGGTGCTACGGCCATCGCCCTGGTTGGAGGCGAAACTGTCCTGGCTGAACTCGATCACCTCGCCGTCGTCGGCCGAGACAAAACCGGCCGGGCCGAACAGGTTGGCCTGGCGCAGGCGCCGGCGCGTCATCTCGGGCGAGTCGGCCTCAAACCCAAAATGCGTCCAGACAAAATCAAAACTGCCGGGCCCGTTGGGGATGATCTGGCGCGTGGAGAGCGAATTCACCTGCTGCTGGATGATCAGGCTGGGAAAGATGGTGGTCATCACAGCGGTGGGCTCGCCCCACCATGCCTCGTGCACCACATCCAGAAAACGGTCGTCGTTGAGCTTCATGGTTTCTTTGAAGCTGGTGACGCCGCTGGTCGCCGCACCGGCCTGGCCGGCGTTGCCCCGGGTGGAGATCATGGCTGCGTGGCGTTGTTTGGCGTCCATCAGCAGTTGCGCCTTGTTGTCGGAACGCCAGAGGCCGAAGGTGACAAACCAGGCGTGCAACAGGCCGGGGTGGTACGGGTCCTTGATGTTCTCCTGCATCAGTTTCCAGTTGCCGGGGATGCGCTGGCGGTTGTAGCCCAGCAGCACCAGTTTGCGGCCATCAAAAACACGGTCAAAGTAGCGGCAGATGGTGGGGCCCAGGTAATCTTCCAGCGGCGCAACGTCATGGTCAAAACTGGCGAACACGGCGCCGCCGCGCGCGGCCACCTTCAGCTTGGTCAAGCCGTGTTGTTTCAAGTCGAAATCGGGTGGCATGCCGCCCAGGGTGCGGCCATCCTGCTTCAAGCCGCGCCTGAACGGCACACCCTGCAAGTCGCCTTTGAGGTTGTAGGTCCACTGGTGGTAGGGGCAAACCAGCTCAGTACGGTTGCCCTGGCGCTCGCGGCAAAAGGCCACGCCCCGGTGCGCGCAGCGGTTTTCCACCACATTGACGGCGCCTTCTTTGTCGCGGATCAGAATGACAGATCGCTCGCCCACCTTGCTGCGTTTGAAGTCGCCCGGGTTGGGGATTTCAGCCTCCAGCCCGACATAACACCAATGGCCGCTGTAGAAAAAGCGCGCCAGCTCGCGCTGGTAGACCGCGTCGTCGGTGTAGGCCCAATACGGGATGCGGCTGCTGCCGGCGGCGTCCCAGCGGCGCAGCGGCTGGGCTGGTGGCGCGGCGGCGGCCTGGGTGTCGATGGCGGTCATGGGCTGCCCTTCAAAAGAATGCCGATGTCAATTCAGGATTGCTCAAAATATACAACTTTCGGTGTTGGCGCCAATCTGGCGAGTGGACTGCCTTTGGGCCGCCCGCGCTGATAATCCCATAAATTCCAATAAATAGGAGCGTTTCCCGTTGTGGAATATGGATAGTTTGATATTAAAACAATAGCAAACCAGTCCAGCGTGCCCCTCAGTAAGAAACGCCGTGCCATATCGACTCATGGGCGTTACAGTAGAACGGGTTGAACGCGCCCTAACTTTGGGAACCCCGATGAAAAACAAAAAACTGCTTGTCCTGGCCGCCTTGGCCGTGCTGATTGCCCTGTTTTTCGCCTTTGATTTGGGGCGGTATTTCAGCTTGGCCTTCATCAAGGGGCAACAGGGCAGTTTTGCCGCTTTGTACGGGCAGAAGCCTGCCTTGGTGATCGCAGCTTTCTTTGCGGTTTATGTGGCGGTCACCGCGCTGTCCCTGCCGGGGGCGGCGATCATGACCCTGGCCGGCGGTGCGATTTTCGGCCTGGCCGTGGGCACGCTGGTAGTGTCGTTCGCCGCCAGCATCGGCGCCACTCTGGCGTTTTTGGCCGCACGTTTTGTGCTGGGCGAGTCGGTTCAGGCCAAGTTCGGCAACCGCATGGCCGAGATCAACCGGGGCGTTGAAAAAGACGGCGCGTTTTACCTGTTCACCCTGCGCCTGGTGCCCCTGGTGCCGTTCTTCGTCATCAACCTGGTGATGGGTTTGACCAAGATGAAGACCTTGACCTATTACTGGGTGAGCCAATTGGGCATGTTGCTGGGCACGGCGGTTTACGTCAACACGGGCACCCAACTGGCCAAGATCGATTCGCTCAAAGGCATTTTGTCGCCAGGCTTGATCGGCTCGTTTGTGCTGCTGGGCGTCTTCCCGCTGATCGCCAAAAAGATCGTCGATGTGGTGCAGGCGCGCAAGGTATACGCGCGCTGGAACCATGTCAAACCCAAGACCTTCGACCGCAACCTGGTGGTGATTGGCGCGGGCGCCGGCGGCCTGGTGTCGGCTTACATCGCCGCTGCCGTCAAAGCCAAAGTGACCTTGGTCGAAACCCACAAGATGGGCGGCGACTGCCTGAACTACGGCTGTGTGCCCAGCAAGGCCCTGATCAAAAGCGCCAAGCTGGCGCATCAGATGCGACATGGCTCCAAATACGGCTTGGCCGACACCCCGCCTGTATTCAGCTTCAAGGCGGTGATGCAACGCATCCACGCGGTGATCGCCGCCATTGAGCCGCACGACAGCATCGAGCGTTACACCGGCCTGGGCGTGGAAGTGCTGCAGGGCTACGCCAAAATTGTGAACCCGTGGACGGTCGAGGTTGCACTCAACGACGGCACGGATGGACAGACAGCACGTGGCGCCGTGCAAGTGCTGACCACGCGATCAATCGTCATCGCCGCTGGCGCCCAGCCCTTTGTGCCGCCGCTGCCAGGCATCAAAGAGTCAGGTTACGTGACCAGCGACACCTTGTGGGACGAGTTCCTCAAACTCGACGCCATCCCCAAACGCATGGTGGTGCTGGGCGGCGGACCGATTGGCTGTGAACTGGCGCAAAGTTTCCAGCGCCTGGGCGCGCAAGTGACCCAGGTGGAAATGGCCCCGCGCATCATGATCCGCGAAGATCTTGAAGTGTCCGAACTGGCGAAAAAATCCCTGCAGACCGACAGCGTGCAGGTGTTGACTGACCACAAGGCGCTGCGCTGCGAGCAGGCTGGTGGCGTCAAATGCATCATTGTTGAAAACCAGGGCAAGGAAGTTCGCATCGAGTTCGACGCCTTGTTGTGCGCCGTGGGCCGTGTGGCGCGCCTGACCGGTTATGGGCTGGAAGACATCGGCATTCCGACCAACCGCACCGTGACCACCAATGAGTACCTTGAGACGATTTATCCCAATATCTTCGCGGCGGGCGACGTCGCCGGGCCGTTCCAGTTCACCCACACGGCTGCGCACCAGGCCTGGTACGCAGCGGTCAATGCCCTGTTTGGCAGCCTGAAGAAGTTCAAGGTTGACTATTCGGTGATCCCCTGGGCCACCTTCATCGATCCCGAGGTCGCGCGCGTCGGCCTGAACGAGCAGGAGGCCAAAGAAAAAGGCATCCCCTACGAGTTGGTGAAGTTCCCGCTGGACGATCTGGACCGCGCGATTGCCGACAGCGAGACCCAAGGCTTTGTCAAAGTGCTGACGGTGCCCGGCAAGGACAAGATCCTGGGCGCCACGATCGTCGGCACGCACGCGGGGGATCTGCTGGCCGAATACGTGCTGGCGATGAAGCACGGCCTTGGCATGAACAGGATTCTGGGAACCATCCACACCTATCCGACTCTATCAGAGGCCAACAAATACGCAGCAGGCGAGTGGAAACGCGCGCACCAGCCCGAGAAACTGCTGCAATGGGTTGCCAAATACCACAACTGGAAACGGGGTTGAATCATGGAAAGCAGCATTCCCAATCGCAGCAATCGCCGTAATGCTATAAAAATAGTAGCTATCTACGCATGTTCCACGAGGGCTATTGGCCTATTTGCCCAGCAATCAGGTGCGTTTGACGCGCAGTACACCGCCTGGGACGCCCTGCTGAAAAAACACGTGAAATGGCTGCCAGACAACAAGCAGTCCCGCGCCAACTACAAGGGGTTTCAGGCCGACCGCGGCGAACTCAAGAAAGTGCTCGATGGCATGAGCGCCGTGCCCAAGGCCGACTTTGACAAGTGGCCGCGCGAACAGCAAATGGCGTTCTTGATCAACGCCTACAACGCCTTCACGGTCGAGCTGATATTGGGCAAATACCCCGACCTGAAGTCCATCAAGGATCTGGGCTCATTCATCTCGCAGCCCTGGAAGAAGAAGTTTTTCACCCTGCTGGGCGAAGAGCGCAACCTCGACTGGATCGAACACGAGCAACTGCGGCCAAAGTATGGCGATCCGCGTGTGCATGTGGCCGTCAACTGCGCCAGCATTGGCTGCCCGGCCCTGCCGCCCGAGGCCTTCACGCCGGCCAGGCTCGACGCCCAAATGGAAGAAGGCATGGCCCGGTTTCTGGGCGACCGCACACGCAACCGCTATGCTGATGGCAAACTCGAGGTCAGCCAGATTTTCAAATGGTTCAAAGAAGACTTTGAAAAGGGCAATAAGGGGTTCTCGAAAGTCGAGGACGTGTTTGCAATGTATGCCGATCAACTGGCCTCTCTGCCTGCGGATCGCGACAAAATAAGGGCCAAAAATGTTGCCGTCACCCAACTGGACTACGACTGGTCGCTCAATGACCTGGGCCGTTAGCCTTCTCGCGTCCGCCTTCGTGTGCCTGCCCGCGTCGGCACAGAAATTGCAGGTGTTTTCAAGCGGCAGCAACGGCGACGCCTTGCCGGCGCCCTGGCGCGTGGTGGGTTTCCCGGGCGGCAAAAAACCCCTGCCCAAGATGGACATCATCACGCTGGACGGCGAACGCGTGTTGCGGGTCGCCAGCGACAAGTCCTATGGCTCGGCCATGCACGACTTGCAGCCCGTGGTGCTGGGGCCGGGCAGCCTGTTGCGCTGGCGCTGGCGCCTGGACCAACCTCTGCTGCTTGCCGATCTCAAGCTGCGTGAGGGCGATGACGCCCCGGTCAAGGTCTGCGCCTTGTTTGACATGGGCGTGGACAAACTGGGTTTGATTGACCGCAGTGTTCTGGGCGTGGCGCGTGGGCGCACGACCGAATTCGTGCCGGCGGCGACCCTGTGTTATGTCTGGGACCATTTGCTGCCAGCCGGCTCGAAATTGCCCAATGCCTTCAGCCAGCGCATGCGTTACATCGTCATGGATTCGGGCGAAAAACAGTTGGGCAAGTGGGTCAAACACGAGCGCGACCTGGCGGCGGATTTTCTGCAGGCCTTTGGCCATGAAACCGATGTCATGCCGCCCCTGGTCGGCATCGCGATCGGGGCGGATTCGGACAACACCCAGGCTGCCAGCCTGGCCTATGTGGGCGACTTGAGTTTGACGGCCACGCCTGCGGCAGCAGCGTCATCGCCAGCAGCGCCAGGCGCCCCGGTCAAACCGTGAGGACGATAGGCTCCAGCGCGTCGCCCTGCGCAAGGATGCGGCCAATCGCGACGGTTTTGCCGTAGCCTAGGGCGCGCAGGGCGTGGATGCAGTCGTCCGCCCGGTCGGCTGGCACGCTGGCCAGCAGGCCGCCAGCCGTTTGCGGGTCGAAGATGAGCGGATAACGCGGGTGTTTGACCATGGCTTCCTGGTTGCGCAGCGCCCTGCGCAATCGCACATTGGCGCTTTGCAAAGAGCTGACGATGCCATTGGCCACACATTCCTCGGCGCCGTCCAGCAGGGGCAGGGCGGACAGGTTCAGTTCGGCGTCCACGCCCGAAGGCCGTGTCATCTCCACCAGGTGGCCCAGCAGTCCAAAGCCGGTCAGGTCGGTGCAGGCGGTGGCGCCAAACTTGCGCAGGCACTGCGCGCCCAGGCGGTTGGAGACAATCATCGACTGCAATGCCGCGTCGATCCAGCGGCCCTTGGCGGCCAGGCGCGCATGCGCGGCGAACAAGGTGCCGGTGCCGATGGGTTTGGTCAAGATCAGCACGTCACCAGGCTGCATGCCGCCCTTGCGCAGAATGGCGTCCGGGTTGTCGTCGATCAGGCCGTTGATGGCGAAGCCCAGGGCCAGTTCCTTGCCTTCGCCAGTGTGCCCGCCCACCAGGGCGCAGTCGGCGTCATTGAGCACTTCCAGCGCGCCGGTCATCATCTGGAACAACACGTCTTCAACCTTGGACTCCAGGCCGGACGGCACGGTGGCGATCGCCGTGGCCGATTGGGCCTCTGCACCCATGGCCCAGATGTCGCCCAGGGCGTGGTTGGCCGCCACCTTGCCAAAGATGTAGGGGTCGTCGATGAAGGAACGGAAAAAATCGACCGAATGCACCATGGCCTTGCCCGGCGGCACGCGCACCACGGCGGCGTCGTCCGGGTCTTTCAGGCCGATCACCACCTCCTCGCGCTGCACCGGGTGCAACTGGCTCAGGGCGCGTGACAGCACGGTGGCGCCCACCTTGGCGCCACAACCGCCGCAACGCATGGCGATGGCCGAGATGGCCTGCAGCGACTCCTCCTGGCTGAGCTTGACGCTGGTTTGCGATTCATGCTGCGCTGTTGGCGCGGCAAGGCTCATATCCGGGAAATCCTGGAACTTGGCCATGAAGCGCCGGTCGATCCAGTCCTTCCAGCGCCAGACCCAATCACCCGCGAAACCGATCAGGCCGCGCGACGCCACCGCGTATTTGTCGCCAGTGCTGATCAGGGCCAGCCAGGTCTTTTGCGGGCGGTAGGCCTGCAAGGATTGGCCTTGGACCGCGCGGCGCAGGTTGTCGGCCAGCGGCGGGCCCTGGCGCACGGCGAACACGCCGGCTTTTTCGAGCTTGTGGTTGACCATGCTGGCGATGTCCCCGGCAGCGAAGATATTGGGGTCGGTCACGGTTTGCAGCGCCTCGTTCACCTGGATGAAACCATCTTCATCCAGGGCCAGGCCGGTGCCGGTCAGCCAGGCAGCGCCGCCAGCGCGGGTGACCCAGACGATTTCATCGGCGTCCAGTGTTTCGCCGGAACGGGTTTGCAGGCGGCCGGCCAGAACCTGGCTCACTTCGGCCTGGCGATGCACCGTCACGCCGCGCTGGTGCAAGACGGCGTCAAAACGCCGGCGCACACCGCTGTTGTGGGTGGGCAAAATGCCGACGCTGCTGGTGAACAGATGGAACACCAGCGCGTCCGGGTTCAGCCCCAGATCACGCAGCGTTTTGCGCAGTCGCCACTGCATGGCCAGCAGCAGTTCCACGCCCCCGGCGCCGCCACCGACCACGACGATGGTGGTGGTTCCCGCATGGGTTTTGACCCGTTCCAGCAGGGCCAGCCAACGCTCATTGAAGCGCTGGATCGGTTTGACGGCAATGGCGTACTCCGCCGCGCCCGGCACGCCGGCCAATTGCGGTGTGGCGCCGATGTTGATGGACAACTGGTCATACGGCACCGGCGGCCGGTTGCGGCACAGCACCTTCTGGTTGGCGCGGTCCAGGCCGATGACTTCATCCCGGTACAGCCGCGCGCCCGCGAACACGCACAGGCGGCTCAAGTCGATGTGCACGTCGTCATAGTCGTAGTGCCCGGCCACATAACCCGGCAACATGCCGGAATAGGGTGTGTGCATGTCGGTGCAGATGAGGGTCAGGCGCACGCCGGGGACGGGCTTCATGCCGAAACGCTTGAGCACGATGACGTGGCTGTGGCCGCCGCCCACCAGCACGATGTCCCTCAGGATGGGTTGGTCAGGCGATTGCATGTTTTTGTTCTTGCTTCGGTGAATGTCATTTGAGTAAATCGCCAACCAGCTGGACCAGGGCGGCCTGTTCATTTTCAGGCGCAAAAAGTCTGGCACGTTCATGGCAATGGGCTTGCAGGCGGAGCAGCAAGCGATCAGGCGCCGTGTCGGCGTCATTTAGCTGATCGGCCCGCAGGCGCAACAGCAAGTCGGCCAGTTGCCGTGCGTTGCCGTGTTCAAAATAGCCGGGGTAATCGGCCCCCAGCATGCCGACGTTGCCCGCGATGTCCGAGGCCAGCACCGGGGTGCCGCTGCAAACCGCCTCCATCACGACGTGGGCGCCGCCTTCCATTTTGCTGGCGTGTACCAGCACGTGGGCGCGCTGGATGTGCCGGCGTGTGGTTTCATGCGCCACGCCGCCGAGCCAGCGGTAATTGGGGCAGGCGGCGGCTGTCTGCTGGGCTTGGCGCCCCAGCCCCGCGTCCAGCGGCTCACCGACGTGGTCAATGAAAATATCAGTGTGCCCACGCAGCAAATGCGCGGCTTCAAACAGGGTTTGTGGCGATTTTTCATCGCGCAAATGGCCGACCATGACGACGCGCAGATGGCGCCCGGTCTTGGGCAAAGTCTGGCGCGCGGTGGTCGATTGAAAGATCACTCGGGCCTTGGATCGAAGCCCCGGCGGCAGCCGCTGTGGCCCGCATTCCTGCAATACCACCAATTGCTGCGCCAGGTCGAGCGAGGCTTGCGCCTGGGCATCCACATCAATATCGCGGTACAGGTCGGTGCCGGTTAAAACAAGGCCCAGGCCTTTGGCGTTTTGAGTCGCGCCTTGCGCTTTTGCCCAGGCGCCGATGGATTTGGCCGAGCGACGCGCATGCAGCGCCAGCATCACGTCAAATGGCCCGCTGGTTTGCTCGTTGGGCCATTCCTGGGCAATCGAGGTCTGGAACCGGCTCGCCAGCATGCGTGACCAACGCCAGGCGGTTTGCCAATTGCCGTTATTGGCATTCGCTTTTGCTGGGCTAATTATCAGGACGCGGGCTGGCTTCATTCAATCGAGTCTAAACTCTCCCGCATCGCCATCTCTTAAGGATATTCACCATGACCGGTTATTCCCCGCTTCGCACATTCCGCACCTTGTTGACTTGTGCGGTTTTGGCGTTCGGAGCCTTGAGCGCCACCGTCGGCCAGGCCCAGCAGGTGTTCAAAGTCACGGCGATCCCGGACGAGTCGCCCACCGAACTTGCGCGCAAGGCCGCGCCCCTGGTGAAATACCTTGAGAAGACGCTGGGCATGAAAGTCGAATTCACGCCCGTGACCGACTACGCCGCGTCGGTGGAGGCGCTGGCCAACAAGCAGGTTGATCTGGCCTGGTATGGTGGCTTCACCTTTGTGCAGGCCAACATCCGCTCGGGCGGCAAGGCCCTGCCTTTGGTGCAGCGGGAAGAAGACGAGAAGTTCCGCTCGGTCTTCATCACCAGCGACCCGACGGTCAAAACCCTGGCCGACCTCAAGGGCAAAAACCTCAGTTTTGGCTCGCAGTCCAGCACCTCGGGGCATTTGATGCCGCGCAGCTTTTTGCTGGCCGCCAACATCGACCCGGACAAGGATTTCAAACGTGTGGCCTACTCCGGCGCGCATGATGCCACCATCGCGGCAGTGGCCGCCGGCAAGGTGGAAGCCGGCGCCCTGAACATTTCGGTCTGGGAGAAATTTGTGGCCGACGGCAAGGTGGACACCTCCAAAGTGCGGGTCATCTTCACGACGCCCGGTTATTTTGACTACAACTGGACGGTTCACGCCGACATGCCTGCCGCGCTGCGCGACAAGTTGACCAAGGCGTTTCTGGACTTGAACCGCAACACGCCCGAAGGCAAGGAAATTCTGGACCTGCAACGTGCCACCCGCTTCATTCCGACCAAGGTCGAAAATTACAAAGGCATCGAAGCGGCCGCGCGCAACGCCGGGTTGTTGAAGTAGTAGCGCCGTTGCCTTGTGGCGCGATCTGCGATGGTTTTGCCATCGACAGATTGCTATATTATAAATAGCTAACTATCTATATTCCACGGGGGCAAACGCCAATTTTTCTTATGGAAATTCAAGTTGTGGGCGTTTCAGGCCGCCATCCGGCCGCCAGCGCCAACGCGCCTGACGCGATCCAGGCCTTGAGCCTGCGCATTGCCAAGGGTGGGCAAATCGCCGTCATCGGCCCGTCGGGCGCGGGCAAGACCACCTTGCTGCACTTGCTGGCCTGTGCCCTCAGGCCCAGGGCCGGGTCGGTGCAGTTGGACGCTGTGGACCCCTGGGCCATCCAGCGCAGCAAACTGCGAACCCTGCGCGGGCGCCTGTTTCTGGCGCCTCAAGTGCCACCCTTGCCGCCGCGCCAGCGGGTTGTCAACGCGGTGCTGGCCGGTCGCCTGCCGCATCAGTCGCTGTGGGCCAGTTTGCGCAGCCTGTTTTATCCACTGGACATGGCCTTGGCCGAGCGCGCTTTGGCCCGGTTTGACCTCAGCGAAAAGCTGTTTGACCGGGTCGACCGGCTCTCCGGCGGCGAGCGTCAGCGCGTGGGCCTGGCGCGCGCCCTGGCCTCGCAGGCCGAGCTGTTTTTGGTGGACGAACCGCTGTCGGCGCTGGACCCGACGCGCTCGCACCAGGCGATCCAGTCACTCACCCAGGCCGCCAGCGAGCGTGGCGCGACCCTGGTGGCCACACTGCACCATGTGGAGATGGCGCTGGCCAATTTTCCGCGCATTGTGGGTTTGCGCGCGGGCGTTCTGGCGTTTGACCTGCCTGCGCACCAGGTGACGCCGCAGCACCTGCAAGATCTTTACGCGCAACACCTGCATGAACTCACCGGCCCGGCGCTGAACACAGCCGACCCCGGCCCCATCAGCGCCTTGCCCGTGGTCATGGTTTGCCGGTAGGCAGGCGTATTCCGATGTCCGATTTGCAGCCACGCAATTCCAATGGCGCCGCTGCGCTGCCGGGCCCCGCCCTGCGCGACCCCGCCTGGGCCGGCCGGGTGTTTTGGGCGCTGGCGGGCCTGGCCCTGCTGTGGCCAACCCTGGTGCTGACCGAATTCAAACCCTGGCTGCTGGTGCAGGGTGAATCGCTCAAGCCCAGCTTGCGGTTTCTGGGAGATTTTTTGCCGCCCCGGCACGACCCTGAATTCCTGCTGATGGTGGCGCGCGAAACCTGGCGCACGGTGGCCATCGCAACGGCTGGCCTCACCCTGGCGCTGCTGCTGGCGATACCGCTGTCGCTGTTGTCGGTGCGCGTCCTGTCGCTCTCGGGCATCAGCGGCGACATGGCGCTGTTGCCCAGGGCCGTCAGGCAAGCCGTGCGCTGGGCGCTGATGGTTTTGCGCAGTGTGCCCGAGCTGGTCTGGGCCCTGGTTTTTGTGCGGGTGGTGGGCCTGGGCGCCACCTCGGGCGTATTGGCCATCGCGCTGACCTATGGCGGCATGTTGGGCAAGGTGTACGCCGATATTCTGGAAAGCGGCGACACTCATGCCACCACCAGCCTGATGCGCAATGGCAGTGGACGCCTACAGGCCTTTTTTTATGGCCTGCTGCCGCAAAACGCCGCCGAGCTGACGAGTTACACGGTCTACCGTTGGGAATGCGCGATCCGCTCTTCGGCGGTGCTGGGTTTTGTCGGCGCCGGGGGCTTGGGCCAGTTGATGGATTCATCGATGAAGATGTTCAACGGCTCGGAAGTCGCCGCCATCCTGCTGGTCTTCATGGCCCTGGTCTGGCTGGCGGACGCGGTCAGCGCCTTTCTGCGCCGGGGACTGGCATGAGCGTACGCACATCTGTGCGGGCGGCCAACGAGGTCTATCGGCTGCCGCCCAAACTGTTTGACGCCCGCTGCAAGGCCTGCTGGTTTGCGCTGGGCATCGTGCTGCTGGTGGTTTTGAGCTTCTGGTCGCTCGATCTTCAATGGCGGCAGTTTGCGTCGGTCGATGCCATGGCCCGCATGGGCAAGTTTCTGGGCGAACTGCTGCACCCCGAACTCGGCAAGGCGTTTTTGGGCAAGCTGGCGATGGCCACGCTGGAGACTTTGGCGATGTCGGCCCTGGGCACCCTGCTGGCCCTGGTGATGGGCTTGCTGCTGGCCCTGCCTGCGAGCAGATCCCATGTGGGCGACCCGGCCTACTGGCGCGCGCCGACGCGTTTGTTGCTCAATGCCTTGCGCAGCACGCCCGAGCTGGTTTGGGCCGCCCTGCTGTTGATTGCGGCGGGTCTGGGGCCCTTTGCGGGCACGCTGGCGCTGGCGCTTCACACCACGGGGGTGCTGGGGCGGCTGTTCGCGGAAAGCCTTGAAAACGCGCCATCGGGCCCCGGCTTCGCCCTGCGCGCGCGCGGCGTGGGAGAAGGGCGCATCTTTCTGTACGCCACCTTGCCGCAAATATTGCCACAACTGGTCAGTTACACCCTGTACCGCTGGGAGAACAACATCCGCGCTGCGGCCGTGCTGGGGGTGGTGGGCGCGGGCGGCCTGGGCGGCATGCTGGCCTTTCACATGGGCCTGTTCCAGATGGGTGAAACCAGCGCCATTCTGATGGCCATGCTGCTGCTGGTGGGTCTGGTCGATGCTTTGAGCTACCTTTGCCGGCACCGGCTCTCAAGCTGAATTGGCAGGCGCGCAGCCTCCTATGAACCCGCTGCCGTGGCCGGTCGAACCAAGGCCAGCGGGTACGGAATTTTGACGGCACGGGCGCGCTCGGCCTCGATGCCCGGCAGGTCGTGGTAGGGCGACGGCCAGCCGAGCACGGCGCTGGCCGCGTCAGCCCGAAAACGCAGATCGGCGGCGTCCCGGCCGCCCAGATGCACGATGCCGTAACGGTAGTTGCCAAGCCACTTGAAATCGCGCGCGATCGAGCCCGCGTCTTTGGGAAAGTCAAACAGCAGGCCGTCGGCGTGCTCGGCCGCGAAGCGCGCCCTTTGGCTGGCGTCTGGCATTGACACATCTTGCCCGGGCGAGAAACTCCGGTAGACCAGGCTGGACGCGGCGCCGGCGGTTGACCCGATCCGGGCCACCGTGTCCGGATGCTCGCCGTGCGCCAAGGCCAGCGAACACGCGTGCAGGTCGGCGCCGTTGACGCGCAGGTAGAGGTCGGAGAATTGCGATGCCAGGCGCGGGTTGAACTCGATCACCGTGAGGCGGCCCGTGGCTTCGTCGTGGAAAAATTCCATGTTGAACATGCCATGGCTGAAGCCGACGGCCGTCAAAAACCGCTGGGCGACATCAAGAGCTTGCTGCTGGATGGAAGGCTCCAGGCGGCTGGGGAAATCCCAGCGCATGAAAGCCTGGGTGCCGGGGTACATGATGGCATCGACCACGCCGAACATCTCGGCTTTGCCCTTCCAGACAAATCCATCCAGATTGAACTGGGCGGCGTGAACGGGGGTTTCGACCATCATGCGGTGCGCGCTGGGGGCCCCGCCCAGGCGTTCTTGAAACACCCGCTCGAACGGCTCGACCAGGTGGCGGATGACCCACAGCTCCCACAGGCCGAAACGCGTGTGGGCGTGCAGTTCAGCCTGTGAACGGACCACTTTGGCCAGCACCGAAAACGCGGCTTTCACGGGTTTGACAAAGAGCGGGTAAGAGAGGTTGTCGGGAACCGGGCCGCCATACCGGGTGTCCAGCACCGCAAAATCAAGGTTCGCGCCAGGGCAAACCTGCTGCAATATCTGCCTGGCATGCAGCTTGTGCTGGCATGCCAGCACCGCGTTGACCGGCGTGCCCGGCCAGCCCATGCGCTCGGCCAGCATGGCGGCGGCCAGCGCGCCGAACTGCTCATGGTGCGACACCACGGCCTGCCAGCCGCGCGATTTGGCGCGGCGCGCCAGGCCCGCCACAAACCGGCCCATGTCAAACCAGGCCAGATGGGCATTGCTCGGAAACGAAAACAGGTCAAAACCCGCATGGTCCGGGGCGGTTTGCCCCAGTGCCCGGCTGGCCCGCTCGAACCCGATTTCATCCCAATCGTAATTGAAGAGAACCAGGGTTTTGACGGGCGGGCGCTGTTTTGTCATAAGGTCGTCAGGTGGCGGAATGCAAGGCGATGAGTTGAGGGGCAGACGCAAGGATATCGCGGTAACCGGCTTCAATCGCGCGCTGGCGGAAATCGCGCGACAGGTTCACGTAATAACCGAAATCGGGGTGCAGGGCCAAATCGGCGGAGCGGGCATCGGGCTCGGTCAGGGCGCGTTTGCGCAAGTCGCCCGCCCGATAACGTTCGGCGCTGGACGGCGCCCGGTCCTCGTGGGCAGAAGCGTCAATCGCCAAAATGCGCCTGGCACCAAGGCGGCGGGCCAGGCGCACCGGCAGCGGCTGATAGCGGTCTGAATCCATGTACTGGTCGCCACGGATGCGCACTGGCGTGAACTGGCCTTCAATCGCGCAACTGGCCTGCACGGCCAGGCCCGCGTCGCCGGCGTTGAAGCCGACCAGTTGGGCGTCGCGCAGCCGGGTGGCGACACACACCACGGGCGTGCGCATGCGCTCCAGCGGTTTGCCGCCGACCTCGTCACGCACCAGGTCGGCAATGGGCGAGCCGCTGAAGCGCTCATTGGCTCCCATCGCCAGCCGCCCGATGCCGGTAAATGGCAAGTCAAGCGCCATGCGCTCGATCTCCTGCGCTGATTTGCCCGACGCGTAAATCACCGCCACCAGGGCGCCGACGGAAGCCCCTACCAGCAAATCCGGCGTCAAGCCCAGTTCGGCCAGGCCCTTGATCACGCCCACGTGCACAAAGCCGCGCGGCCCGCCGGAGCCGAACACCCATGCGGTGCGAACGGGCCGCGCCAGCGCTTCGCTGCGTGGCGCGTCCGCCCCATCGTGATCCAGGTCTGGCGCCAGCGTGCAGGCCCCCAGCAGGCTTGCCAGGCCTGCGCTGCAACTGCCAGCAAGGAGACTGCGTCGATTCAAAGTGCCTTTCACAACTAAACCGCTGCCGTTCGAAAACCCGCAAAAATGTCGGAGCGATGGGCCTGGAAAAAGTTCCTGTAGCAGGGATGATGAATGCGCCCATGTGTCGCGAATGCGCCGCCGCGCAATTCACGGTGGTCGCCAAACCAGGGCTGGGAATATTCGCGGTAGGGGCCGGGTTTGAAGCCGGGGTAGGGAGTGAACATGTCGGAAGTCCACTCCCAGACGCTGTGGCCCCAGTTGAATGCGGGAGCGGATCGCGCCGCGTATTCCCATTCCATCGCAGTTGGCAGACGCCGGCCGGCCCACAGGCAATAGGCTTCGGCCTCAAACGCGTTGAGGTGCATGGCCGGCGCGTCAGGCAGCAATGCAAGCCATTGGTCGAACCAGCGCACTTGCCAGTCGCCCAGAGCGGCGCGGCGCCAATGCCGGGGCTGGGCCAAGCCGGATTGCGCGAGCCAAATCCCGGCCGCACCGGGCCAAAACCGCGCCTGCCGGTAGCCGCCTGCGTCCACGAAGCGGGCAAATTCCAACGCTGAAACCGGCGCGCTGTCGATGCTGAAACCTTCCATCTGCACCTCGACGGCCAGCGCTTCATTGTCGAATGCGAAGCCGTTTTCATCATTGGCATGGCCCGCCATGAACCGGCCGCCCTGGATCGACAGGGCTGAGTTGGCGGGGACGTGCGGCACGGCCGTGTCCGCAGGCGCTGAATATCCCAGGGCGTTGCGCATCCAGCAAAATGCCTCGCCATGCATGTCCTCGTGGAACAAGGCCAGGCGGTGAAAATAAAGCGCTTGGTCGGCGTCGGATCCGGTCACTGCGCCGGCCGCCGACATGCTTTCAACGCAAGCCTGCAACTGGGAATCCAGTATTTTTTCAAGCCCGGCGCGGGCCGGCATCGGTTCAGTCCAGCGTGCTGCATGCGACAGGCGTGCCGAATCAAACAAGGCATCCGGGCCGGCGAATCGCGGCGCCCGGCCAGCCTCTGCAAAACCATCGCCGCTGCGGGAATGCGGCCCGCGCAGAATCCAGAATTCGGCAAACCAGGCCAAGTGCCCCAGTTCCCAGGCCACCGGATTGACCCCGGCCTGGTGCGGGGGTAACCATTGCGCGGGGGACAAATCGCCCACCAGCGCCCAGGTGCGCGCGCGGCTTCCGGTCAGCGCATCGGCCAGGGCCGGGCCGCTGAGCTGGCGCGCATTAACGGCGGCGTGCGGCATGGGCGCTGTGGCGTCGTTGTTCGTGTGGACGGTCAATCTTGTTGAGGGGCTGGAATCAATTTGGCTTCAGGCCAGCGCCCTTGATCAGGCGGCCCCATTTGTCTTTCTCGGCAGCGACAAAGGCCTTCAGTTCGGCGCCTGTTTTGGCGAGTGGATCGATGCCCATCTGTAGCAGCTTTTCCTGCACGTCTGGACGTTCGAGCGTCTTGGTCACGGCGGCCGCCAGCGTGCGTGCGGTTTCAGGTGGCAAGCCTTTGGGTGCATACAGCACGGTCCACCCCACCAGTTCGTAACCAGCTACCCCCTGCTCCGCGATGGACTTCACACCTGGCAGCAGCTTGCTGGAGCTTGCCGAGGTCACGCCCAGCGCCTTGACCTGGCCACTCATGACATGGGCGCGCAGGGCGGTGATGGTGTCGACCATGAACTCGATATGCCCGCCGAGCAGGGCGGTGATGGCCTGGGCGCTGCCCTTGAAGTCCACCGGGAACATCGGCACCTCGGCACGCTGCGTGAACAGCTCGTGCGCCATGCGGCAGGTGGTGGTGGACACGGCGGTGTTCAGCCCGTTGGGCTTGGCGCGTGCCGCGTGCACCAGATCCTGAATGTTGTTGACCGGGCTGCTGGGTGTTGTCACATACACCAGCGGAAGGATGCCCACCATCGCGATCGGTTCAAAATCAGCCTGCGGATCGAACCCCGGATTGGTGTACAGGAAGGCATTCGCCGCATGGGTTGCATTGGTGCCAATCAGCAAGGTGTAGCCGTCAGCCGGCGATTTGGCTGCCGCCTGCGTGCCGATGTTGCCGCCGGCACCGGGCCGGTTGTCGATGATGATGGGCTGGTTGAGGGCCTTTGACAACTCATCCCCCACATAACGCGCCGCGATGTCCGTCCCCTGGCCAATGGCATAAGGCACGATCAGCTTGATCGGTTTGGCGGGATAGGGCTGGGCGTAGCCCACAGACGCGGCGCACGCCAACAGCAGCGCAGCCAGATTCTTGAACAATGTCGGCATCGTGTCCTCAAGGGTTGGGGTGGGTGGGCAATCTTCCCACGGAAAAACAGGCATTCGCGTTGCGCTTAGCTCGGCTTGCCCTTGCGTGGCCCCAGCAAAAACCACAGGATCAGACCCAGAACGGGCAATAACACCACGGCGAGTATCCATATCAACTTCTTCTCATTCGATGCACTGCTCTGGACTATGTTGATGATGGCCCAGACGTCGCCAGCGAGCACCAGCAAGCCAATGAGTCCGTTGTAACCGTAGTGCATCATGTCAAGATCCTTTCGCTTTAATCCCAAAACGCCAACGCGCCATCCAAAGGCACTGTAGCCCAAATAGGGCGGCTGCCCTAATCACGGCAAATCCTTCGACTGGACAGGCACAACTTGGGTTTTTGCTCAATAATTGCTGCACTGCACCATTTTTAAAAGGATCACCCCATGTTCAAAAACACCCCCTTCGAAGCCATCGCAAAAACCATGTCGGAGTCTGCGCCCAAGTTCAATCCTGTTGCCATGCAGGACGCCATCAAGCCAGCCCAGGAGAATCTGAAGGCCTGGACAGATCTGGCGCAGGAACAAGCCAAGGAAGCCCAGGCAGCATTGGCTGAATCGGTCGAGTCCATCAAAACCGCCAAAGATCCACAAGCTGCATTTGAAGTCTTCAAAGCTTCGGCTGAAGCCGGAATGGCCATGTTTGCCAAGAATCTCAAGGCGGCGACCTCATTGAGCGTGGGGCAGTTCAACAGCACGGTTGACGCCATTGAAAAGGCCCATCCCGCACCCGAGGCTTTTGCTTCAGTTTCCAAAAACCTGAAGAACGCTGCATCGAAAGCGGAAATCGCGCTGGATGAGGCCATGGACAAGGCTGCGTCAATGGCTGCTGCCGTAGCACCGGTTGCCAAGGCGAAAAAGGCGCGCTAACAAGGGCGGCCCGCAGGGTGGGCCGGTCAGGCCGTGTGGCAGCGGAGGATTTAAAAGAGAAGCCTTTATGGTTTCTTTTCACCCCGATCAGAAATTCGATCAAGAAGATGAAGCTTGCGGGGAGCTGATCCGTTGCTTGGTGCAACTTCCCCCATTAGCGCAGGCCAAAGAATGACAAGACAGCGATGATGATGACGACTGCGCCAACCAGGTAGACGATGCTGTTCATGGAGTGCTCCTTTGTGGAAGATGTGGGAAAGGTACAGACAAGATGTCGTGCCTGAAGCTGTGCACGGCCTCCGATAAACATTGAAACGCGCGCTGCCAAGGCTGTCTGTGTGCCAGCGCACACAAAGTCCAAAAGGCTGTGCCTAGAATGGCCGTCAGTGGGGGTTTCTTTGAGGCTCTGGCCCCGACTTCTCGATCCAAGAGGCTCTGGCCCGGTGTGATTTCGCAACTGCGGTTGGCACCGCCGGAACTTGGCGTGGCGCGCGCCACGAAGAACGGCCATGGCAGATTTATCAAAACCTGGCGACGCGGCACCGGCCCCAAGCGGTCTTTGGTTTGCCATCAAGAAGGTATTCAGTTGGCTGCTGGACTGGTTCGCCATCCAACCCCTGGCCCTCAGGCTGACTGTGCTGGTTGTGGCTGCACTGATCCCGGCCACCGGCATCTATTCGTTCACGCTCCTGCATAAACAGGCCGCCCTGGCCGCAGAGGTCAAGGCCATGGTGGTTGCCGGAAAAAGCGGCGAGGGGATGTGGACTTTCAATGACAAACTGCCCGTTGTGTTTGGCACTGGCTCGGTGCTGGGCTT